>SHVZ01000025.1 GCA_009694025.1 Alphaproteobacteria bacterium | reverse complement strand
GGCCTTCCTGCGAAAAACTGCCGCTCGCACCCGCGACGCTCTCTGGGAAGCCATCGCAAACGCCATCGAACTCTTCACGGCGACAGACTGCGCCAACTTCTTCACAAACTCAGGCTACGAGCCAGAATGATCGGAAAACGCTCTAGAGATTGTCGCCGAGCAGCGCCGCGCACGTCGCGTCGGTCACCTGACGCGTCGTGGCATTGCCGCCGAGATCGGGCGTGTGCAGCTTCCTATCGGCGGTCACCCGCTCGATCGCCCGCATCAACCGCCCGGCGGCGGCCCCCTCGCCGAGGTGCTCCAGCATCATCACCGCCGACCAGAAGGTGCCGACCGGATTGGCGATGCCCTTGCCGGCGATGTCGAAGGCCGAGCCGTGAATCGGCTCGAACATCGAGGGGAATTTGCGCTCGGGATTCAGGTTGGCCGTCGGGGCGATGCCGAGCGATCCCGCCAAAGCCGCCGCCAGGTCCGACAGGATGTCGGCATGCAGGTTGGTGGCGACGACCGTGTCGATCGACCGCGGCTTCAAGGTCATGCGCATGGTCATGGCGTCGACCAGCATCTTGTCCCATGTGACCTCCGGAAACTCGCGGGCGACCTCGGCGGCGATCTCGTCCCACAGCACCATGCCGTGGCGCTGGGCGTTCGACTTGGTGACGACGGTCAGGAGCTTCCGCGGCCGCGAGCGCGCCAGCGCAAAGGCGAAGCGCATGATCCGCGCGACGCCGGCGCGGGTGAAGATCGAGACCTCGGTCGCGACCTCCTCCGGCAAGCCCTTGTGCGAGCGTCCGCCCTGGCCGGCGTACTCGCCTTCGGAATTCTCGCGGACGATGACCCAGTCGAGGTCGCCTGGCTTCACGTTCCTGAGCGGGCTTTCGATCCCCGGCAGGATGCGGGTCGGCCGGACGTTGGCGTACTGGTCGAAGGGCTGGCAGATGGCGAGCCTGAGCCCCCAGAGCGTCACGTGATCGGGCACGTCCGGGGCGCCGACCGCGCCGAAGTAGATGGAGTCGAACGGGCGAAGCCGGTCGAGGCCGTCGGCCGGCATCATCACGCCGTGCTTCTTGTAGTAGTCGGAGCCCCAGTCGAAGGGCGTGACCGCGAGCCGGAAGCCGCCGTCGCGGCTGGCGCAGACCTCCAGGACCTCGAGGCCGGCCGCGATGACCTCCTGGCCGATCCCGTCGCCGGGGATGGCGGCGATCTTGTGCTGACGCATGTCGGGACTTGTCTCTCGGGGTGAAGGGACGGCGCTCAGGCCGGCGCCGCCCCTTCTAGCACAGCAGACACCTCCCATGCCCGCGCTCGTCCTCGGGCAGTTCTCGATGGCGCCGGCACGCGAGGCGATCGCCGCTCGCGATCCCCGGCGCCGGCTCATCGCCACGCCGGACAGCGCCGTCCTCCGCCTGAAGGCGAAGCTCGGCGCCGCGTGAGCGATAGAGAAACGGCCATGGGGAGGGCGCGGGCGCCCTCCCCGCTTTTCGGCCGGCTCAGCTTCCGCCGATCTCGCCGGACATCACCGGGCCGAACAGGTGCCAGCGTTCGCCGTCGAAACGCTGCATCTGCATCTGCTCGATCGGATAGAAGTCGTTCGGTCCGCTGTTGAGCTTGATACCCGGCAACAGCATCCCGAGCTCGACGTTCTTCAGGTTGGCGGCCTGCTTCATGACATTCTCACGCGTCAGCTCGTTGCCGGCCTGCTTCAGCACCTGCACCAGGCTCTGGGCCACGGTGTAGGCGTAGTTGGTGAAGCTCGAGGTCTTGTCGCCGTCGGGGAAGTACTTGTTCATGAAGGCCTCCCACTCCTTCATGGCGGCATCGTCCTTCCAGGTCGGGTCGGTCGCGTCCTTGATGTAGCCGGTCGACAGGATGTCCTTCGAGGCCTCGAGCCCGGCCGGTTTCAGCACCGAACCGACGGAGTTGGACACGTTGTTCAGGAGGTGGACCGGTTTCCAGCCGATCTCCGCCGCCTTGCGGATGGCTTGGGCCGCGAACTTGGGCGTGGTCACGTTGAAGAAGACGTCGGCGCCCTTCGACTTCAGGGTCACGATCTGCGAGTCGACAGTCGGGTCGGCGACCTCGTAGGGCAGCTCGGCGACGATCATCGAGGCGGCCTTAGCCCCGAGTCCGTCCTTGAGCCCTTTCAGGTAGTCCTTACCGTAGTCGTCGTTCTGGTAGAGGATGCCGATCTTGCCGGCCGGATGCTTGTCCAGGATGTACTTGGCGTAGATACGGCCTTCGCTCTGATAGTTGGGCTGCCAGCCCATGGTCCAGGGGTACTCCTTGGGATTGCCGAACTGGGTGGCGCCGGTGGCGACGAAGAGCTGCGGCACCTTCTTGCCGTTCATGTACTTTTGGATCGCCGTGTTGCCGGCCGTACCCAACGACTGAAAGATCAGCAGCACCTCGTCGCTCTCGACCAGCTTCCGCGCCTGCTCGACCGTCTTCGGCGGGCTGAAGCCGTCGTCGTAGCTGATGAAGGTGATCTTGCGGCCGTTGATGCCGCCCTCGGCGTTCACCTTCTTGAAGTAAGCGTCGATGGTCTTGCCGATCAGTCCGTAGGCCGAGGCCGGTCCGCTGTACGGGTTGATGTTGCCGACCTTGATCTCGGTGTCGCTGGCGCCTGGATCGTATTTCTTCTGCGCCAGCGACGGCGAGGAGACGAGCGCGACGCCGGCCAGGGCCGCCGCCGCCAGCAGAGTTCGCCTTGTAGTCATGGTTTCCTCCTTGGTTACCGGTTCGACGAAACTACGCGGGCGACACGGCCCGCAACCAGACGAACGAAGCCCGCGGCCCCGGTCGGCATGACGTAGATGACCAGGATCAGAATAACTCCGTAGACCGCCCAAGCCAGCCCCTTCGAGACCTGCTCGGCCAGATTGGGAACAAACATGATGAATGCGCCGCCGATCAACGCCCCCGGAATGGAGCCGACGCCACCGACCACCATCCCGACCAGAAAGCTGACGGCGAGGAAGAAGGTGAAGCTGTCCGGGGCGACGAACTGGATGACAATGGCACCGAGCGCGCCGGCGACGCCGGTGTAGAGGGCGCTCACGCCGAAGGCCAAGGACTTGTAGAGGGCGGTGTCAATGCCCATCGCCTTGGCGGCAAGCGGGTTGTCGCGGATCGCCTTCAGCGCGCGTCCGGTACGGCTCGAGATCAGCCGCGCCGCCGCGGCGAACATGACGACGAGAACCGCGAGCGTGAAGTAGTAGAGCCACTGATCCTGACTCAAAGGCAGGCCAAAGGGCGGATCGGGCTTGACGATGACGATACCCTGGACGCCGCCGGTCCAGCGCTCGAACAGCGACAGCTTAAGGAGCTGCGGCGTGGCAACCGCCAGGGCGAAGGTGGCGAGCGCGAGATAAAGGCCTTCGAGCCGAAGCGCCGGCAATCCGAAGAGGAAACCGGCGATCAGGCAGATGACGCCCGCCACCGGCAGGGTCAGCGCGTAGGGAACGCCGAAGCGGTCCATCAGAATCGCCGTCGTGTAGGCCCCGATCGCATAGAAGGCGCTGTGGCCGAGGGAGAACTGTCCGTTGATTCCCGTCAACAGGTTGAGGCCGAGGATGGCGATGGCATAGATCATCACCAGCGTCAGCTGGAACACCGTGAAGTTCCTGACGAACAGCGGGATCGCGAGCCCGACGATCAGGACGCCGACCGTCAGCAGCCGCTGCCAGGCCGGAAACGTGAGCCCGCCCACACGCGGGGCCGCGACCTCGGCGATGTCTTCCCTGGCCGCCATGGCTCAGACCCGGCTGACCGCCGTCCGGCCGAACAGGCCGGAGGGCTTGATCATGAGGACGGCGACAATCAGGACCAGCGCGATGGTGAGCTTGAGCTCCTTTCCGATGACGGGAATGAAGGTGCCTGCCAGGTTCTCGACGATGCCGACGGCAAAGCCGCCGATAACGGCGCCGACCGGGCTGGTGAGGCCGCCGACCACAGCGCCGGCGAGTCCGTAGAGCAGGATGCCCAGCATCATATTGGGCTCGAGGAAGACGATGGGCGCGATCATCATCCCGGCAATGGCGCCGATGGCGGCGGCCAGGCCCCAGCCGAGCGCCACCATCCAGCCGACGCGGATGCCGACCAGCCGCGCCGACTCCGGGTTCGCCGCCGCCGCCCGCATCGCAAGACCGAGGCGGGTGTGGCGGAAGAGGACGTAGAGCAGCACCAGAAGGACGACGGTGATGCCGATCATGCCGAGGTCATGGGCGCTAATCAGCCGGTTACCGAAAAGGGGTTCGGAGGGGAACGGGCTCGGAAAGCTCTTGATCGTGTATTCCCAGGTGAAACCGGCGACGCTGTTCAGGATCGAGAACATGGCGATGAAGACGACGATGTGGCTCAAGACCGGGGCGTTGCGGATCGGCTTGAACAGGGTTCGCTCGATCACCACGCCGCCGATGAACGAGAGCGCGACGGTGGCCGCGAACGCGCCCCAATAAGGCCAGCCCCAGGCCAGCAGCTGCCAGGCGATGTAGGTCGAGAACATCGCCATCTCGCCCTGGGCGAAATTGAAGTGGTCGATCGACTGGTAGATCATCACCACCGCGAGCGCCATGCAGGCGTAGATGCCGCCGGTGGCGATCCCCGCCAGGAGCTGATGCAGAAAGAGCTCCATTCCCTCCCCTTCTTCCTCAGTAGCCGAGATAGGCGCGACGGACATTCTCGTCCGCGCCGATCTCCGCCGTCGATCCGGACATGACGATGCGGCCGGTCTCGATCAGGTAGGCGCGGTCGGCGAACGCAAGGGCCAGCGTCGCGTTCTGCTCCACCAAGAGCACGCTTACCCTATCCGAGCGGTTGACCGCCTTCAGAATCTCGAACACCTCAGCCACCATCCGCGGCGCCAGACCGAAGGACGGCTCGTCCAGGAGCATCACCCGCGGGCGCAGCATCAGCGCACGGCCGACCGCGAGCATCTGCTGCTCGCCGCCGCTCAGGGTCCCCGCCTGCTGGCGGCGGCGCTCCTTCAGGAGCGGAAAGTGCGCGTAGACGCGCTCGATGTCGCGGGCGACCTCGGCGCGGTCGCGGCGGATCATGGCGCCGAGCCCGAGGTTCTCCTCGACCGTCAGGCGGACGAAGGTGCCGCGGCCCTCCGGCACATGGGCGACGCCGAGCCGGACCACGTCCTCGACCGCAATGCCGCCGATCGCCTTGCCGTCGAGCAGGATCTCGCCCTCGCTCCGGATCATTCCGCAGATCGCCCGGAGCACCGTGGTCTTGCCGGCACCGTTGGCCCCGAGCAGCGCCGTGATCCCGCCTTCGGCGAGGTCGAGGTCGAGCCCGTGCAGCGCCCGGGTCTGGCCGTAGTAGGCGCGGAGGCCGCGAACAGCGAGATGCGCACTCATCCCGTGGCCGTTCCGAGATAGGCGCGGATCACCGCCTCGTCCTTCTGGACCAGGGCGGGCGGTCCCTCGCAGATCTTGCGGCCGAAATCGAGGGCGACCACGGTGTCGGAGACCGACATCACCAGTCCCATGTGGTGCTCGACCAGGAGCACGGTGATCCCATGATCGTCGCGGATCTGCCGGATGAGCCGGCCGAGGTCCGCGACCTCCTCGTGGTTGAGGCCGCCGGCCGGCTCGTCCAGCAGGAGGAGCTTCGGGCGCATCACCAGCGCCCGCGCCAGCTCGACCCGTTTCTGGGTGCCGAAGGGAAGGCCGACCACCGGCAGCCGGGCGACCGCGCCGAGGCCGAGATGGTCGATGAACTCATCGGCTGCGCGCGCGAGCGCGATCTCGCGCGCACGGACACCGGGCAGCCCGAGCGCGTCGCTCAAGAAGTCGCCGCGCGTCCGCGTGTGGCCGCCGACCAGCACGTTGTCGAGGACCGAGAGCCCCCGGAACAGCGCCAGGTTCTGGAACGTGCGGCCGATGCCGATCTCGGCGATGCGATGGGGTGAACGGCCGAGGATCGACCGGCCCTCGAATTGGATGTCGCCGGATACGGGCGTGTAGAGGCGGCTGAGGCAATTGAAGAGCGTGGTCTTGCCGGCCCCGTTCGGGCCGATCAGGCCGAGGATGCGCCCGGGTGGCAGGTCGAAGGACACGCCGTCGAGCGCGACGATGCCACCGAAGCGCACGACGACGTCGCGAACCGCCAGCAGCGGCGGCGCTCCTTCCGCAGACAAGGTCGAGCGGGACCGCTCCGCCTCAGCGAGGCGGGCGGTAGTCCCGGATGCTCCGTGCAAGACGCGTCCTCCCGATCATCTTCGTCGTTCTTCGTTGTTCCCTACTGATGGCCCAGCAGCACCTCCACGCCGCGAACGAGGTTGACCAGACGCGGGCCGATGTCGTTCTCCAGGCGCTCGCGCGGCAGCTGGAACGACGGGGCGCCGCAGTTGAAGGCGATGATCGGCGAGCCGTCGGCGGGAATCAGGGGGACGCCGACCGCGTTGACGTCGGCCTTCCACTCGCCGATCGACAGCGTGAAGCCGCGGGAGGCGTAGTCCTCCAGGCCGCGCTCGATGCCGGCGCGGATCTGCGGCCAGCGCTCGGGCTCGCGCTTGGCGATGAAGTCCATCAGGTGGACGCGCTCGCTCTCCGGCAGCGCCGCCAGCAGCGCGCGCCCCATCGAGGTGGTGGCGATCGGCACCCGCGATCCGAGGTCGAGGCGGAGCGTCACCGTGGCGTTGCTGCGGCAGTACTCGATGTAGATCAGGCTGAGCCGGTCGCGGCTGCCAAGCGCGACCGACGCGCCGGAATAGTCGGCGAGCTCTTGCATGTAGGGACGGGCGAGCTGGCGGATGCCCATGTTCGAAAGCACCGCGTATCCGAGCGACAGGGCCGGCGCGCCGAGCTGGTACTTGCCGAGGCGGTCGGAATAGGTGAGGTAGCCGAGCTTGGTCAGGGTGTAGGTGAGGCGCGAGACCGTCGGCTTCGGCAGGCCGGTCGCTCGCGCGATTTCCTGGTTGCCGAGCAACGCATGGTTGGGCGCGAACGCCCGCAACACTTCGAGGCCGCGCGCCAGCGACTCGACGAACTGCCGGTCGCGCGTCGGATTGCCCGCCGGGCCGCCCTCTTCGCGCGCGCGCGCAAGCCACTCGGTGCCGCCGCTGGTCATTCCCTGCCCTGATCGCCCTCTCGACTCGGAGGCATTTACAGCCAGTACACTCCACTCTACGATCCACGTCAAATCTGCGAAACGCAATTTCGCAATGCGGAACACTGGGGTAGGGAGACGCCGGGCGTGGCCAAAGCTTTCGTGACGACCGACCGCAAGGGGCCGGTCGCGGTCCTTCGCCTCGACAATCCGCCGGTCAACGCGCTCGGCTACGGGCTTCGCGTCGGACTCGCCGAGGCCCTGAAGGCCGCGGCGGAGGATGCCACGGTCAAGGCCGTGGTCCTGGTCGGAACCGGACGCTGCTTTTCCGCCGGGGCCGACATCACCGAGTTCGGCAAGCCGCTGCAGGCGCCAAGCCTCCCCGACATCATCAAGGCGATCGACGCCAGCCCGAAGCCGGTGGTGGCAGCGATCCACGGCACCACCTTGGGCGGGGGGCTCGAGCTGGCCCTCTCCTGCCATGTCCGCATCGCGGCCAAGGACGCGAAGTTCGGTCTTCCCGAAGTCAAGCTCGGCATTCTCCCGGGCGCCGGCGGGACCCAGCGCGTGCCGAGGCTCATCGGCGCCGAACGGGCGCTAAAGATGATCATCTCGGGCGAGATGATGGGTGCCGACGAGGCGGAATCGACCGGGCTGGTCGACGAGCTCGCGTCGGGGGACCTTGTCGATGCCGCCGCCAAAGCCGCCGAGCGGCTTGCCGCCTCCGGTGATCTTCCGCGCGCCCGCGACCGTGCCGTTCCCGGTGACCGCGCCGCCTTCGACAAGGTGGCCTCCGCGGCGACCGGCAAGGGCCGCGTGCTGCGGGCGGTCGCCGCCTGCGTCGAGGCGGTGCGCGCGGCCATCGAGCTTCCCTTCGACCAGGGCCTGGCGCGCGAGGGAGAGCTCTTCCAGGAGCTAGTGGTCAGCGACGAGTCGAAGGCGCAGCGTCACGTCTTCTTCGCCGAGCGAAACGCCGCCAAGGTCACCGACATGCCGGCCGATACAGTGGCGAAGCCGATCGCCTCGGGTGCGGTGATCGGCGCCGGAACCATGGGCGGCGGCATCGCCATGTGCTTCGCCAATGCCGGCATCCCGGTGACGCTGATCGAGGCGACCGAGGCGGCGCTGAAACGCGGCCTCGACACCATCCTCGCCAACTACACGCGTAGCGGCCGCACGCCCCGGGCGGAGGTGGATCGCCGCATGAGCCTGATCACCGGCACGCTCGACATCGAGAATGCGGCCGGCGCCGATGCGGTGATCGAGGCGGTGTTCGAGGAGATGGAGATCAAGAAGGAGGTCTTCGCCAGGCTCGAGCGCATCGCCAAGCCGGGGACGATGCTCGCGACCAACACCTCCTATCTCGACGTCGACGCGATCGCCGCGACCACGAGCCGCCCGGCCGACGTTCTCGGCCTGCATTTCTTCAGCCCGGCGAACGTCATGCGGCTGCTCGAGATCGTCCGCGGCAAGGCAACGTCGCACGCGACGCTGGCGACCGCGATCGCGCTCGGCCGCAAGCTCGGCAAGGTCCCGGCGATCGTCGGCGTCTGCGACGGCTTCGTCGGCAACCGCATGCTCGGACGGCGTCTCGCTGCGACCGAGCAGTTGCTGCTGGAAGGGGCGCTGCCGCAAGAGATCGACGCAGCCGCGCTCGCCTTCGGCTTCGCTATGGGCCCGCTCGCCGTCTCCGACCTGGCCGGGCTCGACATCGGCATGCGCGCCCGCCGCGCCCGTGGCATGCGTGCGGCGATCGCCGATGCCATTACCGATGCCGGCCGCTACGGCCAGAAGAACGGCAAGGGCTATTACCGCTACGAGCCGGGCCAGCGGACGCCGATCCCCGACCCGGATGTGGAGAAGATCATCGTCGAGGCCTCGGCCGAGCTCGGCATCAAGCGCCGCAACATCGGCCAGGAGGAGATCATCCAGCGCCTCAACTATCCGATGATCAACGAAGGCGCCCGCATCCTCGAGGAAGGAATCGCCCAGCGGCCGGGCGACATCGACGTCATCTGGGTCTACGGCTATGGCTGGCCGGCCTGGCGCGGCGGCCCGATGCTCCATGCCGATCAAGTCGGCCTCAAGGCGATCCGCGACTGGCTCTCCGAGCAGGCGCGCCGGACCGGAGACGCCTCGCTCAATCCGGCGCCGGTGCTCGACCGGCTGGCACGCGAAGGCCGGGGCTTCGCCCAACCCGCATGAAGCGGCCCTATCCCTGGGAGGCTTCGTATCCGCCCGGAGTCCGCTGGGACACGCCGATCGCGACCACGACCATCAACGCCCTCTTCGAGAGCGCCGTCGCCCGACATGGCAATCGCGCGGCGATCGAGTACCGCGACCGCCAGCTGACCTACGCCGAGCTTGATGACGCCACGGCACGCGCCGCCGCCGGCTTCCTCAAGCTGGGCATCGGCAAGGGGACCGGCGTCGCCCTCTACTTGCCGAACACGCCGGATCACCCGATCGGCTTTCTGGGCGCGCTCAGGGCCGGTGCCCATGTCGTCCATCTGAGCCCGCTCGACGCCGAGCGCGAGGTCGCCCACAAGCTCGCCGACAGCGGCGCCCGCGTCCTCGTTACCACCAACCACCCATCGCTTCTCGCCAACGCGCAGAAGCTCGTGGCATCCGGACACGTCGACCGGCTGATCGTCGCCGAGCAGGCGCAATGGGGTCCGCTGCCCGAGCCGTTGCCGCCGCCGCCGCCGGGCGCCCTCACCCTCGCGCGACTGATGGCCGAGGGCGAGCTGCCGGCGCGGTGGCCGGAGGTGAGGCCGGACGACCTCGCCCTTCTCCAGTACACCGGCGGCACCACCGGCAGCCCGAAGGGCGCCATGCTGACCCACGCCAACCTGACGGCGGCGGTCGCGATCTACAACGTCTGGGCAAAAGGTCAGGACGCGCTTCGCGAGGGCGCGGACAAGGTCGTCTGCGTGCTGCCGCTGTTCCATATCTACGCGCTGACCACCATCCTCATCCGCCACCTCTCCCTCGGCAGCGAGCTCTTCCTCAGGATCCGCTTCGATGCGGAGACGACGCTTCGCGACATCGCCGAGAAGAAGGCGACGACGATGCTGGGCGTGCCGACCATGTACATCGCGCTTCTGCAGCACCCGGAAATCGGCAAGCGCGACCTCGCCTCTCTCCGGCTCGTCACCTGCGGCGGCGCGGCGCTCCCGGTCGAGATCGAGCAGCGCTTCGAGAAGATCACCGGCTTCCGGGTCGGTGGCGGCTGGGGCATGACCGAGACGGCGCCGGCCGGCACCAACCTGCCGCTCAAAGGTGACTGGAAGGCGGGATCGATCGGTATGCCGCTGCCCGGCATCGTCATTCAGGTGGTCGCCCTCGACGATCCCCGCCGCGTCCTCGGGGCCAACGAGACCGGCGAGTTCCGGATCAAGGGGCCGAACGTGATGAGCGGCTACTGGAAGCAGCCGGAGGAGACGGCGGCCGCCTTCGTCGACGGCTTCTTCCTCACCGGCGATATCGGCTACATGGACGAGCGCGGCTATTTCTTCCTGGTCGACCGCAAGAAGGACATGATCCTCTCCGGCGGCTTCAACGTCTATCCGCGTGTCATCGAGGAGGCGATCTACGAGCACCCCTCGGTCGAGGAAGCGGTCGCGATCGGCATCCCCGACAACTACCGCGGCCAGTCGGCAAAGGCCTTTGTCAAGCTGCGCGCCGGCGCCACGCCGTTCACGCTCGACGATCTTCGCCTCTTCCTCGCCGACAAGATCGGCAAGCACGAGATGCCGACGATGCTGGAGATCCGGGACGCCCTGCCGAAGACCGCGGTCGGCAAGCTCTCGAAGAAGACGCTGGTCGACGAGGAGGCCCGCCGGCAGGCGGGCAAGGGGGGCTAGATGGATCTGCGTTTCACGCCTGACGAAATCGCCTTCCGCGACGAGGTCCGCGCCTTCTTCCGCTCATCGGTGCCCGACGGCGTGCGGCGGAAAATGATCGACGGCCGCCACCTCGCGAAGGAGGATTTCGTCGTCTGGCAGCGCCTCCTCAACGCCCGCGGCTGGGCGGTGCCGCACTGGCCGGTCGAGTGGGGCGGCACCGGCTGGTCGCCGGTCCAGCAGTATCTCTTCCTTGACGAGATGCAGCAGGCGCCCGCCCCGCCGCCGCTCGCCTTCGGCGTCAATATGCTGGGGCCGGTGCTGATCGCCTTCGGCAGCGAGGCGCAGAAGCGCCGATTCCTGCCCCGCATCGCCAACATCGACGACTGGTGGTGCCAGGGCTTCTCCGAGCCCGGCGCCGGCTCCGATCTCGCCTCGCTCCGCACCAGCGCCAAGCGCGACGGCGACCACTACGTCGTCAACGGCCAGAAGACCTGGACCACGCTCGCCCAGCATGCCGACTGGATCTTCTGCCTGGTCCGCACCGATCCCCAGGCGAAGAAGCAGCAGGGCATCTCCTTCCTGCTGATCGACATGAAAAGCAAGGGTATCACCGTGCGCCCGATCGTCACCATCGACGGCAGCCGCGAGATCAACGAAGTGTTCTTCGACGACGTCCGTGTGCCGGTGGAGAACCTGGTCGGCGAGGAGAACAAGGGCTGGGACTACGCCAAGTTCCTGCTCGGCAACGAGCGGGTCGGCATCGCCCGCGTCGGCGTCTCCAAGGAGCGCGTCCGGCGTCTGAAGCAGCTCGCCGCGCTCGAGCGCGACGGCGACCGCCCGATGATCGAGGACGAGCGCTTTCGCGAGCGGATCGCCCTGGTCGAGGTCGAGCTGAAGGCGCTGGAGATCACCCAGCTCCGGGTCGTCGCCGCCGAGCGGAGCCGCACGGACAAGCGGCCCGACCCTGCGTCCTCGATCCTCAAGATCAAGGGCTCGGAGATCCAGCAGGCGGTGACCGAGCTGGCCCTCGAGCTGGTCGGACCCTACGCGATGCCGGCGCCGCAAGAGCCGGACGAGGGCTCGAACGAGCCGCCGATCGGCCCCGACTGGGCCGGGTCGGTCGCGCCCACATATTTCAACTGGCGCAAAATATCGATCTACGGCGGCTCCAACGAGATTCAGAAGAACATCATCGCCAAGGCCATCCTGGGACTCTGAGCACGTGGACTTCGACCTCTCGGAAGAGCAGCGGCTCCTCAAGGACAGCGTCGAGCGTTTGCTCGGCGACCACGGCTCGTTCGAGCGGCGCCAGGCGCATGCCCGCGAGCCCGACGGCTGGAGCCGTCGGCTCTGGGCCCGCTATGCCGAGCTCGGCCTGCTCGGCCTCCCCTTCGAGGAGCGCCACGGTGGCCTCGGCGCCGGGCCGGTCGAGACTATGGTGGTGATGGAGGCGTTGGGGCGTGCGCTTGCGCTCGAACCCTATCTGGCGACGGTCGTGCTTGCCGGAGGACTGATCCGTCATGCCGGCAGCGACCGGCAGAAATCGTCCCTGGTGCCCAAGATTGCCGGCGGCAGCCTGATCCTCGCCTTCGCCCAGGGCGAGCGTCAGGCGCGCTACGATCTCGCCGACGTCGCGACGACGGCGCGGAAGGACGGCGACGGCTGGGTCCTCGACGGCGAGAAGGGCGTCGCCCTCCACGGCGACTCCGCCGACCGGCTGATCGTCAGCGCGCGCGTTGCCGGCACCCGGCGCGAGCGCGCCGGCATCGGCCTCTTCCTGGTAGACGCCACGGCCCTTGGCGTCACCCGCCGCGGCTATCCGACCGTCGATGGCCTCCGCGCCGCCGAGATCGCGCTCTCAGGCGTGCGCGTCGATGCGCATGACGTCCTCGGCGATCCGGGCAAGGCCCTGCCGGTGATCGAGCTTGTGGTGGACGAGGCCATCGCCGCGCTCGCCGCCGAGTCGATCGGCGTCATGGCGGTCATGCACGAGGCGACGGTCGAGTACCTGAAGACCCGCAAGCAGTTCGGCGCCACCATCGGCAGCTTCCAGGTGCTCCAGCACCGCGCCGTCGACATGCTGATGGCGCTGGAACAGGCGCGCAGCATGGCGCTGTTCGCCACCATGATGGTGACGGAGCCGAACGCCGGCGAGCGCCGGAAGGCGATGGCCGCGACCAAGGTGCAGATCGGCCGCTCGGGCAAGCTGATCGGCCAGCAGGCGATCCAGCTTCATGGCGGCATCGGCATGACCGAGGCGTACAAGGTCGGCCACTACTTCAAGCGGATGACGATGATCGACATCCTGTTCGGGCCGGCCGAGCACCACCTGACGGCGCTCGCCCGCGCCGACGGCCTGATCGAGGCCTAAGCGCCGCCGTTCAGCCGCCTGGTATTACTTGGTTGAGGACCCGAAGCTGACCGCAGCCTCCGCCGGCGCCCCTCAGGCCGCCGCCGAGACGTAGCGGTGGCGGGCGTGGATGCGGCGGTGGCGCGGGTCGGGCCGCGGCACCGCCGAGAGCAGCGCCTTGGTATAGCCGTGGACCGGATCGTTGCAGATCTGCTCGGTGTCGCCGGTCTCGACCACCTGGCCCTGATACATTACCGCCACCCGGTCGCAGATGTAGCGGATCACGCTGATATCATGGCTGACGAAGACATAGGCGAGCTTGAGCTCGTCCTGGAGCTTGAGCATCAGGTCCAGCATCTGGGCGCGGAGCGACACGTCGAGGGCCGAGGTGGCTTCGTCGGCGACGATCACGCGCGGATCGAGGGCGAGCGCGCGGGCGATGCCGATACGCTGGCGCTGCCCGCCGGAAAAGGCGTGCGGATAGCGCTCGGCCCAGTCCGGATCGAGCCCGACCCGCTTCAAGAGGGCGGCGACCCGATCGTGCAGAGCCGAGCCCGTGGCGAGACCGTTCACCAGAAGAGGCTCGCCGATGATCTGGCCGACGGTCATGCGCGGATTCAGCGAGGCGAAGGGATCCTGGAAGATCATGCGCATCTCGCGCCGGCATTGCTTCAGCGTCTCCGGTTCGGCTGAAGCCACGTCGATCACGCTGCCGTCCGGCCGCCGATAGAGGATCTGGCCGGCGGTCGGCTCGTAGACGCGCAAGAGGCAGCGGCCGAGCGTGGTTTTCCCGGAACCCGACTCCCCGACGATGCCCAGGGTCTCGCCGGCGCGGACGACGATGTCGACGCCGTCGACCGCACGCACGTGGTCGACGACGCGGCGGAAGAAGCCCTTGCGGATGGGAAAATACATCTTGAGCCCGCGCACCTCTAGCAACGGCGGTTCGTCGGGCGGCACCGATGCGCGGGCTTCCCGGATTGCCGAGCGCCGCTCGAGCTTCAGCACGTTGCCGAGCAGCATCCGGGTGTAGGGATCCTCGGGCGCGTGGAACACCCGCTCGACCGGCCCGCGCTCGACCACCCGGCCCCGGTACATCACCGCGACCTCGTCGGCGATCTCCGCGACCACCCCCATGTCGTGGGTGATGAACATCACGGCCATGCCGCGGTCGGCCTGGAGGCGCTTCATCAGGTCGAGGATCTCGGCCTGGGTGGTGACGTCGAGGGCGGTGGTGGGCTCGTCGGCGATCAGCACGGCCGGATTGCAGGCGAGCGCCATGGCGATCATGGCGCGCTGGCGCATGCCGCCCGAGTACTCGAAGGTAAAGCGCTCGAGCGCGCGCTCGGGATTCGGGATCTCGACGGCGCGCAGCAGGTCGATCGCGCGCTCGGTCGCCTCGGCCTTGCTCATCCTGAGATGTAGCCGGAGCACCTCGGTGATCTGGTTCCCGATGGTGTGGACGGGCGAGAGCGACGACATCGGCTCCTGGAAGATCATGGCGATCTCGGCGCCGCGGACGGCGCGGATCTCGCGGCTGCGCGGATGCAGCGCCGCCAGGTCGACCGACGAGCCGTCGTCGCGGTTGAAGACGATCTGACCGCTCACCACCCGCCCCGGCGGGTCGACGATCTGCAGGATCGAGCGCGCGGTCACGCTCTTGCCCGAGCCGCTCTCGCCGACGACGCAGACGGTCTTGCCACGCACCAGGTCGAAGGAGACGCCGTCGACCGCCTTCACGGTGCCGTTGCGCACCGGGAAATGCGTATGGAGATCGCGGATCGAGAGGATCGGCCGGTCGGGAGCTGATGCAGTCATTTGTTGTACGGATCGGCGGCGTCGCGGAGCCCGTCGCCGAGGAAGTTGAGGGCGAGCACGGCGAGGACCACCGCCGCCCCCGGCGCGAACAGCCAGGGCGCGGTGACGATCGAGCGGATGTTCTGGGCCTCGCGCAGCAGCACGCCCCAGGAGATCACCGGCGGCTGCAGGCCGAGGCCGAGGAAGGACAGCGCCGTCTCCGCCAGGATCATCGCCGGGATCGCGAGCGTAACGCTGGCGATAATATGGCTCATGAAGCTCGGCAGCATGTGGCGAAAGATGATGCGCATCTCCGAGCAGCCGTCGAGCCGGGCGGCGGTGACGAAGTCCTCTGTCCTCAAGCTGAGGAAACGGCCGCGAACGACGCGGGCGAGTTGGGCCCAGCCGATGACCGAGAGGATCAGCGTAATCATGAAATAGTGCAGCAGCGCCGGCCAGTCCTGCGGCAGCGCCGCGGCGAGCGCGAGCCAGATCGGAATCGTCGGAAGCGCCAGGATGAACTCGATCACCCTCTGAATGACGAAATCGATGCGTCCGCCGTAGTAGCCCGAGATGCCGCCCAGCAGTACGCCGACCAGGAGCGAGAGGAAGACGCCGACGAGCCCGATCGACATCGAGATCTGGCAACCCTTGACGATGCGGCTCCAGACGTCGCGCCCGAGGCGGTCGGACCCTAGGAAGAAGATCTGCTGGCGCGGATCGGTGCTGCCGATCAGGTGCGTGGTCGTCGCAATCAGGCCGAACAGGCGGTAGGGATAGCCCTCGGCGAAGAAGCGGAGGTCGATCCGGCGGCCGGGATCCTCCTGGTAGATCGGCGCCAGCGTCACCGGATCGCGCCGGAGCACCATCAGCTTCACATGCGGGGTGAAGACCGTGGTGCCCTCGGCGGTGGTCGCGAACAGGTGGAGCGCCTGCGGCGGGTGATATACCGCCCGCGCGTTCTGCTGGCTCGGATCGGTCGTCGCGAAGAAGTCCGGAGCCGCCGCGACGATGTAGATGATCAGGGTGATGGCGGCGCCGACCATCGCCAGCTTGTGCTTGCGGAACGACCACCAGACCAGCTGCCACTGCGAGGCGGCGGCGAACCGCGAGGCGACGGGAGCGGGCGCGTCCGGCGGGATGGCGTCGATCTGGGCGGTCATTTGTTCAGTCGAACCGGATGCGCGGATCGACCAGCGCCAGCAGGATGTCGCTGAGCAAGGTGCCGACCAGGGTGAGCGTGCACATCAGGAGCACGAAGGCGCCGGCCAGGTACATGTCCTGGCTCATCAGCGACTGCAGCAGGAGCGGGCCGGCGGTCGGCAGGCTCAAGACCACGGCGACGATGAGCGCACCCGAGACCAGGTTCGGAAGAAGCCAGCCGATGGTCGAGATGAACGGGTTGACGGCGAGCCGGACCGGGTACTTGAGGAGGAGCCGGAACTCCGACAGGCCCTTGGCGCGGGCGGTGGTGACGTAGGGCTTGTGCAGCTCATCCAGCATGTTGGCCCGCATGATCCGGATCAGGCTGGCGGTGCCGTTGGTCGCCAGGATCACCACCGGCACCCAGAGGTGCTCGAGCAGGTTCTCGACCTTGCCCCAGCTCCACGGCGCGGTCTGGAACTCAGGCGAGAAGAGGCCGCCGACGTCCTGGCCGAACTGCACCACGGCGACGTACATCATCACCAGCGCCAGCAGAAAGGACGGGACAGCGAGGCCGAGAAACCCGATGAAGGTCGTGACGTAGTCGCCGATCGAGTATTGGCGGACCGCCGAGTAGACCCCGATCGGAAACGCGATCGCCCAGGTGAGGATCAAGGTCGAGATGGTGACGACGAGGGTGAGCGCCATGCGCTCCCAGATCAGCTCGGAGACCGGCTGCTGCCACTCGAAGCTGAGGCCGAAGTCGCCGCGCAGGATGACGCCGCTGATCCACTTGACGTACTGAAAAAGGAACGGCTGATCGAGCCCGAAGCGCGAGCGCAGCTCCGCCGCCGCGTTCTGGTCGACGATCTCGTTCGAAGCGGCGAGGGTGGCGATGTAGGTGGTGACGTAGTCGCCGGGCGGAAGCTGGATCAGGACGAAGGCGAGGAAGCTGACGGCGATCAGCGAAGGAACCATCCACAACAGACGCTTGATGATGAATCCCAGCATTCAGAGATAGGTCCGGCGCACCGTCTCAGGGAGAACGGCGCGCCGGCAAGTCCTCTAGCCCGTGAAGAAGTACTGCTGCGGCAAAGACGGGCCCGGGTTCGGCCACGACCAGGCGCCTGGCATCTTCGCCGGCACGTTACGGAGCCGGTTGTTGGCGATGCCGAACAGGTTCGGGGCGAGGCAGATGCCCATCGCATCGAACGCGTCGGTCGCGAGATCGAGGATCTCCTTCATCAGCACGCCTTGCCTTTTCACGTCGGAGATCGAACGCGCCTCGTCATAGAGCTTCATGCGGCGCTTATGGTTCTCCGGCGGCTCCTGGCCGTCCCTGCCGTTGCTGACGTACCAGGTCGCCCACGGCAATCCGAAGCGCGAGCCCTGCGGATGGATTGCGACCCAGTCGCGGGCGTCGATCAGGGGCTCGAGCCCGCCCGGCCCCTGCCAGACCGCGAAGTCATGATCGTTGTTGTCGCCGCGCGTGTAGTAGAGGGCGCGTTCGATCGTGTTGATCTTGACGTCGATGCCGATCGCCGACCAATGGCGCTTGACCAACTCGAGGGCGTCGACCTGGTCGGGATAGAGGGTCGGGATCACGTCGATGGCGAAGAACAGCTTCTGCCCGTCGGGGCGGAGCCGGATGTTCTGGCCGTCCCGCCGCGTGTACCCCAGCTTGTCCAGAAGCTCGTTCGACTTCTTCGGATCGTACTCGGTGAACTGGCGGCCGAACTTCTCGTGATACCAGGGGTGGGTCGGCCTCGGCCCGAACTGCCAGGGCTGGCTCTGGCCGAGGTAGACGATGTCGATGATCTCCTGACGGTTGATGCCGTGCGACAGCGCCGAGCGGAAATCCTTGTTGTTGAGGATGGCGCGGATCGCCGCATCCTTGTGGCAGAGGTTCGGATAGATCGCCATCTGCTGGCTGTTGGCGTTGATCGTCTCGAACAGCCGGTAGTTCCCCCTCTGCGCCGACTGGGCGACCGTCGGCTTGTTCTGGAGCGTGTCGATATGGCGCTCCTGGATGTCGATCTTGCCGGAGACCACGTCGAGCATCAGCGACTCGACATCCTGGGAGATGCCGAAGACGATGCCGTCGACGTACGGCAGCTGGTTGCCCTCGGTATCTACCTGCCAGAAGTAGGGATTGCGCTTCAGCACGACGCGGGTAGCGCCGCCCGTATAAGGCTCCGCAATCGTCCAGGGATCGAGCGTCGGCTTCTCGGGATTGCCCCAGCGCGACGGAATCTCGATGTCGCCGCAGCGAAGCCGGAACAGCGCGCCCCAGTCCGGCACGTTGGCGGCCTTCGCGAGGTCGGCGGTGTTCTGCACGTATTTCGGATGGAACTTCGTGCAGTAGTGCTTGGGGAACAGGGTCGGGTGCTGGCCGAGCGGCGTTGCCATCTGCTGCAGGAACATGCCGTAGGGCCCGGCGAACTTGAACTTGACGGTGACGTCGTCGACCTTCGACACCTTGCACATCTGCCCGCCGATGGTCCAAAGCGCCGGCGGCGTCTTGTAGAGCTCGGTGTTGGCGAGGCAATCCTCGAAGACGAAGACGATGTCGTCGGCGGTGAAAGGATGACCGTCCGACCACTTCATGCCCGGCCGGAGATGGAAGGTGAACTCCGAGGAGTCGGCGCTTACGTCCCACTTGTGGGCGACACTCGGCAGCACGTCGGTGAATTCCAGGTTCCAGCGGGTCAGGCCCTGATTGCCGACCATGCGCAGGATGCCGTTGTGATCGGCGCTGCCGCGAAGCCCGCGACGGATCTGTCCGCCGTAGCGCCCGACGCGCTCGACCGGGGTGACGACGAGCGGGATCTTCGGCAGCCGCTCGGCCAGCGGCGGCAGCTTCTTGTCGGCGACCAGCTGCACGAACTCGGGCGCCTCTTTCGCCTGCTGCGCCGAAGCGCTCCAGGAAACGATGCTGGTCGCGGCCAAGCCGCCGGCACCGGCCATCAGCTGGCGGCGGGTCAGCGCCAAACCCTTAAGGCCCTTACCCTTCTTATTAGCCATAGTTTCCTCCTCGTTCACGGCGCCTTGCGGCGCCGATTTCTGAGCCGGCATGGGGGTCAGCCGGCCAATCTGTCAAACTGGCCGCTTCTCATCGTTCACGACCTGAAGCAGGGCTGCGATGTAGCCGTAACAATAGGCGAAGGCGACGCCCTGGGCATCCTTCCCGTCGATCGTCGGCACGTGGTCGGGCATGATCATGTAGCCGTAGCCGACGTCCCGGTAGAGCCGAAGCGAGGCCGGCATATCCATATCGCCCTCCTCCGGGAAGGTCTCCATGAAGTCGAGCCTGCGGCCGCGGATGTTGCGGAAATGCAAGTTGAAGATCTTGCCGCGGCTGCCGAACCAGCGGATTACCTCGCCGACCTCGGCCTTGGGGTCGTCCAGCATCTCGCCGATCGTCCCTTGGCAGAAATTGAGCCCGTGATAGGGGCTCTCCTCGGTCTCGACGAAGCGCTTCAGGCCGTCGACCGTGCCGAGGATGCGGGTGACCCCGCGCCAGCCTGGCGGCGTGTACGGGTCGTGCGGATGGCAGGCGAGCCTGACCTTGTTCGCCGTCGCCACCGGGACGACCCGCTTCAGGAAGTACGCGATCCGCTCCCAGTTCTCGTCCGCATCGACGACGCCGGCCATGCCCGGGCCCGCCTTCTGGTCGGCCTCCGACCAGCGGAACGACTCGTTGAGCGAGCCGCCGCGGCCGAGCGACGGCTTGGTCCGCGGAATGCCTATGATGTTGAGGTTGTACTTGGCCGCCGGGATCCCGGCTGCCGCCAGCCTCTCGATAAGCGCACAAATGGAATCGATCTCCCGATCGCGCTCCGGGTCCTTGGCGAGCAGGATCGCCGGGCTGTCCTGCTCCTCGATCGGCCGCGAGTTCATCGGCAGCTGGACCATGTCGAGGACGAGGCCGAAGTCCTCGATCTTCTCGCGATGGCGATGGAGGATTTCGGCCGACCAGTGATGCGGATTGCCGTCGGGATCGGCGCAGACATGGCGGATGCCGAGCTGGGCCCAGACGCGATAGTCACTGTCGTCGCGGGCCTTGACCTGGGTCCCGAGGTACACCGCCCCTCCCCCGCTGCATTGAGCTTTTCGTCGCTTGTAGGGTAACCCGACAGGGGCCGCAAGCGCGCCCGCCTGCCCGACGGGAATCAGGCGCCGGGATGCCGAAGCGCGCTAGGATGGCCGCCTCACCGGACCTGGAGATACCGCAATGGACGTGGACGCGCTGGTCTTCGACGTCTTCGGCACCTGCGTCGATTGGCGCGGCACCATCATCCGCGAGGCCGAGGGATGGAGCCGAAAGCTCGCCCGGAAGATCGACGGGACCGGCCTCGCCGATGCCTGGCGCGCCAGCTACCAGCCCTCGCTCGAGGAGGTCCGCGCCGGGCGCCGCCCCTTCGCCGCGCTCGACGTCCTCCACCGCGAGACTCTGGACAAGATCGCCCCGCGCTTCGGGCTCGCCGGGGTGGACGAGGCGACCCTGGATGGGATCAACCGGGTCTGGCATCGGCTCGATCCGTGGCCGGATACGGTTCCTGGCCTTCGCCGGCTCCGCGCACGGTTCCTGCTGGCGCCGCTCTCCAATGGCGGGGTCGCGTTGCTGACGCGGATGGCCAAGCGGGTTGGCCTCCCCTGGGATCTGATCCTGTCGAGCGAATTGTTCGAGGGCTACAAGCCCGAGCCCAAGGTCTATCTCGGCGCCGCCCGCCTCCTCGACCTGCCGCCCGCGCGGGTGATGATGGTCGCCGCCCACAATGGCGACCTCGCCGCCGCCTCGGCGCTGGGCTTAAAGACCGCGTTCGTGCGGCGACCGACGGAATACGGCCCGGCGCAGACGACCGACCTCGCGCCGAATGCCGCCTGGGACCTTGCTGTCGACGGCATGGAAGCGCTCGCCGAGGCCCTCGGCTGCTAGCCCATCCGAGACAGGCCGAATGGCTCGAGGGCGCGGCGGACGGTCGCATTCACGATATCGTCGATGGTCTTCGGGCGAAGATGGAACGCCGGCACCGGCGGCATGACGACGGCGCCGTAGCGGGTCGCCCGCTCCATCAGCTCGATGTGCCCGAGATGCAGCGGCGTCTCCCGAAGCAGCAGCACCAGACGCCGACGCTCTTTCAGGCAGACGTCGGCGGCGCGGACCACCAGGTTGTCGTCATAGGCGTTGGCGATGCCGCTCAGGGTCTTGATCGAGCAGGGCGCCACCAGCATGCCGAGCGTGCGGAAGGAGCCGCTCGACATCGCAGCACCGATGTCCTTGTAGCTGTGGACGACGGAGGCCAGCCGGCGGATCTGGGCTACTGTCCGATCCGTCTCTTCCGCGATCGTCCGCACCGCCGACGGTGACAGAATGAGATGCGTCTCGACGTCCTGATGCTTGCGCAGCAGCTCGAGCGCGCGGATGCCGAAGATCGCCCCCGAGGCGCCGGTGATCGCGACGATCAGACGCGTGGGCGACGCCGGACCCGGATGGCTTCTCTTCCGCATATGCCTCACATGAGTTCAAGCCCCGCGACGGTCGCAACGAGCTTACTGACGTTCCCGATCGCAAGATTGACATTTCAGCGCCGCCGTACTGAAATTCAACAATACGAGACGTCCTTTGTTCTCCGCCATCCGCGGCGCACACTGCCGCCGGCCGGGTTGTGTTCAGCCGGCATGCCGATGCGCTCCGTCACGGCCGCCGGCCGATGCGACGGCGGAGGGAAGCGAGGCCGCGCGTTCGCGATCCAGTCGGCCGGCAGGAGTCGGCCGTCGTCTCAACCAGGAGGACTTAAAGCGATGGCTCGATGGTCGATATGGCTGACGGCCGCGCTGGTCGCGACGCTCACCTCAGGACAGGCTCAAGCGGCCAAGGACTTGCTAGTCGTCGATCTCGCCAGCGAGCCGTCCTCGCTGGATCCGCAGGTCCAATGGAACCCGGACAGCTACTGGGTCTACCGCAACATCTTCGACAACATGGCGACGCGCGACGACGACGGTAAGATCGCCCCGCAGGTGGCGACCTCGTGGAAGGCGATCGACGACTCGACGATCGAGTTCACGCTGAGAAGCGACATCAAGTTCCACGACGGTACGGCGCTGACCGCCGACGACGTCGCCTTTACGATCAAGCGGATCACCGATCCGGCCTTCAAGAGCCCGCAGCTCGACCAGTTCAACAAGATCGTTGCTACCGAGGTGGTCAATCCGACGACCATTCGCGTGAAGACCGCAGGCGTCTATCCGGTGCTGATGGCGCAGCTAGCCAAGCTCAGAATCGTGCCTAAGGCCCATATCGAGAAGATCGGCAACGAGCAGTTCAACCAGGGGCCTGTCGGTAGCGGCGCCTACAAGTTCGGCTCGATCCAGCGCGGCGTAAAGGTCGTGCTCACCCGCAACGATGCCTATTGGGGCGCCAAGGGCCCCTTCCCCACCGTCGAGTTCCGGGCGGTGCCGGACGCGGCGACCCGCATGGCCGACCTCCGCAGCGGCCGCGCCGACCTGATCGTCACCATCAACTCGGATCACGCGAAGGAGCTGAAGGCCGACGCCAACACCAAGGTTCTGAGCGTCTTGAGCGAGCGCGTTGCCTACTTCATGCTGAATTCGCTGACCGGGCCGACCGCGGATCTCCGCGTCAGGCAAGCGATCTCGCATGCCATCGACCGCCAGGGCATCATCGACGGCCTGATGGGCGGCTACGACAAGCCGGTCGCTACCATGCTGTCGCCGGTCCATGTCGGCTACTCCGAGGGCTTCAAAGGCCCGGTCTACGATCCGGCCAAGGCCAAGGCGCTGCTCAAGGACGTCGGCGCGCCGGCGACCGGCACCTTCACCCTCTTCACCTCGCCGGTCTTCGACCAGCGCATCGTCACCGCGATCCAGCAGATGCTGCGCGACGTCGGGCTCAAGGTCGAGATCACCTCGAGCGACTTCGCCAACTGGCTGAAGCGGGCCCAGGCGGCGCCGGCCGAGTTCGGCGAGGTGACCTTCAGCCGCTGGTCTTGCGGCTGCCAGGACGCCGACGGCATCCTCTACCCGCTCTACCACTCGAAGAGCCAGTGGGCGAAGTCGAACAACCCGGCGATGGACGCCGAGCTCGACGCCGGCCGCTCGACCCTGAACGAAGCCGCTCGTCTCGCCCACTACAAGAAGGTCAACGAGATCGCCGAGGCGACGGTGCCGTTGGTGCCGCTCTACCAGGCCGCCATCCTCTACGGCGCCCGCAAGGAGCTGCGCTGGAAGCCGACGCCGAACGAGAGCTTCTTCCTCAACCGCATGGGTTGGGACGGCTGACCTTATCCTGCGATCTCGCGAGGGGATCGGCTGCTCGATCCCCTCGCCTGTTTCCCTACACGTGAGCGATTGACATGGTTGGGATGAGCTGGGGCGACGAGTTCGCCGGACGCCGGGTCGTCATCACCGGCGCCTGCGGCATCTACGGACGATGGATCGCCACGGCCTTCGCCGATGCCGGCGCCAAGCTCTGCCTCTCGGACGTCAAGGGCGAAGCGCTGGCGGCGCTGGCCGCGGAGCTCCGGATCTTCGAAAGGGGCGGCCTGACCCATCGGACCGATTTGCTCGACGCCGCATCGATCGACGACCTCGTCGGCACGGTCGCCAAGACCTGGACCGCCGCCGACATCGTCATCAACAACGCCGGCATCTATCCCAGCGGCTTCCTCCTGGACGTCGACGCCGCCGAGTGGGACCGCATCATCGGGGTCAACCTGCGCGCGCCCTTCCTGGTCTCGCGCGGATTCGCCAAGCTGATGATCAAGCACCGGATCAGGGGCAGCATCGTCGACATCTCCTCCGGCGCATCGCGCAGGATGCGCCGCACCGTCGCCCCCTATTGCCTCTCCAAGACCGCGCTCGACCGCCTGAGCAAGGGCTTCGCCATCGAGCTCGCGGAGTACGGCATCCGGGTCAACACTGTCGAGCCGGGGTTCGCGCCGGGATCGACTGCGAGTCCGCTCACCCCCGCCCATGTCGAAGCGACGCTGGCGCAGATCCCCCTCGGCCGCGCCTCGCTTCCGGGCGACGCGCCCGCCGCCATCCTGTTCCTCTGCTCGAGCAAAGCCGAATACATCACCGGCACGACGCTCACCGTCGACGGCGGCAACTCGATCGGCAGCCTCGCCGTCCACCAGGACAAGAAGCGGCCGGGGTGACTGGGGGCAGTGAGCACGATCACACCCCGGCTGATTGCGACGGCCGGGGGTTAGCCGATCTCCTTCACGACTTCGTCCAGGATGTAAAAGGCGGTGTTCGCCGCCGGCACCCCGCAATAGATCGCCTGCTGCAGCACGATCTCCTTGACGTCGTCGGCCGTCATTCCGCCCTCGGCCAGCGCGGCGCGCGCGTGCAGGCGGAACTCGTCCCAGCGCGCGAGCGCGACGAGGGTGCCGATCACCAGAACGCGGCGGGTGCGGATGTCGAGGCCAGGGCGCGTCCATATCTCGCCCCAGGCATAGCGGGTGATCAGATCCTGGAACTCGCGGGTGAGATCGTTCGCCTTGGCGATCGAGCGGTCGACATGGTCCTCGCCGAGCACGCGCCGGCGCACGGCCATGCCGGCGGCGTGACGCTCCTTCTCATCCATTGCCGGTCTCCTTCGACAGCACACGATCGACGAATTCGGCCGAAGCGCCGAGATAGGAGTCGGGCATCATCAGGAATTCGATCTCGTCGGCGCTCAAATACCGCGAGATCTCGGCCTCGGCGGCAAGCACCGACGCCAACGGACGGCGCTCCTCGATCGCCCGTCGACAGGCCGCCTCGACCAGTCCATGCGCCCGGGCCTTGCCGATACGGCTGCCAAGCGTCGCCGAGACCGCCTCGGCGAGCACGAGGCCGCCGGTCGCCTGCAAGTTGGCGCGCATTCTCTCCGGATCGACCACGAGCCCGGACAGCGCGTCCGCCATCGACCGGGCGGAGCCGGCGACCACCCGCACGAGCTCCGGCAGCGTCTCCCACTCGGCCTGCCATCCGCCGAGGCCGCGCTCGTGCTCCTGGCCCATGGCGCCGAGAAGGGTCGCGACGAGACCGGGCGCCCGCTCGGCCGCCGCGAGCGCGACCGAGGCCAGGACCGGATTACGCTTGTGCGGCATCGTCGACGACCCGCCGCGATCGGAAGTCGGCGCCTCATACGCCTCGCCGATCTCGGTCTGCCCGAGCAGCGCCAGATCCCGGGCGAGCTTGCCGAGCGTTCCCGCCGCGATGCCGAGAGATGCACCCAGGGCAACCAACCGATCGCGGTGCGCGTGCCAAGGCAAATCCGGCACCGGCAGGCCGAGCCGGCGGCCGAGCGCTTCCGCGAGCTCCACCCCATCCCCTCCCAGCGACGCCAGCGTGCCGGAAGCGCCGCCGAACTGTAGGACGGCGGCCGCGACGAGGTCGGCGGCGATCCGCGCGTTGACCCGGCTCAACGCCTCGAACCAGCCGGCGGCCTTGAGCCCGAAGGTGATCGGAACCGCCTGCTGCATCCAGGTGCGCCCGGCCATCGGCGTCAGCGCATGGCGGCGTGCATGATCGGCGGCAGCCGTCGCCGCCCGGTCGAGATGCGCCATGATCAGCGGCACTGCGCGACGAAGCTGCAGCACGAGGCCGGTGTCGATGATGTCCTGGCTGGTCGCACCGAGATGAACAAAGTCCGAGGCGGAAGCGTCCGTCTCCGCCACCTTGCGCGTCATCATCCGCACCAGCGGGATCGCGAGATTTCCCGCTTTCGCCGCCTCATCGGCAAGGACAACGTGATCGTAGAGCGAGGCCTTCGCCGCGGCGCGGATCGCCGGCAGGGCCGCCTCCGGAGCCAAGCCTAGTTCGAAAGCGGCCTCCGCCAGCGCGAGCTCGACATCCAGCATGGCCTGCAGCCGCGCGTCGTCCGAGAGCGCGTCGTCGACCGCCGGATCGCCGAACAGCCGCGCGTGGAGCCGGGGCATCGTCACGGGGCGAGGAAGACCGTCTCGTCCTTGCCTTGCAGGACGATGTCAAAACGGTAACGACCCTCGGCGATGCGCTTCGCCACCAGAGTCGGCACCCGACCGGTCGGGACCAGTTCGAGGACCGGGTCCTGGTCGTTGGCCGCCTCGTCTTCGAAATAGATCCGCGTCACCAGCCGGGTCAGCAGCCCGCGGGCGAAGACGCCGACGACGAGATGCGGCGCCTGCAGACGATTGGGCGGCCCCGGAACCGGCCCCGGCTTGACCGTCTCCAGCCGGAACCGCCCCTCCGGATCGGTCGCGGCGCGCCGGAAGCCGTCGAAAGGACGGTCGGAAGGCGCGGCACGGCCATCCTCCGGATGGCGATAGCGGCCGGCGGCGTCGGCCTGCCAGGTTTCGAGGAGCGCATCGGGCACCGGAGCTCCGTCGCCATCCCGGACGGTCCCTTCGATCGCGATCCGTGCGCCATCGCCGGCGCCGACCGGCAGGTTGCAGCCGTCGAAGATCAGCCCGAAGCGAAAGAACGGACCGACCGTCTGGAAAGGCGTGGCGCCGCTCATACCTCGGCATCCATCGGCGTCGCCGACCGGCCGCGCACCGCCATGTCGAAGCGGTAGCCCAGCGCCCATTCCGGCTTGGTCAGCGCGAAGTCGAAGCTCGACACCATCCGCGCCCGCGCCGCCGGATCGGCCGTCGAGTTGAAGATCGGGTCGTGCGGCAGCAGCGGGTCGCCGGGAAAGTACATCTGGGTCACCAGGCGCGTGAGGAAGCTCGGCCCGAACAGGGAGAAGTGGAGATGGGCGGGCCGCCAGGCGTTGGCATGGTTCCGCCAGGGATAGGCGCCGGGCTTGATGGTGACGAAGCGGTAGCGCCCTTCGGCATCGGTGACGGCACGGCCGGCGCCGGAGAAGTTGGGATCCAAGGGGGCGTCGTGCTGGTCGGCGTCGTGGCGATAGCGGCCGGCGGCGTTCGCCTGCCAGAGCTCGACCAGGGTGCCGGCGATCGGCCGCCCGTCCTCGTCCAGCACCCGGCCTTCGACGACGATCCGCTCGCCCTGGGCGGGACTCGCGTGCTGCGCCGTCAGGTCGACCTCGAGCGGACCGAACCGCTCGAAGCCTGTGACCGGGCCGGTGATCTCCGACAGGGTCTGGGGAATCGCGACCGGCGGCTCCTTCGGATGACGGAGCCTGGTCGAGCCGTAGGCCGCGAAGTCGTTCGGAGGGTGCGTCCCGGTGGGGATCGGACGATAGGGTCTGAGGCCGGTCATCACGCCTTTCTTCGATCGGGCCAGGTCATGTTAGCAGCCTCTCCGCGGTTTGCGCCCGGCAATTGCCGGTCTGGAGACATCGTGGCAGGTTGTCCGCCCTCCCTCTCCGCCCCCTCCCGATCAGCGAGACGTCCATGGCCGAAACGACGCGCTACCACCGGATCGCGCCCGCCAACCTGCAGCGGGCGATCATGCTCGTCTTCAAGCATGTCGGCAGCGACGAGCGCGAGCAGCGGCTGACCGCCGAACATCTGGTCGCCGCCAACCTGACCGGCCACGACTCCCATGGCGTCGGCATGATCCCCGCCTATCTGCAGGCGGTGCGCGACAAGAAGCTGACGATCAACGGCAGGCATACGGTCGTGGTGGACTCCGGCCCCATCCTGACCATCGACGGCGGCGTCGGGATGGGCCAGGTGATCGCCTATGACGCGATGAACCTGGGCATCGAGCGGGCGCGCCGCGACGGCGTCTGCATCCTCGGCATCCGCAACGCCCACCACACCGGCCGCATCGGCCACTGGGCCGAGCAGTGCGCCGCCGCCGGCTTCGTCTCCATGCACTATGTCGCCGGCTTCGCCGGCGTCACCAGCGTCGCCCCCTTCGGCGGCCGCGAGACCCGCTTCCAGACCAACCCCTACGCCGCCGGTTTCCCGCTGCCGGGCCGGCCGCCGATCATCCTGGACTTTGCCACCTCCAAGATCGCCATGGGCAAGGTCCGGGTCGCCCTCAACAAAGGCGAGCCGGTGCCGGAGAACTGCCTGATCGACGCCGACGGCAAGCCGACCCGCGATCCCGCCGTCATGTATGCGCCTCCGGGCAAGCGGGGTGCCCTCTTCACCTTCGGCGAGCACAAGGGTTCGGGCCTCGCCATGATCTGCGAGCTGTTCGCCGGCGCGCTCACCGGCGGCGGCACCACCTATCCCGGGAACTACGAGCATCGCCCGATCATGAACAGCATGCTTTCGATCATCGTCGAGCCATCTAGGCTCGGCGGCGGCGATACCGTCGGCAGCGAGGCCACGCGCTTCGTCGACTGGGTCAAGTCCTCGAAGCCGCTGCCCGGGGTCGAGGAGGTGCTGGTTGCCGGCGAGCCCGAGCGCAAGCGCCGGGCCGAACGCGAGCGGGACGGGATCCCGGTCGACGTCACCACCTGGGACGGCGTGGCGACGGCGGCCGAAACCGTCGGGCTCGCGCGGGCGGACCTGGACAAGGCAGCCGGGCTCGCTCGCTAGACGGTTTCGGTGACACCCGCCTTCGCTTGACGGCCTCGCCCACGCCTCGCCACGCTCGACGGAAGGGTACTCAGGGGAGGCACGGCGATGGCAAAGCAGGCTCTGTCATGGTCGGAGTGGTCGGCGACCGATGCGCTGGCGCTGGCCGGGCTGGTCGCCAAGAAGAAGGTGTCGGCGAAGGAGGTTGCGGCCCAGGCCGCCGTCGGCATCAATGCCGCGAACCCGACGCTCGAAGCCGTCCTCGAGATCTTCGATGACGTCGTCGCCGATCCCGATCGCGACGGCCCCGCCAAGGACGGCGCCTTCTACGGCGTGCCGCTGCTGCTCAAGGACATCGGCTCCGGCCTCAAGGGGCGGAAGCAGGAGTCCGGCTCCAAGCTGCTCCGCGACTTCCGCGTGACGGCGACCGACCCCCTGGTCGAGAACTTCCTCAAGGGCGGGCTCATCCCGATCGGGCGGTCGACCACGCCCGAGTTCGGCATGACCTTCGACACCACGACGAACTACCTCGACAAGGTGATGACCACGCGGAATCCGTGGAACCTCAAGCGCACCCCCGGCGGCTCCTCCGGCGGCTCGGCGGCGATGGTCGCGGCCGGCGTGCTGCCGATCAGCATGGCCTCCGACGGCGGCGGCTCGACCCGCATCCCCGCCTCGTTCTGCGGGCTGGTCGGGCTCAAATCCTCCCGCGGCCTGGTGCCGCGGCAGCTCTCGGGCAGCGACTACCAGGCGCGCCACGTCAACGAAGGCGTGGTCACGCGCAGCGTGCGCGACTCCGCCGCGGCGCTCGACGCGATCGCCAAAGGGCCCCAGGGCGGCTTCTTCGTCCGGGTCACCCCGGCGGTTCCGTCCTTCCTCGACGCCCTCGCCCAAACGCCCAAGGGTTGGCGCATCGGGCTTTCGACCGGCCCTTGGGGCCGCGCGACGCCGGTCGACCCTGAGGTCGCCGAGCGCATCCGCGCGGTGGCTAAGCTGCTGGAGAGCCTGGGGCACACGGTCGAGGAGGTGAAGGACGAGCAGGTCTGCGACTGGACGGCGATGTGGCGGGGCTACATCGCCCACTGGATCTCCAGCCGCATGGCGCATGCGGCGCTGGCCCGCAGCCGCAACGTCGACATGTCGCGGATCAAGGATTTCATGGTGCCGATGGTCTGGCGCCATTTCGAGGCGGCGCAGACCTACAAGCTGGTCGACCTGATGGACGCGATGGCCGACAACAACGCGGTCACCCGCAGCTTCGGCAAGCTGATGGACCGCTACGACGCGCTCCTCACCCCCACCCTCGCCATCCGCGTGCCGGAGGCCAACGGACCCTATGCGCTGCTGCGCGACGAGCCGCTGAAGGGCTGGATGGACCGCCTGGCCGACGCCTGCCGCTTCACCATGCCCGGGAACGAGACGGGGATGCCGTCGGTCTCCGTTCCGGCCGGTCTCGATGCCGACGGTCTGCCGATCGGTGCCATGCTGCATGGCAAGTTCGGCCGCGACGACATGGTGCTGCAGCTCGCGGCCCAGGTCGAGACGGCGAAGCCCGAGTGGTTCGCCGCGCGGCCGAAGAACCACATCGCCGCCGGCGCCTGGGGCGCGTGAGGTCTAAGCCGCGAGCGTCTTCAGCAGCGCCAGCGCCTCGCGCTCCAATACCTCCGCCGCCGTCGGCGCATAGGGCGTCGCCCATTCGGTCTCGTAGCCGCCCTCGGCATAGGCATCGGCGACAGGGACATAGCCCTGCCAGCCGTTGGTGTATCCCGCGAACTGGACCACCGGCAGCGGCGCCGCATCGCGGATGCGCGCGCCGATGCGGGCGAAGGGTTCCAATGGCGCGCCGACGAGACCGACCGGCCCGAGGCGGATGCCGTGCAGCTCGACCTCCATATGGGTCTGGCCCTGGGTCAGCTTGGCCCAGTGGGCGTTCATCGCCGCGCGCTTCGAGCGGGCGTTGGTGTCGGAGATTTCCTGGGGCGAGGCCTTGGCCTTGTCGAGGGCGACCATCGCCTTCGCCGTCCGCTCGGCCTCGGCCGACGCATCGGTGGCGGAGCCGTAGTTGCGGACCGGCAGCCGCGCCGTGCGCGTCGCCACCGCGAGCTTGACCGCGACTTCCGGTCCGTCGTCCTCCGCCCAGAGCCCGAGCGGCGCGCCCGACTCGACCACCCGGTCGAAGCGGCGCTCGATCGAACGTGTCCTCAGACCGAGCAGCACCTTGGCCGCCTCGGCGCCGAGCCGAGTGCCGATCCGGCGCGGGATCGAGACATCTCCCGTGAGGCCCTGGAGCGGCATCTGGTCGCCGGCGCAGCCTTGCAGGAACAGGCTCGGCGCGCCGGTCAGCTCCTCGACCACGCGCTTGGTGGTCCCCGGGTAATCCGGGCTGATCAGCCGGTTCTGGTGCGCCAGCGTGATCGGGTGCGTACCGTAGCCGACGATGGAGGCGATCGGGCGTTCCTCCAGATCGTCGATGCGGACGACGACCACGGTCTGATCGACGTATCCGCCGTGGTTCTCCCCGACCAGGACCGACCCGTTCGGCCCCTTGAGCCGGCGGTTCACCGTGACGTCGCTCTTGCCGTAGCCGCCGGCGATCCGGCAGCGCCTGGGCGACAGCATCGCCTGACGGGCGGCGCCGGCGATCTGGGCGCGGACATAGTCCTGATATGCGGGCACCAGCTCGGCGCCGGGCAGGTCCTTGTTGCCGCCGAAGCCGCCGGAGATGGTCCAGGGCGGGCCCGAATGGGTGTGGGTGTAGGAGAGCCTGACCGAGGAGACCGGCAACCCGGTCGCCGCCGCCACGATCTTGCGAAGCTCGAGGGCCTCGTCGACCTGGAATCCACCGGCGTCGAGATCGACGATGGCGGCGCCGGTGCCGGAGGCATCGTCGAGGACGACGAGCACCGTCGCCCACAGATCGAGATCGATGCCCTCCGCCCGGTCATGCACGCGGGCACCCCAGTTGACATGCGCGATGCCGACGGGCGGCGTGATGTCGGTACGCCCGACGCCGGCGCGAAGCGTGCTCATCCTCTGTCTCCGTCTAGTTCCGCGGGCGGACGCCAAGGGCGAGAAGGCGATCCTTCATCCGCTCGATCGCCCCGGTGATCGCCGCCGCCATCGCCGGCTCGACGCTCTTGTGCCCGGCTTCCAGGACCCAGGTGAACTCGGCCTCGGGCCAGGCCTGCTTCAGCTTCCAGGCGACATAGGGCCGCGTCGTCTGGTCATAGCGCCCATGGACGATCGCTCCGGGCAGGTGACGGATGCGGCCGACACCGTCGATGAGCTGATTGGGCTTGATGTAGAACTTATTGACGCAGTAGTCGGTCCAAAAACGCGCCAGCGGCATGTAGGCTGCCGGGTCGAGCATCGCCGGGAGCGCGCTCGGATCCTCGCGGAAGGGCGTGGTGAAGCAGCTATACGTCGCGAGCGCGCGCGCCGCCGGCAGATGCACCGACGGGTCGGGATCGAGCGCGCGCCGGTGATATGCCCTGAGCAGGTCGCCGCGCTCGGCCTCCGGCACGAAGGTCGCGAGCTCGTGCCAGCGCTCCGGGAACATGTTCTTCTGGCCGTTCCACCACCAGTCGACCTCGTCGTCGCCGCCGGTGAAGATGCCGCGGATGACGATGCCGTGGCAGCGCTCGGGAAAGCTCTGGCCGTAGTGCAGCGACATGAAGCTCGACCACGAGCCGCCCGTCACCAGCCACTTGTCGACACCCATTTCCTTCCGGATACGCTCGTAGTCGGCGAGTATGTGGGCGGTCGTGTTGTTCTCGAGCTCGCCGTTCGCCGACGACTTGCCGGTGCCACGCTGGTCGAAGACGATGATGTCGTAGAAGTCCGGGTCGTAGGTGCGGCGGTTGTCCGGCACCGTGCGGCCGCCGGGGCCGCCATGGGTGAAGATCACCGGCACGCCCTTGGGATTGCCCGACCGCTCCCAATAGAGCTCATGCACGTTGTCGACCTTGAGGCGGCCGGTCGTGTGCGGCTCGATCGGCGGATAAAGAGCGGGCGCGGCCATCGGCGAGGGCTCCGTGACGTGCAACCGGCGGCGCACCTTAAGCGCGCCGCCGGTCGAGTCTAGGCTATGACGTTAAGGCTATTCCTTGGCGATGTTGAACAGCACCAGCTTGGAGGTGGGAAGCACGCCGGAGACGTTCTTCCGCCAGGCATAGGGCTGGTCGTACTGGCCGGTCATGACGTAGGGCACGACCTCCCAGAGACGCTTGTGCAGCTTGTCGAGCACCGCCAGGCGCGTTTCCTTGGTGCCGGCAGCGATGAAGTCGTTGCGCAGCTTCTCGGCCTCCTCGTCCGCGGCCCAGCCGGCCCAGGTCCCGTCCTTCGCCATATTGACGCCGAGGTTGGTCAGCGGGTTGTGCCAGGTCGACCACGAGCCCGAGGCCGACCACAGGTGCCAGCCGCCTTGCACGCCCGGCACGTTCTTGTTGCTGCCGAAGCGGGTCACCATGGTGCCCCAGTCCATCATCTCGAGCTCGACGTTGACGCCGGCCTTGCGGAGCCCGTCGACGAGCACTTCGGTGATGGCGCCGATGTGGGCGATCTCCTTGGTGCCGATGACGTAGATCTTCTCGCCCTTGTAGCCGGCCTCGGCGAGGAGCTGCTTGGCGCGGGCGGGATCGGGCTTGCGATAGGATTCGGAGCCGGCCTCGGTGCCGTAGGCCGACTTGCAGACGAAGTAGCTGAAGCAGGTGTTCCACCACTTCTTGTCGCCGAAGCCGGCGGCGAGGAAGTCCTCCTGCGAGGCGATCAGGGCCAGCGCCTGGCGCGCCTTGATGTTGTTGAAGGGCGGGTGCAGGCCGTTCGGCCGGAAGAAGCCGAAGCCGCCGACCGGATGCACTTTCTGGACGACGATGTCCTTGTCCTTCTCGAGCAGCGGCAGGATGTCGCCGGCCGGCATGTCGATCATGTCGACCTCGCCCTTGAGCAGGGCATTGGCGGCGGTGTTGGCGTCGGGGATCACCTTGAAGACCAGGCGGTCGACCTTGGCCATCTTGCCGCCGGCCATGGCATCAGGCGGCTCGGAACGCGGGATGTAGTCGGTGTTCTTGACGTAGACGACCTCCGATCCCGGCTTCCATTCGGCCGCGACGAACTTGAAGGGACCGGAGCCGATCTGCTGGTCGTTCGGGACCGCGGTGAACGGATCGACCATCGCCTCCTTCTCGCGCATCATCGCGGGGAAGTTGCCGGCATGGTTGCCGAGCGAATACTCGACCCAGGCGTACGGCGCTTTCATCTTGATGACGAAGGTATTGGCGTCGGTCGCGGTGACTTCGGCGACGCTCTCGCCCATCTTGCGGCCGATGGGATCGCGCTTCATCCAGCGGTTGATCGAGGCGATGATGTCCTTGGTGGTGACCGCCGTGCCGTCGTGCCACTTCTGGCCCGGACGGAGCGTCATGGTGTAGGTCAGCTGGTCGGTCGAGACCGAGTAGTTGCCGACCATCTGCGGCTTCGGCTGCAAGTTCACGTCCCAGGCGAAGAGCTGGTCGAAGATGTTGGTCGCATGCATCGTGGTGATCGTCGCCGCCGCCTGCAGCGGATCGAGCACGCGCAGATCGGCGTGCGGAATGACCGTCAGCGTCTTTTGCGCCGCCACCGGATGCGCGGCAAACCCGAAGCCGAGGGCCAGGGACATCGCCGTCAGGGCACCGAAGCGCCCACTGTAGGACTTCATCTCATCGCCTCCCAATTGAAATCACATACTACCCCGGCGCTCCCCCTTCCGAGGCGTCTCGGATTGGAAATCGATCCGAGCAACCAACTGTCCAACCCGCTTTCGTTCCTGTCAATTGCGCTCCCACGGCGCCCGAAACCGGAGTCTCCTGCCGTTCCGGATACGAAAAGGCCGGCGGCACGCGGGGCGCGCGCCGCCGGCCCGAGCTCAGCCCGCTACTCCTTGCTGATGTTCCAGAGCACCAGCTTGGAGGTCGGCAGCACTCCCTTGATGTTCGTGCGCCACGCGTACATCTGGTCGAACTGACCGGTGACGACGTAGGGCACGATCTCCCAAAGCCGGCGGTGCAGCTTGTCGACGATCTCCATCCGGGTCTTCTGGTCGGTCGCCTCAATGAACTGGACGCGGAGCTTCTCGCCCTCGGCGTCGGTCGGCCACCCGGCCCAGCTACCCTCGGCGTTCAGGATGATGCCGACATTGGTCAGCGGATTGTGCCAGGTCGACCACGAGTTGGTGGTGGTGAAGATGTTCCAGTAGCCGGGCTGGCCGGGCGGGCTCTTGTTGCTGAGGAAGCGGGTCAGCGTCGTGCCCCAATCCGCCCATTCGATCTCGGCATTGACACCGATGTTGCGGAGGCCGGCCAGCAGCACCTCGGCCTGGGCGCCGATCTGGGCGATCTCCTTGGTCGAGGTGATGATGATCTTCTCGCCCTTGTAGCCCGCCTCTTCCATCAGCTTCTTCGCCCGCGCCGGATCGGCCTTGCGGAAGGTCTCGGAGCCGACCTCGGTGCCGTAGACGGACTTGCACACCAGGAACGAGAAGCACTCGTTCCAGTTCTTGGTGCCGACCGCGGTCCGCATGTAGTCCTCCTGCGGAACCAGGAGGGCCAGCGCCTGCCGCGCCTTCGGGTTGTTGAAAGGCGGGTGCAGCGCGTTCGGACGAATCGCGCCGAAGCCGCCGACCGGCGCCAGCTTGGAGACGACGATGCCGCTGGCCTTCTCGAGCTGCGGCAGCACATCGGCCGCCGGGCCGTCGATGAAGTCGACCTCGCCCTTGATCAGCGCCGAGGCGGCGGTCTGCGCATCGGGGATGATCTTGAAGATCAGCCGGTCGACCTTCGCCATCTTGCCGCCGGCCATGGCGTCGGGCGCCTCCGACCGCGGAACGTAGTCGGCGAACTTGGCATAGACGACCTCGTCACCGGGCTTCCACTCCTCCTTGACGAACCTGTAAGGGCCGGAGCCGATCTGCGCGTCGGCGCCGATCGCGGTCATCGGGTCGGTCATCGCCTCCTTGTAGCGCATGATCGCCGGGAAGTTGCCGGCGTGGTTGCCGAGCGAGTATTCGACCCAGGAATAGGGCTGCTTCAGCTTGAAGACGAAGGTCTTGTCGTCGGTCGCGGTCAGCGAGGCCAGCACCCCCGCCAGTCGCTTGCCGATGCCGTCGCGCTTCATCCAGCGGTCGACCGAGGCGACCACGTCCTTGGTCGTGACCGGCGAGCCGTCATGGAACTTGAGCCCCGGGCGCAAGGTCATGGTGTAGGTCAGCTGGTCGTCGGAGACCTTGTAGTCCTGCACCATCTGCGGCTTCGGCAGCAGATTGACGTCCCAGGCGAACAGCTCGTCGAAGATGTTCGACGCATGCATGATCGTGATCGTCGCCGCCGCCTGCAGCGGATCGAGAATGCGCAGGTCCGCATGCGGCACGACATACAGGGTCTTCTGGGCCTCGGCCGATCCCGCCGTCATGGCGAGCGCCAGCAGCGGCGCCGCGGCGAGAAATGCCATCCGTCCTCGAAATAGCCTCATCGTCCGTTCTCCCTTGAGAATCCCTGGCGTCCGCCGGTGGCGGTCGAACCTGCCGCAACTGTCGAGCCTGGCGCTCGATCTTGTCAATCGCGCCCCTGGCGCGACGAAACTCGCATTTCGCGCTCCCCGAGGCGGCCTTGCCCCCGGTCGCTGCCTGCTCCTAGTCTCGCGCTCTCGACATCCCGGAGACTCCCTTCGCCATGGCCAACCAGACTCTTCGCGTCGGCGTGACCCGCGATGCGCTGCTCGACGGCAACAAGACCTTCTTCGATCCGGCCGCGCTCGAGATCCTGAACGGGGCCAAGAGCATCTCCTGGGAATACCTGCCGGAGGCGAAGAAGACGCTGACCGCCGACGACGCGGCGAAGTACGACATCATCTGCCCGGTCGCCGCCGGCATCGGCGCCGATGCGCTCGGCCGCGCAGACATCAGGCTGAAGCTGGTCGCCGGCTTCGGCGCCGGCTACGACACCCGCGACGTCAAGGCGCTGAGCGCCGCCGGCGTGCTGCTCACCAACAACCCGGACGCCGTGCGCCGGCCGATGGCGACGACGCAGCTGACGCTCATCCTGGCGCTCGCCCACAAGCTCAACCATAAGGACCGCATCACCCGCGCCGGCCGCTGGACCGAGCAGCGCCAGTACTACGGCGTCGGACTCACCGGCCGCACGCTCGGCACGCTCGGCTTCGGCAACATCGCCAAGGAGCTGTTCAAGATCGCCAAGCCCTTGGACATGAAGTTCATCGCTCATGATCCCTACGCCAAGCCCGAGGACGCCGCGGCGCTGGGCGTCAAGCTGGTCGACTACGACACGCTGTTCCGCGAGTCCGATTTTGCGTGCGTGAACGTTCTCCTGAACGACTCGACGCGGAAGCTGGTCGACGAGAAGGCCTTCAGCCTGATGAAGCCGACCGCCTATTTCATCAGCGCCGCCCGCGGCCCGATCGTGGATGAGAAGGCGATGTACAACGCGCTGGTCGGCAACAAGATCGCCGGCGCCGGCATCGACGTCTTCGAGCAGGAGCCGACGCCGCCGGACAACCCGATCCTGAAGCTGGAGAACGTCTTCGTCTCCCCGCACTCGCTCTGCCACACCGACGAGTGCAACCGCCTCCTCGCCGAAGGCTCGTTCAAGTCGGCGACCGCCTATGCCCGGAAGGAGACGCCGCCGAAGCTGATCGACCCGGACACACTGCAGCATCCGCGGCAGAAGGCGTGGTTTGGGAAGTAAGGAGCGTGCAGCAGCAGCTCCTAGAGCGTGCGAGCAAGCAACGCCAGCGCGAGGAGCAGCAAAAAAATATTCAAGGTGAACGTGAGCTGAACCCCCGGCGCGCGTCCGAGCGTGCCGAGGCGTAGATAGCCCCACCAGTAGACGAACCGCGCGAAGAGAAAGAAGACACAGACTATCGGGATGAGACGGGCCTCGGCCGGAGCCAGCATCGGCGCGAGGGCGAAGAGGCAGACGGCGAACCAGACGAGCTGTTCGAGCGTGTTCTGCATCACGCGACAGTGGATCTTGAGACGGTCGCTCTCGCCGCCCTGTGTCGGGTCGTGCGAGCCCTCGACGAAGCGGATGCCCAGGATCGCGAGGCACACGGCGGCATAAGGGATCATCGCAACGACCAGCCAGCGCGTCGCGAGCGCGAGCCGCGCGATCGGCTCATCGGGGTCGCCCAGCGGCGGTACCAGCCTGTAGGCGATGCCGATGACGGCGAGCGTGCCCGGGACGGTGAACCAGATCGATCGCACGATGAGGCGTTGCCGCGCTGCCTTGTCCGGAGCGGGATGCGTGGCCATCTCCGAAGCCTACCTCGACGCGTTCGCGAGCGGCACCGAGACGACGGGAATACGCGGCGCCGCCGACGGCACGCCGTCCGCCGGCTTTTCCGGCACCTGCCGGGCCGCAAGATCGAGCGCGTCGATCAAGGCGCCGTCGATCTCCTCGCCCTTCGCCATTGCGTTGGCTGCGCGAAAGGACGCGATCGCCGACTTCGTCCGCTTCCCCATCACGCCGTCGGCGGCGCCGACCTGGTATCCCAGCTGCTCCAGGTAGAACTGGGTTCGCGCGATGGCCCGCCGGTCGACCACGAAGGGCTCGGGCGGAGCGGTCGGCACGGCGCTCGGCGGCACCGCCGCCACCATGGGCTCGGCTTGCAGCGGAGGAGTCGGCTGGGCCACCGGAACCGGCGGAGACAACGGCGCCGGCACAGGAGGCGGCGCCGATAACGGCACCGTCACAGTCATTGGCGGCGGCTCTCTCTCCCGATGCAGGCCCGGGATCGGGATCAGGCGCGACCAAAAGAGCCCCGCGGCGATGACTGCGAAGGCTCCGAGAAGAATGTAGATCGGCCGACGTCCGCTTATCACTGCCATCTCGGATGCTGAGGTCGCGCCTAGCGCCGCATGAAAAGCCTAACCGGGCGAGAGAGAGGTGGTCCCGGTTCCTGAGACAGGGGGCTAAGGTGGATCTGACGACGAGAAGGAAGATCCCCGATGAAGACGCGCAGACGGTTTACGGCCGAGTTCAAGGCGAAGGTGGCGCTCGAGGCGATCCAGGGTCAGCGGACGATCG
>SHVZ01000024.1 GCA_009694025.1 Alphaproteobacteria bacterium | reverse complement strand
TGGCTGGGGGACTAGGATTCGAACCTAGACTGGCGGAGTCAGAGTCCGCTGTCCTACCGTTAGACGATCCCCCAACGGGCCGTGCGCCTCGGGCGCACGGTGGCGGCTGTCTAACACAGGCCGCCGGTCCTGCAAATACCCGGCCCCGGGTCCTTATTCCTTGGGCGTCCGCCAGCGGGCCGCCCGCGACTTCAGGCATCGGGAGCTCTTTTGGGTCTCCCTGAGGATCCGATCGATCGCCGGCCGCCGCCTTCACCCACGCTAAGCCCCGCCCGAGTCGCAGGCGAACGTCGTCAGCGAGCTTCGGGACGGGATCGAGCCCGAGCGAAGACGACAGGGAACGCCCGCATCCGGTCCAAGACGCCGTCGATCCTGCTACCCTGGATCGCCCCTCACCCAGGATCCCAGGATGCTCGATACCCTCGTCGTTCTCCTCGCCGCCTCGGTCCTCTTCGTGCCTCTGTCACGCCGGTTCGGCTTCGGCAGCGTGCTCGGGTACCTCATCGCCGGTGCCGCGATCGGTCCCTCGGCCCTGGCGCTGGTCGCCGACGTCGACCAGATCGCCCGTGTCTCCGAGCTCGGCGTCATCATGCTCCTGTTCCTGATCGGACTCGAGCTCCGCCCGCAGCGCCTCTGGGTGATGCGACGTGCCATCCTCGGCCTCGGCTCGGCCCAGTTGATGCTGACCGGCGCCGCCATCGCGCTCGTCGCCCGTCTCTACGGCGCCGATTGGCCGGCGGCGGTCGTGATCGGGGCCGGGCTCGCGCTGTCATCGACCGCCATCGTGTTGCCGATGCTGGCCGAGCACGATCTCCTGGGCTCGGTCGCCGGGCGCGACAGCTTCTCGGTGCTGCTGTTCCAGGACCTCGCGTTCATCCCCCTGGTCGCCGCCGCCCCGCTCCTCGCCGCCGGAACCATGCCGAACATGGTTCCCTGGCAGGAGGTGCTGGGGGCCATCGCCGTCGCCGTCGCGATCGGCGGCGGCGGGCGCTTCGTCGTCGGCCCGATCTTCCGGGCAATCGGCGGCGCCAGGACGCCCGAGGTCTTCACCGCCATGGCGCTCCTGATCGTCGTCGGCACCGCGGCCCTGGCACATTTCGCGGGTTTGTCCACCTCGCTCGGCGCCTTCCTCGCCGGCGTGCTGCTCTCCGACTCCTCCTACCGCCACGAGCTGCAGGCCAACATCGAGCCCTTCGAGGGCCTGCTGCTGGGATTCTTCTTCATGTCCGTCGGCATGTCGGCCAATCTCCCGCTCGTCCTCGGCGAGCCGGCCCTGATCGCCGCCGGCGTCGCCGGCCTCGTCGTCCTCAAGGCGGCGATCGTCTTCGCGCTAGGCCGCTTAGCCGGTCAGGACAACCGCACCGCACTCCGCTTCGCCCTCGCGCTGCCTCAAGGCAGCGAATTCAGCTTTGTCCTTTTCGGTGTCGCCGTCGCGGCGGGTACCCTCGGGCAGGCCGAGGCCGACCGCGTCATGCTGATCGTCGCCCTCTCCATGGCGGCGACGCCGCTCGTCTTCGCCGCCGCCGAGAAGCTGATCGTCCCTCGCCTCTCGCGGCCGACCCAGCCCGACTACGACCGGATCGAATCCTCTGGTACACCGGTCATCATCTGCGGCTTCGGCCGGATGGGTCAGATCGTCGGCCGCCTGCTGCGCCTCCAGGGCATCCCGTTCACCGCCCTCGACAAGGATCCGGCCCAGGTCGAGGTGCTCCGCCGCTTCGGCACCAAAGTCTACTTCGGCGATTCGACCCGGCTCGAGATGCTGCGCGCCGCCGGGGCCGGGGAGGCGAAGATCATGGTCATTGCCGTCGACAAGCTCGATGAAACCCTGAGGCTCGCCGATATCGCGCGGCGCCATTTTCCCCACCTTAAGGTGCTGTCGCGTGCCCGCAACCGACGCCACGCCCATCTCCTGATGGACCGCGGCCTGACTGCCGTCGTGCGCGAGACCTTCCACTCGAGCCTAAAGCTCTCGGCTATTGTGCTGGCCGAGCTCGGCGTGCCCGAGGAACGCATCAAGCGGGCACTCGACGTCTTCGCCGAGCACGACGAACGCACGCTGAAGCAGGCTCACGCCTTCTATCAAGACGAGCGCAAGGTGATCCAGAGCGCCCAGGAGGCCGCGGCCGAGCTCACCACCCTGTTCGAGGCCGACCGCAGCTAGGGGGAGCGCCTAAACCGGAGCGACCTCAAGGTCTGAGCGCGACCGGCACGTGGCGGAACTTGAAATGCTTGAGGCTGAGCGCCGCCGGTCCCGGACTGTCGCAGTCGACCATCGTCGTGGCGTACGGCGTAAAGGCGGCGCGGAAGTGATTCTTCGCCTTGACGCAGAGGAGGCGCAGCTTCGCCGGGTCGATTCCGTGCATCAAAAGGAAGCCCGGATCGTTCGGCGTCAGGCAGTGCTCGGTCAGGATCACCTTGACGCGGTCGACGTCGAGCACGGCGGTGTGCCCGAGGTCGACCTCGAGGTTGGTCGACATCGGGCCGACGTTGCGGAAACGGCCATCGGTCAGCATCGTCACCTTGCCCCGCACCGGCACAGGATCGCCGAACCGGGCGGAAATCCGGCCGCCGAGGCTCACATCGAGGGTGGCTCCGACGCCGGCCGCGTGCGCCTTGGCGACGAGCGCCTCGTCGCGAAAGAAAGCGAAGGCGGTCGGCACCTTGGGCTTGGCGACCATCAGCGCGCCGAAGAGCCCGGTCGTGTCGCCGATACCGCCGGAGCCCGGGTTGTCGGAATTCTCGAGCACGACGGCGACGCCCGGCGGCGAGGCCAGCGCCTGTCGGATCGCTTCTTCTGCCGACGGCAGTTCGACCTGGAAGCGCGGTGCCCGCTTCAGCGCCTCGGCCGCGACCTCGCGGGCGACCCGCTCGGCGAGCGCCGCATCGCCATCCGCATGGACCATGACCGAGCCGCCGGCATAGGGCGTGTCGGCATAGGGGAATCCGCCGAACACGGTCACGTCCAGCAATCCGTGACGCTTCTCGGCCTCGGCGGCGATGGCCTCCAGCTCGGCCATCGGCCCGTCGCCGGTGGTTCGCATGTTGAAGCTGGGCAGCAGCGCCTCGACGCGGGCGAACGCCCCGACCGGACGGAAGCGGCCCTCGACCGTGCCGATGAGGAGCCGGAGCGTCTTCTCGGTCGTCTCGTACATGTCGACATGCGGATGGGTCTTGTAGCCGACGGCGACGGTGGCGTTCTTCACCTGCGCTTCGCCCAGATTGCCATGCAGGTCGTAGCTGACCCCGATCGGTGTTCTGCCGACCACCTGTCGCACCCGGTCGATGATCTCCTCGTCCGCCTTGGGATTTCCCGCCCGCAGCATGGCGCCGTGCAGGCAGAGATAGACGGCGTCCCAGGTCTGGCCGCGGAGCCCGCCCAGGATCTCGCCCATGATCCGCTCGAAAGTGGCATCGGCGACCGGCCCGGCCGGGTTCGCCGCGGTGCAGATGAGGAACGTCTCCTGCCACTCCGGGTGGAGGCCGAGGAAATCGATCGCCGCGCCGATGGACGTGCGTGTGCCGGAGTAGTGGACCGCCGCCTCGTCGCCGCGATGCCAGCCATAGGCATGGAAGTCGGCGTCGCAGGTCTCGCCGGGCGTGAAGGAGTTGCTCTCGTGAGCGAACTTGGCGATCGCCAAGCGTTTGGCCATGTCGGGGTTCCCAAGCGAGGCGACGGGGCTTCGAGGATCGGAAAACGATCCTAGTCGGAGGCCGCGCGCCGGCGCAAGATGGCGCTCCCAGCCGATCGCCCGAAGAGGCCGCCATGCTTCCCGATCCCCGCAGCCACCGCCCGCTCATCATGGGACGCCGCGGCGCCGTCGCCACCAATCATCCGTTGGCGACCCAGGCCGGCTTCGACGTTCTGCGCGCCGGCGGCAACGCCGTCGATGCCAGCGTCGCCATCTGCTTCACGCTCGGCGTGGTCGAGCCGATGATGTCCGGCATCGGCGGTGACGGCTTCTATCACGTGGCGCTGGCCGGCTCGGGTGAGGGCATCTGCTACAACGGCACCGGCGCGGCACCGGAGGGCGCCACCGTCGAGCGCTACCGCAAGGATGGCGGCATCCCGGTTATCGGCCCGCTCTCGACCTCGATCCCCGGCACCGTCGCCGGCATCGCGCTCATGCACAAGGCGCACGGCAAGATGCCGTGGTCGAAGCTGTTCGATACGGCCATCGACTACGCCCGCACGGGATTTGCCGCGACCCACGGCTATTCGCACTTCGCCGGCGAGAACCGGAAGATGCTCTCGGCCGACCCCCGCAGCAAAAAAGTCTTCCTCGATCCCAAGACCGGGAACGCGCCGGAGATCGGCAGCCTGATCGTCCAGGAAGACCTGGCCCGGACGCTGGAGGAGATCGCGGCCGACGGCGCCGAGGGCTTCTACCGCGGCCGGCTCGCCAAGCGGATTGCCGCCGCCTGCCAGGCCCAAGGGGTGCTGCTGACCGAGCGCGACCTCGCCGGCTGCCAGGCCGAGCGCGCCGCCCCGATTTCGATCAGGTACCGGGGCTACGAGGTCCGGCAGACGCCACCCAACTCGACCGGCTTCGTCATGCTGCAGGAGCTCAAGATCGCCGAGCGCTTCGACTTGAAGAGCCTGAAGCCGGGCTCGCCGGAGCTCATCCATCTGCTGGTCGAGGCCCGCAAACGCGCCTTCCTCGACCGCGAGCGCTACGGCACCGACCCGCGCCACGGCAACGTGCCGCTCGACCGCCTCCTCTCCGATGCCTATGCCGACGAATGCGCGTCGCGCATCGACCGGAACAAGGCGTCGGCGCCCGAGCCCTTCTCCGCCGCCGCCGGCGGCGACACCACGTACTACTGCGTGGTGGACAGCGACGGCAACGCCGTCTCGGCGATCCAGAGCATCAACTCGGCCTTCGGATCCGGCGTCACCGCCGGCGACACCGGCACCCTCTTGAACAACCGCATGGCCTATTGGCACCTGGAGGACGGGCACGCCAACCAGTTGAAGCCCGGCAAGCGCGTCCGCCACACCATGAACGCACCCTTGGTCCTCAAGGACGGCAAACCCTGGTGCGTCTTCGGCACCCCCGGCGCCGACAACCAGGTGCAGGTGAACTTCCAGGTGCTGATCGCGATGATCGAGCACGGCTACGACCCGCAGCAGGCGCTGGAGATGCCGCGCTGGACCTGCATGCAACCCGGCCAGGCCGCCAATTATCCGCATACCGGCGAGGACGCTGTGACCCTCGAAGGCCGCTTCTCGAAGGACGCGGTCGATGGGCTCAAAAAGAAGGGCCATCCGGTGAAGGTCGTCGGCGACCTTGAGGGCCCGTGCAGCGTCGAGGCGATCCGGATCCTGCCGAACGGCGTCAAGATGGCCGGTTCCGATCCCCGCCGCGACGGCTGGGCGCTGGCGTATTGATGGACATCTCGAAGATCCCGATCGGGCCCAACCCGCCGAAGGACCTGAACGTCCTGATCGAGATCCCGCTCGGCGGCGTTCCGGTGAAGTACGAGATCGACAAGGCGTCGGGCGCCTTGTTCGTCGACCGCTTCCTGCATACCGCGATGTTCTATCCGGGGAATTACGGCTTCATCCCGCACACGCTCTCGGGCGACGGCGATCCCTGCGACGTCATCGTCGTCGGCCAGGTCCCGGTGGTGCCGGGCGCCATCATCCGCTGCCGGCCGGTCGGCGCCCTGGTGATGGAGGACAATGCCGGGATGGACGAGAAGATCCTGGCGGTGCCGGTCGACGCCCTCTACCCGTTCTACACGGGTGTGCAGACTTATCAGGATCTACCCGTCGTGCTTTGCGAGCAGATCGCCCACTTCTTCGAGCACTACAAGGATCTCGAGAAGGGCAAATGGGCGAAGATCGTCAAATGGGTCGGCACGGCGGAGGCCGAGCAGCTGGTGATGGACGCGATCGATCGCGCCAGGGCGAAGAAGGGCTGAGGCGACTACCACTCCAGCAAGGCAGGGTCGACGTCGAGAGCCTTGCCAAGCTTGACCAGCAGCTTGCGGCCGGCGCGCCGCGTGCCACGTTCGATCTGCGAGAGATAGACCGCGCTCGTCCCGCTCGCCTTGGCGAGCTGCGCCTGGGTCAGGAGGCGATGCTCCCGCAAAGCCTTGATCGGCTGATCGCCGTTCAGGATCGCGGCCACGACCGCATCAGGGAAGGTCTCCGTCGGATTTTTCAAGAACGACCGGACAGAGGCTGCGTCCACGCGATCCTCCAGGGTGCAACGGTCTCCCGCCCGCCACCGCGACTGGCATCTTACCCAATCGCGACAAAGTCAGCTTACAAGGGAGTACGATTGTACGTCCCCTCCCCCTTGTGGGGGAGGGTTAGGGTGGGGGGCGGTCGTTACTTCACCCCACCCCAATGCGGCGGGCGGCGCTGGGACCAGGGGCGCGCTATCTCCAGCATCGCCGCGAGGCGCAGCAAATCCCGATCCGCCCACCAGCGGCCGACGAGCTGGAAGCCGATCGGCAGCCCTGCGGCGCTCCAGCCGTTCGGGATCGAGATCGCCGGATGGCCCGTCAGGTTGAAGGGATAGAGGAACGAGGTCCAGCCGGTGCGGGTGAAGCCCTGGGGCTTGCCGTTGACCATCACCTGGTCGCGGGAGGCGTGGTGGGTGACCGGCAGCGCCGGCGTCACCAGCGTCGGCGAGGCCAGCAGGTCGTAGCGGCCGAACAGGTGCTGGACCGCCTGGTAGAGCTGGGTGCGAGCACCCTCGGCCTCGCGCAGGCGCTCCATCGAGATCTTCCGCCCGTCCTCCATGAAGTCGCGGTAGCTGGAGTCGAGCTGGTTGCCCCAGCGCTCGAGATGGGCGCGGCTCCTCGCCCACATGCCGGTCCGCATCAGGATGCGGCCGTCCTCCTCGATCCAGTCGATCTTGTCTGTCACCTCCTCGACCTCGGCGCCGAGGTCGGCCAGCGTCGCGAGCGCTGAGTCGGTCGCCGCCTCGACCTCGCGGTCGACGTCCGCGTTCGCCATGCGGCGGATGTAACCGATCCGGAGGCCGCCGATGCGGTTGCCGAGGAGGCCGGCAGAGACCGGCGTCAGCGTACCGCCCAGGCTCCAGGGATCGTCAGGCTCCGGCCCGACGAGAATGTCGAACATCAGGGCGGCATCGGCGACGGTCCGCGTCATCGGGCCGGAATAGGAGAAGCTGGAGAAGACATCAGGCGCATAGCCATGCCCAACCGCGCCGCGCGTCGGCTTCAATCCCACGATGCCGGAGGCCGAAGCCGGCAGCCGGATCGAGCCGGCGCCATCGGTGCCGAGCGCCAGGGGGCCGAGGCCGGCGGCGACATGGGCGGCGGCCCCGCCGGACGAGCCGCCGGGTGAGTAGTCGAGGTTCCAGGGATTACGGGTGATGCCGAAGGCCGGGCTGTCGGTCAGGCCCTTGTGGCCATATTCCGGCGTCGTCGTCTTGCCGACGAGGATGCCGCCGGCCTCTTTCAGCCGCCGCACCGTCGAGGCGTCCTTGGTCGGCACACGGCCCTTATGGACGGCCGAGCCGTAGGACGTCGGCACGCCGGCCGTGTCCACCAGGTCCTTGATGCTGACGGGGAGACCGTGAAGCGGCCCGAGCGCGGCGCCGGCCATCGCCGCGCCCTCGGCGATCCGCGCCTGCTCAAGGGCCGCCTCCGCCGTCACCACGGTGAATGCGTTGAGCACGGGCTGGGAGCGCTCGATCGCCGCCAGGATCGCGCCCACGTACTCGACGGGAGAGAGCTTCTTCCAGCGGATCAGGCGCGCGGCCTCGGTCGCCGAGAGCGCCAGCAGGTCGGAGGACATGGGAACCTCGGGCAATGACGAATGCAGGGGTTAAGCCTAGCATGCCCGGCGGGAGGAGCCGCCATGACCGAACAGAATCCGATCGACTCGCCGACCACCCTGCCCGGCTGGCACATGCCGTGGCCGAGCTTCGAGGTCGACTGGAAAAAGTCGGCGCTGATCGTCATCGACATGCAGAACTACGGCTGCAACCCGGACGCCGGCGTGGCCCAGATGCTGTCGCTCCGCTACCCGGAGATCGCCGGCTACTACGTGCCGCGCCTGATGGACACGGTCATCCCGGCGCCAAGCGCCTCTTGACCGCCTTCCGCCGTGCCGGCCGCCGGGTCCTCTTCACCCGCCACGGGCCGCTGCTGCCGGACGGGAGCGACATGATCCTCCGCCGCCGCCGGCGCGACACCGACTCCGTTACCACCACCAACACGCCGACTTTGTGGAGCAAGGGCAGCTTCGAGCACGAGGTGATCGCGGCGCTGGCCCCTAAGGCCGGCGAGCTGGTGATCGACAAGAACACCTCCAGTGCCTTCAACTCGACCGGCATCGAATGGATGCTCCGCAACATGGGCATCGAGACCCTGGTGGTCGCCGGCATGGCGACCGACATGTGCGTGGAGACGACCTCGCGCGACGCCGCCGACCGCGGCTTCAACGTCATCATCGCCGAGGACGCGTCGGCGACCTTTTTCGAGCATCACCACCGCGCCGCGCTTTCCGGCTTCGCCCGGGTCTTCGGCCAGGTGTGGAGCGCGGGCGAGGTGATCGCGGCGGTGGAACAGGCCAAGTCTTGATTTTCCTTTAGTCAACGGCTCTCCTGTCCGGGGTCTGAACGTACCGGGGGGAACGCCGTGCATCCGCTGCTGGGCTATATCGATCGCTGGAGCGTCAAGCCCGGCGGCACCGTCACCCTCAGGGTCGGAAGCGCCAAGAACGCGCCGTTCGAGACCCGGATCGCCCGCATCCTCTGCGGCGACCCCAACCCCAAGGGGCCGGGCTACCGCGAGATCGAGATGCCCCATGCGACCGACGGTTCGCATCCGGGCAAGGAGCAGGGGACGCATCTCGGCTCCTGGGGCCATATCCCCTCGCTCGACCTGACGGCGGCGGCAAACGGGCTCACCCTGGTGGTCACGGCATGGCCGACCACGCCGAAGAAGGGCCGTCAGGGCGTCTTCGCCTGGACCGGCACCGACGGCACGCGCGTCGCGCTCGAGATAGAGCGCGACGGCGCCGTCGCCACGGTGATCGCGGGCGGCCGCACCACCAGCGTCTCGGCCGGCAGGATGCTGCTGGAACGCGCCTGGTACGACCTTTGGCTGGTCGTCGACGCCGCCGGGAAGAAGCTCACCATCGGCCAGCGCCCGCGCGAAGGCCATCCGGGCTTCGACGATAGCGGTGAGGCCTCGATCGCGCTTCCCGCGGCACTGAAGCTCGGCGCGGGATCGGCGCTCGTCGCCGCCGTTCCCGGCGACAAGCCCGGCGCGAAGCCGACCGCCCACTACAACGGCAAGATCGAGCGCCCGACGATCTGGGCGGGGACCGACGCCAAGGCGGCGCTCGCGGCCCAGAAGGGTCCGGTGCCGAAGGACAGTCCGCCAAGGCTCTTGGCCTGTTGGGACTTCTCCGTCGGCATCCCGACCTTCGACCTCGCCGATGTCGGACCGCATGGCTTCAACGGCATCGTCGAGAACATGCCCGACCGGGCGATGACGGGATCCAACTGGTCGGGGCGCGAGCACCGCTGGACCCACCTGCCGGAGGAGTGGGGCGCCATCCACTTTCACGACGACGACATCGGCGATGTCGGCTGGGAGAAGGCGCTCGACATCGAGATCCCGAAGGACTGGCCGTCGGGGATGTATGCGATCCACCTCAAGAGCGCCGCCGGGATCGACAACGTGCCGTTCTTCGTCCGCCCAGCCGACGGCGGGAAGAAGGCGAAGATCGCGATCCTGCTGCCGACCATCACCTATCACGTCTACAGCCAGTTCGTGCGGCCGGGCTTCGGGGCGCAGAACCGCGCCCGCGCCGAGTCCTGGGGCGCGCTCACCCAGCAGCCGGACGAGAACCCGGAGCTCGGGCTCTCGCCCTACAACTACCACTCCGACGGCAGCGGCGTGACCCACGCCTCGATGGCGCGGCCGATGGTCGACAAACGCTTCAACCACTTCATCATGCTGGACCAGAGCGAGATCGGCTCCGGCACCTACTGGCTCAACGTCGACAGCTACATCGTCGACTGGCTGACCCGGAAGGGCTTCGAGCACGACATCCTGACCGACCACGATCTCCACGCCGAGGGCGCGGACCTGCTCAAGCCCTACTCCCTGGTCATCACCTGCCAGCACCCGGAATACCACACCGACGAGACGCTGGACGGGCTCAAGGGCTATCTCGACGGCGGCGGCCGGCTCTTCTATCTCGGCGGCAACGGCTTCTACTGGAAGGCGGTGTTCCACAGCCAAGCCCCGTGGGCGATGGAGGTCCGCCGCGCCGAGAGCGGCGTCCGCGTCTGGGCGACCGAGGTCGGCGAGGGTTATCACGCCTTCGACGGCAGCTATGGCGGCCTCTGGCGGCGGATCGGCCGCAGCTCGCACAAGCTGGTCGGCATCAGCTTCACCGCCCAGGGCACCTACAACGGCCACCCCTACAAGACGACCGAGGGAATCATGGACCCGCGCGTGGCGTTCCTGAGGAAAGGCATCGAAAACCAGCTCACCTCGGGCGTCACGATCGGCGAGCGCGGCCACATGGGCGGCGGCGCGGTCGGCCACGAACTCGACCGCATCGACTATCATCTCGGCACGCCCCGGAACGCGCTGGTGATCGCCGAAGGCCACGTCCTCGGCCACCCCGACTACGGACCGGTCAACGAAGACCGCCTCAACCAGTTCTGGCCGGGCAAGCCGGAGGATCTGATGCGCTCCGACCTGACCTTCTTCGAGACGCCGTCAGGCGGAGCGGTGCTCTCGGTCGGCTCGATGTGCTTCGTCGGCGCGCTGCCGGTCGACAACTACGACAACGTGCTGACCAGGATGATGACCAACGCGGTCGAGCGCTTCATCGACCCGACACCGTTCAAGGTGGCGCCATTCAAGGCGGACAAGACGGAACGAACGCCGACCGGACCTGACGGCAAGCCGGTAGGTGGAGGCGTCGGGAGCCCGCCCCCGGTTACCTCCCACCGTTGAGCGTCGGCGCCATGCCGTCGCTCCACCATTTGCCGCCGAGCACGATGCCGCGCGGCACCAGCCGCTTGTCCGCCTTCATCTCGCCGCCGATGGCGTCGACATAGGCGACCGGGCCCTTCCTGATCTCGAGCAGGGCCGCGTCGCCGGCGGCGCCCGGCTTCAGCGTGCCGATGTCCGTCCGTCGCATCGCCGCCGCCGGCGCCGAGGTTGCGGCGCGGATCACGTCGGCCAGCGGCAGCCCGAGGCAGAGGAACTTCGACATGGTGACGAGCACGTCGTAGGCGGGACCGTCGGCCGAGTAGAGATGGACGTCGGAGGAGATAACGTCCGGCGCGAAGCCCAGCTCCAGCATGGCGCGGCAGACGTCGAAGCCGAAGGAGCCGGCGCCGTGGCCGACATCCATGATCACGCCGCGCTCGCGCCCGGCGACCATGCAGTCGCGGAGCTGACCTTTGGTGGTCAGCGGCTTGTTCATCTTCGGCGTGTAGCAATGGGTGACGATGTCGCCCTGGCGCAGCGGATCCATGATCTCCTCCAGGCGCGGCGGCATGTCGGCGCCGATATGGGCCATGACCGGCGCGTTGCCGGCCTGCTCCGACGCGCTGATGGCGAGGTGGAGCGGCATCGCGCCGAGGGCGCCGGTCGAGGAGCGGCCGACGCGGATCTTGATGCCGACCACCTGATCGGGCCACGTCTTCAGCGTCCTGACCACATGGGGCACGTTGAGAAGGCGGAGGTCGTCGGCCTCCGCGACGGCCACGGCGCGGAGGTCGCCGTAGATGCCTGGGAAGGTCAGGTTGACGAAGGCGAGGAGACGGATGTCGGTCCTCGACTGCTGCAGGTCGACCAGTCCCCGGATGTTCGCCGCACCGGCGCTGCCGGCATCGACCGCGGTGGTCATGCCCGACGCGCGCGCCAGCTTGTCAGGGTCGACGCCGTAGACCGTGCCGCCCCAGTAGACATGGGTGTGCAGGTCGATCAGCCCGGGGACGACATAGAATCCTCCGGCCTGGCGCACCTCGCGGGCATCGGCCTCGGAGATCCGCTCGGCGACCGCGGCGACCTTGCCGCCGGCGAAGGCCACGTCGAGAACGCCGTCGCGGCCGGTGGCCGGATCGATCACATGGCCGCCCTTGAGCAGCAGGTCGTAGGTCATCGCCGGCTCCGGGAGATTTCGCACGGTACGCGAATGATAACGGGTCGGATGCGAAGCTTGCTATAAGCGATGCATCCTTCCCTTCGGTGAGCCCCATGCCCGACATCGCCATCGCCCGCTTCGCCCATGAGGGCAACAGCTTCTCGCCGATCCCGACGCCGATCGAGTGCTTCACCGGCGGCGAATGGCAGGTCGGCGACGGTGTGACGAAATACTATCGCGGCACCAAGACGGAGATCGGCGGCGCGATCGCCTGGTTGGAGAGGCGGCCGGGCTGGAAGCCGACCTATCTCCGCTGCGCCGGCGCCCCTTCTTCCGGCGTTCTGGCGCCGGGCGTCTTCGACAGGATATTCGGCGAGATCACGACCGGTCTTTCCAAGCGTCGCTGGGACGCGGTGTTCCTGTCGCTGCATGGCTCTCTCAACACGGCGGAATACACCCATGCCGACCTGGAGATCGTACGGCGCGTCCGCGCCATCATCGGCAGGGACACGCCGCTCGCCGTCAGCTTCGACCTCCATGCCAATGTCAGCCAGGCCGAGGCCGACATCCCCGACATCGTCGTCGGCTACAAGTGCCACCCGCATACGGACATGGCGGAGACCGCGACCAAGGCCCTCGACCTGCTGGAGCGGCGCGTGAAGGGCGAGATCAAGCCGGTGGCCGTGATCGTCCGCGCCGACGCCATCATCCCGAGCCTGTTCGCGCGCACCACCGACGGCCCGATGGCCGAGGTGAAGCAGATCGCCGCCGACATCGAGAAGAAATACGGCCTCCTCGATCTCACGCCCTATCAGGGCTACGCCTATGCCGACAGCGAGGCGGCCGGCGCCTCCGCCTGGGCCACCGCCGACGGCGACCGCGCGCTCGCGCTGAAGGGCGCGACCGAGCTGGTCGAGGCGATGAACAAGCGCCGCCCGCTCCTCTTCAAGAAGCTGCCGACCGCGGCCGAGGGCATCGCCCGCGCGCTCGTCGCCGCCCAAGGGCCGATCGCCGTCATCGATTCCGCCGACCACACCGGCGCCGGCGGCATCGGCGACACGCCCGGTTTGCTCGCGGCGCTGATCGCCGCCAAGCCGGCCAAGCCGACGGCCTTCGCCTTCTTCCACGATCCGGATCTTCTCGCCGAGGCCAAGGCCGCCGGGATCGGCGCGCGGCTCAAGGTCAGGCTCGGCGGACGGCTCACGCCGCTCTTCGGTCCGCCGGTCGAAGCCGAGGTGACGGTCGGCCATCTCTCCGACGGCAAGTTCACCAATGTCGGCCCCGTCTATACCGGTCTCGGCGCCGATCTCAAGGGTTGCGCCCGCCTCGATCTCGTGGGATTGCCGATCTCCGTGATGATCACCGGCATCTGCCACGACACGACCGATCCGGACTTCTTCCGGGTGGGCGGCATCGACCTCGAGAAGCTCGCGGTTCTCGCCGTCAAGGCGAAGAACCAGTTCCGCGCCTCGTTCGGCTCGACCTTCCGCGAGATGATCGACATCGACGCGCCGGGACCGGCGGCCTACGACTTCAGCCAATTCCCGTTCAAGAAGGCGCCGAAGACCCTCTACCCGCTCACGCGCTAGCCAGCCACTTGGCGAGACCGCGGTTGGTCAAGTCGCCCGACGTCGGCGGCACCTCGGGCTTCGCGTCCGTCGGCACCGAGGCCAGCACCTCGCGGATGCGGGCGACCACGAGGTCGAGCTCGACGTCGTCGATGCGCCGCACGTCCAGCAGCAGGTAGCCGCGGTCGACGTGGAGCGTCCGGAGCACGATCTTCGGCTTCCCCGCCGCCAGCGCCTGTCCCAGCTGGAAGGCGGAGATGCGTGCGACCCGCGGATCGAGGTGGAGCATCAGCCGCTCGAACGGGTTGCCCGGCGGATCGGGCTCGCGCTCGAGGCGGAGGCCGCGGATGTTCTGCAGCATCTGCTCGGCCCGGTCGAGCCTCGCCGCCTCGGCCTTGGCGACCGCCTGGTGGTCGGTTTCCCGCCACTGGTCGAGCGCGGCGATGGCGCCGGCGACGCCTTCCTTTCCGGCCTTCATCGGACGGCCGATGCCGCGTTCCTGGTAGTAGCAGGCGCGGATGAAGTCGCGGCTGCCGGCGATGACGCCGGCGGTGGTGCCGGCCGGCGCCTTCTGGGCTGAGAAGATGACGGCGGTGGCGCCGACCTTGATCATCCCCGGCCAGTCGTATTCGGCCGCCGCATCGACGATCACCGGAATGCCGCGGGCGCGCGCCACCTCGCAGAAGGTCTTCAGGTCGATGAGGCCGCTCTGCACGGTGTGGTGCGACTGCACGTAGATCGCCGCCGCCGTCCGGTCGTCGATGGCGCCGTCGAGCTGGTAGGCGGCGCAGCCGGTCGCGGTGCCGATCTCGACCGGCACGCCGCCGACGATCCGGATCATCTGGCCGATGGTGGTGCCGTAGTTCACCTCGTGGCCCTTCTGCAGGATGATCCGGTTCCTGAGGCCGGTCGTGTCCGGCAGGCGCTCGACCTTGGCGAGGTCGTCGCCGGCGATCGCCGCCGCCGAGGCGACGGCGATCCCGGCCGCGGTGCAGCCGGTGACGAAGCCGGCCTCGGCGCCGGTGGTCTCGGCGATCGAGTCGCTAGCGGCGCGCTGCAGCTCCGACATCTCGATCCAGTGCGGCAGGATGGAGGCCACCGCCTGGACGACGCGATCGGAGGCGCGGCTCGCGCCATGCACGGTCTCCGTGCCGGAGGCATTGACGACCCGGCGGATGCCGAAGCGGTCGAAGAGCTCGGACATGGGGCGTCTCCTCAGATCATCGTCGCGTTGGCGCCCGGCCGCTGGCGGTCGAACAGCAGGAGGTCGCGGCCGAGCTCGGCCAGCGTCCGGCAGCCGAGATAGCCCTGCACCCGGTCGACCTCGTCCTTCATGGTCGCGAGCAGGTGGGAGACACCGTCCCTGCCGGTACCGGAGACGGCATAGGCGGCGGGCCGGCCGAGCATCACCGCCTTGGCGCCGATCGCCAGCGCCTTGATGACGTCGCTGCCGCGCCGGAAGCCGCTGTCGAGTAGCACCGGTATCCGCCCGGCGACGCCATCGACGATCTCGGGCAGCACCTCGAAGGGAGCGGCCGCCCCTTCCAGGTTTCGCCCGCCATGGTTGGAAAGGATGATGCCGTCGACACCGGCCCCGGCGGCGCGATGGGCGTCCTCGACGTTGAGGATGCCCTTGACCAGGAGCTTGCCCTTCCATTGGTCGCGGAGCCGCTTCAGGTCGTCGAGGTCGAAGCCCTGGTGGCGTTGGCTGAGGAAGTAGTTGGCCAGCGCCTCGTAGGTGGTCGGGCCGGAAACCTCCCTCTCCAGGTTCGCGAGCTTGGGCATGGGCCGGCTCAAGACCACGTCCCAGAGCCAGCGCGGGCGGGCGAGCACGGCCGCGATGTTGCGCGGCGTCTTCTTCAGGTTGAGGCCGATGCCGTTCCGGCGGTCGCGCTCGCGCTTGGGGAACATATGCGTGTCGGTGGTGATCATCAGCGCCTCGTATCCCGCGGCAGCGGCGCGATCGACCAGCGAGCGGTTCACCTTCTTGTCCTTGAAGACGTAGAGCTGGAACCAGAGCCGCCCGCCGGGTGCGCTTTCGGCGACAGTCTCCATCGAGACGGCCGATGCCGTGCTCAGAACGAAGGGCACGCCGGCGGCGACCGCCGCCTGGGCCATCGCCACTTCGGCGTTCGGCCAGAACAGGCTGAGATTGCCCATCGGCGCGATGGCGAAGGGCGAGGACATCGGCTTCCCGAACAGCTCGACCGTCTGATCGCGCGTGGAAACGTCGACGATGGTCCTGGGCTTGAAGCGCACCCGATCGAAGGCGGTACGGTTATTGGCGAGCGAAACCTCGCCCTCGGCGCCGCCCTCGATCCAGTCGAAGATCGGCCGCGGCAGATAGTCCCGCGCCAGTCGCTTGAAGTCGTCGACGTTGTGAACTTGGCTGAAATCGGCCATGAGCGACCCAGGGTAAGGAAGCCGCTCTTGCGCCGAGGGCGCTGCTTTGCTTCGGTGGGATGGAAGGCGGACGAGACGACCCATGCTAGCGGTGCCGGCGGGGTCCGCCAATTGCCGTGACATCGGGGTGAAACATGCCTCTCGACCGAAACCTGATCGACACCCTGCGCGGGGTCAGCACGGCGACGCTGACCATGCAGCTCCTGAAGCGGGGCCTAAGGCGTGTCGCCATGGAAGGCGTCCGCCCGATGGTCCCGATGACCCAGCGGATGGTCGGCGAGGCGTTCACCCTGGCCTACCTGCCGCTCCGCGAGGATCTCTCGGACTATGCCGTCCTCGCTCGCCCGGACTACGCTCCGAGGCGCGCCATCGAGGAAGCGCCGGCCGGCGCCGTGCTGGTGATCGACGCCCGCGGCGAGGCCGCGACCGGCATCGTCGGCGACATCCTGACGGCACGGCTCCGCGCCCGCGGCGTCGCCGGCATCGTCACCGACGGCGGACTCCGCGACGTCGAGGCGACGGTGCCGCTGGGGCTGCCGATCTATGCGGCGGGCCCGGCCTCGCCGCCGAGCATCGCCGGCCTCTCCGGCGCCGGCATGCAGGGACCGATCGGCTGCGGCCGGGTCGCGGTCATTCCCGGCGACGTCATCGTCGGCGACCAGGACGGCGTCGTCGTCGTGCCGAAGGCGTTGGCATCCGAGGTCGCCCGGGACGGCGCCGAGCAGGAGCGGCTCGAGCGTTTCATCCAGATCAAGATCCTGGCCGGCGCGGCGACACCCGGCGTCTACCCCGCCAATGACGTGACCAGGGCCGAGTACAAAGACTGGATCGCCGCCGGCGAGCCCTGGGAATGGCGCGGATAGCATGTCCGAAGCCGTCTTTGTCGATCCGCGCACCGGCAAGGCCTATCCGCTGACCCAGCCGCGCTGGCGTTCGGACGCCGGCAATCCGTTGATGACGGCCGAACTCGCGGGCATCGGCCGCGCCGATATCGACACCTCCATCCGCTCGCTCTGGCGATATGCCCGCGCTCTTCCTCTCGCCGTTCAAGATCCGATCACCATGGGCGAGGGCCGGACGCCGCTCATCGAGCGGCGCTGGAGCGGCGCCCGCGCGCTGATGAAGCTCGAATGGTTCGCTCCGACCGGCAGCTTCAAGGATCGCGGCGCCTCGGTGATGCTCTCGGTGCTGCGCCAGCAGGGCGTGCGCCACGTGCTGGAGGACAGCTCCGGCAATGGCGGTGCGGCGGTCGCGGCCTATGCGGTCGCCGGCGGGATGAAGGTGAAGATCCTGGTGCCGGCCTATACCCAGCCGGCGAAGATCGTGCAGATGCGTGCGGTCGGCGCCGAGGTCGAGCTGGTGCCGGGAACGCGCCAGGACTGCGCCGACGAGGCCGAGCGCCAGGCCGAGAAGATCTTCTACGCCAGCCACAACTGGCAGGCGCTGTTCCTGCAGGGAACGAAGACGCTGGCTTACGAGCTGTGGGAGGACCTCGGCTTCGTCGCTCCTGACAACGTCATCGCCCCGATGGGCGCCGGGTCGAACATCCTGGGATGCTGGATCGGCTTCGGCGAGCTGCTCCGCCGCGGCGAGATCAAGCGGATGCCGCGCATCTTCGGCGTGCAGCCGGCCAACTGCGCGCCGATTGTCGCCAGCTTCATGGCCGGCGTCGACACGCCGGTCGAGACCGAGATCGAGGCGACCATCGCCGAAGGCACGGCGATCGCCAAGCCTATCCGCCTCAAAGAGGTGCTCGGCGCGCTTCGCGGCTCCAGCGGCAGCGCCGTCGCCGTTCCCGAGGACGAGATCGTCGCCGGACTCAAAGGCCTGGCGGCAATGGGCCTCTATGCCGAGCCGACCAGCGCCCAGACCGCTGCCGCCCTCACCCGCCTGCTGGCCGCCGGAACGATCAAGCCGGAAGAGACCACGGTGCTGGTGCTGACCGGCTCCGGCCTCAAGGCGACCCAGAAGATCGGGGAGATCCTGGGCTGACGCCTACATGTGGCCCAGGGGACTGTTCATGAGCTCGTCTGCGATCTTCTTCTGGGGCACCGAGAGGGCCGCGTAGAGAGCGGACGACACGCCCTTGAGCCGGCGCAGCGCGTCGAGGCGCTGTTCCAGGTCGCGCTCGTGCTGCACAACGCGATCGACCCACGTCGCGGCAGGAATCGCCTGGGCCATCGACATGCCCGGGCGGCGGCGCTTCGCCTCGGCGCGCACGACATCGGCATAGGCATTCCAGACTGCGGCCTGCGCCTCGGTGATCGCCAGCTCAGCCTTGACGAAGGCCAGGCGGCCCTCCGTGCGTTCGCCCATCATCTGCATCAGCGACATGTGGTCCATCATGCCGTCCATCATCGACGGCATGCCGCCCGAACCCATCATTCCCATCATGCCCATCGCGCCGCCCGGCATCGGCATCCCACCGCCCATGCCGGGCGCGGGAGTGGCTTGCCCCTGCGCCGGCGGAGGCGGCGGCGCTGCCGCACCGCCGGGATGGTGCGGGTCTTGCCTCGCCGCGGGCGCGCTCTGCGCCAGAGACGAGCCCGACGGAACGACGGCGGTCACCGCGAGGGCGGCGACGAGTGACGCGATGGAAAGCAGCTTGGAAGCGCGCATGATCACGACTCCTCGTCCATGGGGCCGCACGAGCACTCGCGCGAGCGGCAATATGAAGGGAAAGTCGTCGAACCGAACCCAGCCCGCCTTGATCCAGATCAAACCCGGCGACGGCGCCCCGTTCCGGATACGAGGCGGCTTTAAACTCGCTTCGACTCCGCCCAGAACCTGACGCCCTTACGGGCATGGCCGCCACCGATGCCGACGGCGGTGCCGTCGGCCCGCCAGCACGCGGCGCCGGTCATCGCGCCGTCCGGCGCAAAGGCGATGGCGCACATGCCGCTGGCGACATGCGGGACGGCCTGCACGTCGTGGCCGAGGGCCGAGAGTTCGCCTCGCACGCCCTCCGGCACCGACGCCTCGACCTCGACCGCCTGGCCTTGGGTCCAGACCCGCGGCGCCTCGACCGTCTCCTGCAGGGTCATTCCGTGGTCGACCAGGTTGAGCACGGCCTGCATGGTCGAGCCGAAGATGCGCACGCCCCCGGGAAGGCCGAGGGCGAAATGCGGCTTCCCGTCCTTGAGCGCGATCAGCGGCGACATCGAGGTAGTGACCCGCTTGCCCGGCGCGATCGACAGCGCATGCCCGGGATGCGGATCGAAGGTGTACATGTAGTTGTTGGGGATGAGCCCGGTGCCCGGCACCATGACGCGGGAGCCGAACAGGCTGTTGATGGTCTGGGTCGAGCAGACGATGTTGCCCTTGTCGTCGGCGACGGTCAGATGGGTGGTATTGGCGGACTCCATGGCCATCGCGCCGGCCTTCTGCGGTTTGGCGCGGGACGCGTCGATGTCCCGCCGCCGGACATCGCCATAGGCCTTCGACAGCAGACGTTCGACCGGGACCTTGACGAAGTCCGGATCGCCGGTCGAGGCGAAGCGGTCGGCGAAGGCGATCTTGAGCGCCTCGAGGATCAGATGGATGGTCCGCGCGGTGCCGAAGCCGGATCCGGCGATGTCGAACCCTTCCAGAAGGTTCAGCATCTGGACAACGTGCACGCCGCCCGAGGAGGGCGGTGGCGGGCCGACGATCTCGATGCCGCGATAGATGCCACGCACCGGTGCCCGCTCGATCGTCCGGTAGTCGCGGAGGTCGCCGAAGGCGAGAAGCGATCCCTGGCGCTCCAGGTGGTCGCCGACGGTGCGTCCGAGGGCGCCGCCATAGAGGAGGTCCGGGCCTTCCTTGGCGACGGCGCGGAACGTCTCGGCGAGCTCGCCTTGCACCAGGAGCGTTCCCGCCTTGGCCGGCTCGCCGCCGGGCATGAAGACCTTGGCGATGACCGGGTCCCAGGCCATATCCGGACCGGCCTGGGCCATGCATTCGTTGAGGAAGTGGGTGACCCGGAAGCCGCGGGAGGCGTGCCGGATCGCCGGCTCCATGACGCTGGCGAGATCGAAGGTGCCCCAGCGCTCGAGCGCCTCGCACCAGCCCTTGAGGTTGCCCGGCACGGCCACCGACTTCGGCCCGACCGAATTTTCGCGCCCGACCGTCTCCAGGTAGTCGGGCCAGGTGTCGGAGGCCGGCTTGTAGCTGTCCGGCCGGCCCGCCGCCGGCACCTTCGACATGCCGTCGAGAATCCGGTGGCTGCCATCGGCGAGGCGGATATGGGCCATGCCGCCGCCGAGGATGCCGACCATCATCGGCTCGACCACGTTCAAGGTGAACAAGGTCGCGATCGCCGCGTCGATCGCGTTGCCGCCCGCCGCCAGCATCTCGGCCCCGGCTGCGGCGGCAAGCGCATGGTTGGCGACGACCATGCCGCGATGGCCCGACGCCGGCCGCTTGTCGCAGTCGAAGAACGTACCGGCTCGGTTCCGCCAAGCGCTGGAAGCCATGAAATCCCCTTCGGAAAGGGCGCTAGCATGGCAGAGGTCGGGACGATCGAACAGAGGTAGCCAACCACGGGCGCAGGCCCTACCTTCCCCGACCGCAAGCGGCGCAAACGGAAGGGTGGCAGCGATGGAGCAGCGCGTACTCGGCAAGTCGGGCCTGCAGGTGTCGGTGGTCGGCCTCGGCTGCAACAATTTCGGCGGCCGCATCGACCTCGACGCCTCGCGCAAGGTCGTCGACAAGGCCTTCGACCTCGGCATCACCCTCTTCGACACCGCCGACGTCTACGGCAACAAGGGCGGCTCCGAGACCTGCCTCGGCGAGATCCTGGGCGCCCGACGAAAGGACATCGTGCTCGCGACCAAGTTCTGCGGCGCGATGGACGATGCCGGCAAGCTCAAGGGCGCGTCGCGCCGCTACATCGTGACCGCGGTCGAGGCGAGCCTGAAGCGGATGAAGACCGACTGGATCGACCTCTACCAGATCCACATGCCGGACCCGCTGACCCCGATCGAGGAGACGCTCAGCGCCCTCGACGATCTCGTGCATGCCGGCAAGGTCCGCTACATCGGCTGCTCCAACCTCAAGTCCTGGCAGGTGGTCGAGGCGCAGTGGACCTCGCGCCAGGGTGGGATCGAGGCGTTCATCTCCTGCCAGGACGAGTACAGCCTGATCGTCCGCGACGCCGAGAAGGAGCTGATCCCGGCGATGAAGGCCTACGGCCTCGGCCTCCTCCCCTACTTCCCGCTGGCGAGCGGGCTGCTCACCGGCAAGTACAAGCGGAACGCGCCGATGCCGGAAAAGGCGCGCTTGAGCTACGTCCAGAACCTCGCCGACCGCTACCTCACCGACGCCAACTGGCAGACGGTCGAGAAGCTCACGGACTTCGCGACCAAACGCGGCAAGACCCTCCTCGAGCTGGCTTTCAGCTGGCTCGCCTGCCGGCCGCCGGTCGCCAGCGTCATCGCCGGCGCGACCAAGCCCGAGCAGCTCGTGCAGAACGTCACCGCCGCCGGCTGGGCACTCACGCCCGAGGACATGGCGGAGATCGACAAGCTTTCCGGCCGCTGAGCGGGACGCCCCGCTCGCCGGCGCCGGGCTCCTAGCCGCCGTGGCCGCTCACCTGCTGGGCCGCGCTCCGCTCCAGGCGGAAGAATACCAGTGCCGAGACCAGGGTCACCGCGGCGACGGCAAGGAAGGCCGGCCAGAAGTCGGCGGCGTCGAGCCGGTCGGTCGATTTGGCCGCCAGCGTCAGGTGCAACGCCGATGCGCCGAGCGCCACGCCTAGGCTCTGCGCCACCTGCTGCGCGGTGCCGGAGACGCTGGTCGCCTGGCTCAGATCCTCGGGCCGCATGTCGGCAAAGGCGAGGGCGTTGAGCGAGGTGAACTGGAGCGAGCGGAAAAATCCGCTCGCCAAGAGAATGACCAGGATCAGCACTTCCGAGCTCTCGGGCCGGAAGATGCCGTAGAGCCCGGTGAGCCCGGCCGAGATCACTCCGTTGCCGATCAGCACGGCACGGAAGCCAAAGGCGCGGATGATGCCGCGGGCGGTGAACTTCATGGCGAAGGCCCCGACCGCGCCGATGAACGTCAGGAGCCCGGCGGCGAAGGCCGTCTTGCCGAAACCAACCTGAAGCAAAAGCGGCAGCAGCAAGGGCAGCGCGCCGCCGCCGATGCGGAAGATCGAGCCGCCGAACACCGACAGCCCGAAAGTCGGGATGCGGAGCAGGCGAAGCTGAAGGATCGGCCGCTCGCGGCGGCCGGCATGGACGAGGTAGATCGCCCCGGCGACGGCGCCGATGCCGAGGAGCGCCAAGCCCGCCGCCGGGCTCTCGTCGCTGCGTCCGACCAGCTCCACGCCCATCACCAGGCCGGAGAGCGCCGTCGCACAGATGAGGAATCCGATTATGTCGAGCGGCGGCGGCGCCAGCACCGGCTCCTGCGGGATCTTGAGGCTGACGAGGATGAACCCCAGTATGCCCACCGGCACGTTCAGGAAGAAGATCCAGCGCCAGTCGGCGTAGGTGGCGATGAAGCCGCCGAGCGGCGGCCCGACGATCGGGCCGATCATCGCCGGCATGGTGACGTAGGTCAGCGCCTGCACGAGCTCGGCCTTGGTGCAGTTGCGGAGCAGCACCAGCCGGCCGACCGGCATCATCATCGCGCCGGCGATGCCCTGGACGAAGCGCGAGGTCGCCAGCATCGGCAGGTTGACCGAGCTCCCGCAGGCGACCGAAGCGAGGACGAAGACGACGATGGCGGCACGGAACACGTCGCGGGCGCCGACCTTGTCGGCGAGCCAGCCGCTGATCGGGATAAAGGCCGCCATCCCCAAGAGATAGCTGGTGATCGACAGGCTGAGATGGACGGGATTGACGCCGAAGTCGGCGGCGATCTGCGGCAGCGCCGTGGTGATGATCGTGCCGTCGAGATTTTCCATGAACAAGGCGCAGGCGACGATCAGCGCGATGGTTTGCGGGCGGGGCATCCGGCGTGGCGATCCTCCCTACACCGTCAGGCGCCGATGTCGTCGAGGGGATAGAGCGGGCGCTTCGCCTTCTTGTACGGGAATTTCGTGAGGTCGCTCATGCCCGGGCCGGGGGTCGCGACCGTGTAGCTCGCCACGGTGATGGGATCGTAGGCGCGGCGATGGGCAACCGCCGCCTTGATCCCGATCACCTTGAGCGTGGTCGGCTCGATCCCCTGGCTGCGGAGCTGTCCCAGATCCCAGGGCGGGATCTTCCGGCTGGTCAGCAGGATCTGGATGCCTTCGTGCTCGACCACCGCCGAGGGGCCCATGTCGATGGCGAGCCCGAAGGTGGCGAGGTGGCTCCGCGGATCTTCGAGGGTAAAGCGCCCATCGCTTTTCGACCTCAGCGTCGCCGTCATCGTGACCGGGCCCTCGTCGAAGGGATTGCGCTTGCCGCCGACGGTGAGGCTCACGCTGTCGCCGACCAAGGTCTTGCCGATGGCCGCGACCGACTCCGGATCGGCGATGATGACGGCGGCCTCACGCACTTTGTGCCGGAGAAGCGCGCGCAGGATGCCTGTGCCGTCGCCGGTGGTGCCGCCGCCGATGTTGTCGGAGGGCTCGACCAGCAGCACCGGCCCTTGCTCGACCGGCAGGATCTTCTCGAGCACCTCGTCGACCGACTGGTCGCGCGGTACCCCTGCCTCCTTCAAGCGGATCGCCTCGGCCTCCAGCCGGTCGAGCGCCGCTTCCGCCGCCTCGGGATCGCCGCCGGAGACGATGGTGAAGGAAACACCTACGTCCGGCACGTCGGCGAAGGCGAAGCCGGCGACCACGTTGGCGACGAGCACGCCCGGCACCTCGGCCTCGATCCGGCGGGCGGTGGCCTCGAGATCGCGCATCGGGGTATCGGCGGTGCCGACGCCGGTCGGTGGCCACATCAGCGGTGGATGGCGCCAGTAGGTCTTCGGGGTCCGCCCCGTCTTCAAGGCCTCGGCCAGGAGGTCGGTCGCTCGAACCGCGGAATCGCGGGCATCGATGTGCGGGTTCTCACGATAGGCGACGAGGCAGTCCGAGAGCTCCGCCATCCTCCGGGTGAAATTCGCGTGGAGGTCGAAGACGCCGAACATCGGTGTCTCCGGAGGCAACAGAGGCCGCAGGCGGGCAAGCAGCTCGCCCTCCGGATCGACCTCGCGGTCCGTGACCATGGCGCCGTGGAGCGAGAGATAGACCGCGTCGATCGCCGTGCCTTTGAGCTTCGCCATCTCCCGCTCGATGTCGGCCCAGAAGCTCTCGAACACCTGGTGATCGACGGTGCCTGATGGCATCGCTTGGTAGTCGGCGGTCGGCAACACGGTCCAGCCGTGGGCCCGGGCGCGGCTCAGGAAGCCGTCGATGTTCGAGCCGTCGCCAAGGCGGCGGAACGTCTCTTCGCCCTTCAGCGCCTCGAAGTCCGAAAGCCGGGTCGGCTCCGGAAGGAAGGTGTGGGTCTCGTGGAACAGGTTGGCGAAGAGCACACGGGTCATAGGCAACCTCCGGTCGGGACGCTAGCCGATCCTCATCGGAAATCGTGAGAAACCCGGCATTTCCGGAATACCCGGACGTCAGCCCCGACCCCGGCGGCACCAGCCCGCGGTTCCGCTTTCCCAACGGAAATCTTTGATCGGACGAGGAAACTGTGCACCATCGAGGCGGGTGACCGGGTCACCCCACAACACGGGAGGACTTAATCCATGAAACGCATGCGCTCGACGGCCGTCGCCGCCGCTGCCGCGCTCCTCGCGCTCGCCTCCGGCGATGCCTGGGCGCAGCAGAAGGTGCTGAGGGTCGTTCCCCACGCCGACTTGAAGGTTCTCGACGGCTACCAGACCACCGCGACCATCACGGCCATGCACATGGGCGCGATCTTGGACACGCTGTTCAGCTGGGACGACAAGACCGAGTCCCAGCCGCAGATGGTCGAGCGTCATACGCTGTCGGCGGACAAGCTCACCTACACGATGACCTTGCGGCCGGGCCTCAAGTTCCATGACGGCTCGCCGGTCACCACCAAGGATGTGGTCGCCTCGGTGAGGCGCCTGGTGAAGCGCGAGGTGCTGGGTCGCTCGATCGAGCCGTTCCTGGCCTCGATCGACGCAGTCGACGACAAGACCTTCACCATCAAGCTGAAGGAGCCTTTCGGCCTGCTGCTCTACGCGCTCGGCGGATCGTCGAATCTCGCCGGTATCTACCGCGAGAAGGAAGCGCTGGTCGATCCGAACACGCCGATCACCGAGCCGATCGGCTCCGGCCCGTTCAGCTTCAACAAGGCCGAATGGGTGCCGGGCTCCAAGGTCGTCTACGACAAGTTCAAGGACTATGTGCCGCGCAGCGAGCAGCCGTCGGGCTTCGCCGGCGGCAAGGTGGTGAAGATCGACCGGGTCGAGTACCGGGTCATCCCGGACCCGGCGACCGTTTTCGCCGCCTTCAACGCCGGCGAGGTCGACTTCCTCGACCAGACGGCGATCGACTTGGTGGCAACGGTCGAGAAGAACCCGGACGTCGTCGTCGGCACGATCTGGCCGACCGAGGGCTTCGGTCTCCTGCGGATGAACCACCTGCATCCGCCGTTCAACAACCTGAAGGCCCGGCAGGCGGTCGCGCTGATGATCGACCAGAAGGAGTATCTGGCGGCGGGCATCGGTCCGGCGAAGTACTGGCGGGAGTGCTTCTCTCTCTGGATCTGCGGCACGCCCTACGGCACCGAGGCGGGCTCCGAGCAATACCGCAAGCAGAACCTCGAAAAAGCCAAGCAGCTGATGATCGAGTCCGGCTACAAGGGCGAGAAGGTACTGCTGATGGGCGCGGCCGACATCGCGTTCCTCAACGCCTTCACCCTGGTGAGCGCCGAGAACCTGAAGAAGATCGGCGTCAACGTCGAGCTGGTGATCCAGGACTGGGGCAGCATCGTGACCCGGCGGTCGAAGAAGGAGCCGCCGGCCCAGGGCGGCTGGAACATCTTCCATACCGGATCCGGCACTGCTTCCCAGGCGAACCCGATGTCGAGCAACATCTCGACGACGAACTGCGACGCCGCCTGGTTCGGCTGGCCCTGCGATGCCGAGCTGGAGAAGATCCGCCAGGCCTTCATCCGCGAGACCGACCCGGCGAAGCAGAAGCAGCTCGGCGAGACGCTGCACAAGCGGCTGTGGGAGGAGAACATCCCGGTTCTGCCGGTCGGCCAGTATCAGCAGCCGTTCCTGTGGCGGAAGAACGTCACCGGCATTCTCAAGGCCAACACCGTCGTCTACTGGAACATCGAGAAGAACTGATCGTCGTCACCCCGCCGCGGGCGCTTCCGGGCGCCCGCGGCTTTCTTTTGCCTGGCCGAGGTCCCGGATGCGCATCACCGCGGTCGAGCCGATCCTGCTGAAAGGCACGCAGACCTACGGTGCCACCGCCGGTGCCGAGGAGGCGACCGACAACGGCGACTGGCAGCTGCTGGTCCGGGTCGCGACCGACGAGGGGCTCACCGGCTGGGCCGATGCCGAGACCCTGGCGCCCGCCGCGGTCGCCATCATCGCCGGCCAGGGCATGGCGGTGCTCGGCTTCAAGACGCTGGGCGAACTGCTGATCGGCGAGAACCCGCTCGACGTCGAGCGGCTCTGGGACAAGCTTTATGTCGGCAGCGCCTATTACGGCCGCCGCGGCATCGCGATCCAGTGCATCTCGGCGATCGACAACTGCCTGTGGTCGATCCGCTCGCAGGCGGCGGGCGTGTCGCTGGCGCGCCTGCTCGGCGGCCGCCGCCACGACCGGGTGATGGCCTATGCCTCCACCCTCTTCCGCGAGACGCCGGAGGGCATGAAGGCGGCGGCCCAGGGCTATGTCGACCGGGGCTTCCACGCGGTCAAGTTCGGCTGGGGCGTCTTCGGCGAGGATCCCGGCCGCGACCGCGAGTTGGTCGCTGCCGCCCGCGAGGCCCTCGGGCCCGAGCGCCACCTCCTGGTCGATCCCGGCTGGTATCCGGCGGGGTGGAAGACGCCGGGGCCGATGCGGAGCCGGCGGGACGCCGTTGCGCTCGTCGAATGGCTTGCCGACTACGGCGTCGGCTGGTGCGAGGACTTCATCCACCCCGAGCGCTTCGACGAATACGCCTATATCCGCTCACGCAGCCCGGTGCCGATCGCGGCGGGCGAGCAGGTCGCCACCGTCTGGGACTTCCAGCGCTTCATCGGCGAGGGCTGCGTCGACGTGATCCAGCCCGATCTCTCGCGCTGCGGCGGGGTCAGCGTCGCCAAGCGGGTCGCCGAGATGGCTGAGCAGGCCGGCATCGACCTGGTGCCCCATTCGTGGCTCACCCACCTGCTCACCGGCTACAGCCTGCAGCTCATCTCGACCCTGCCGAGGGCCCGCTTCGTCGAGTTCAACGTGAGCCAGAGCGCGCTGACGGCGGGCATAGCCAGAGCGTCGTTCAGGCTTCAGCCGGACGGCACCGTGCCGATCCCGGATACGCCCGGCATCGGCGTCGAGGTCGACGAGGACTTCGTCCAAAGACACCGGGCGAACTAGCCGATCCGCCTGTTTCCGAGAGGAAAGGCGCTGACGAATCCGTGATTTCAGGGCCCATCGTGGCGAGATTGCCCGAAATGGCTCCTGTGGCTACTGTAGTGCGAGAAACCGGGGTCTCTCCGGAACCCGGACGACAGAAAGTTTTCCGACAGGCAACGGCTCACCAAGGAGGAAACCCGTCATGGCGCTCGCTCATATCGGCAAGCCGGCATGGATCATGGCCTCGGTCGCGGCGCTCGCGCTCGGCAGCGGCGGCGCCGAGGCTCAACAGTTCACCTGCCCGAAAAAGGGCGGAGACTTCGTCTTCGGCCAGCAGGCCAAGGTCAACAGCCTGGATACCCACACCTCGGCGGCGGCCTCGACCCGCAACATCGCGATGAGCATCTTCGAGACCCTGCTGATCCGCGACGAGAACTTCGCGGTGATGCCGAATCTGGCGGCCTCGGTCGAGACCAGCGCGGACGGCAAGACCTACGTCTTCAAGCTCAGGCCCGGGGTCAAGTTCCACAACGGCAAGCCGCTGACCACGGCCGACGTCGTTGCCACGTTCGATCGCTACAAGCAGATGGGCATCGACCGCGGCATGCTGGCTCCGGTCGACAAGTGGGAGGCACGGGACGCCTCGACCTTCGTCATCCACATGAAGACGCCGCAGCCCACCTTCCTCGAGAATTTGAGCTCGTTCCTGGTGCCGGTCGCGATCATTCCGGCGGAAAACGCGACGGCGCCAGCCATGCAGCTGCCGTCCATCGGCACCGGCCCGTTCGAGCTCGTCGAGAACGTCGCGGACAGCCATGTGAAGCTGAAGCGCTTCGATGGCTACACGCCCGATACCCGCTACAACAACACCGACGGCTTCGCCGGCTATCGGGTTGCCTGTGTCGATACCGTGACCTACCGCATCGTCACCGAGCCCGGCGCACGGGTGGCAGGAATTGAGACCGGAGGGCTTCACGCGGTCGAGGATCTCCCGGTCACGTCCCAGGCACGCTTGAAAGAGAACAAGAACATCGTTCTGACCTATCTCAACAACTTCTGGATCCAGGTGGCCGAGGTGAACATCTCGGCTGCGCCGACCGACAATCTCAAGTTCCGCCAGGCCATACAGGCCGTGCTCAACATGGACGAGATCATGGAGTCGGCCTCCGACGGCGCCTTCCGGCTCAACGTCGGCTTCCAGTACCCCGGCCAGTCCCAATACACCGACGCCGGCAAGGAGACCTACAATCAGAAAAACCCGGCGAAGGCGAAGCAGCTCCTGACCGAGTCCGGCTACAAGGGCGAGGAGGTGGTTCTGCTGACGAACAAGGACTACACCTCGATGTACAACGCCTCGCTGGTCGTGGCGGAGCAGCTGAAAGCGATCGGCATCAACGTCAAGCTGTCGGTGGTCGACTGGCCGGCGGCGGCGCAGACGTGGTCCAACTCCGCGACCGGCTGGAACCTTTTCTTCAACGCCAGCGGCAACGGGCCGGTGCAGGGCCCGGTCCAGACCATCCGTCAGTACGCCGCCCCGCAGAGCGCCTACAAGCCGAAGACGCCGGCGGACGCCGACAAGCCGTTCAACGACGCCTTCGACGAGATGGTGAACGGCGCGACCCCGGACATCCGCAAGGCCGCCTTCGCCCGCGCCCAGGTGCGCCTGCTCGATCAGGTGCTGGTTCTTCCCTTCGGCGCCTTGAATCAGTTGCAGGCGGTTCGGTCGAACGTGAAGAATTTCCGGCCGTATCGAATCCAGCGCGCCGCCAACGTCTACTTCGACTGAGACTACGACGTTTCGGAGCTCAAACGGGGAATGACCGTTGACGATGAAGGGCGGAGACGGTTCGGCTCCGCCCTTCGTCGTTTCGGTCCGTACCGTCCACGCCTGTCTACGGGTCTGATCGCTTCATGGGTCGCTACATCCTGCAACGCTTGATTCAGGCGGTGCCGATCCTGGCGCTGGTCAGCCTGATCTCGTTCTCGATCATGCAGCTGGTCCCGGGAGACGCGGCGACGCTGATCGGCGGGCCGTCGGCGACACCGGCCGAGCTCCAGGCCATCCGGGAGAACCTCGGGCTCGACAAGCCCTTCCACGTCCAACTGCTCAAGTTCTACGCCGGCGCCCTGCAAGGCGATCTCGGCCGCTCGCTTCTCCTCGGCAAACCGGTGCTCGAGGCGACCATCGAGAGGTTGCCGGTGACGATCTCGATCTCGATCTACGCCATGATCCTCACCCTCTTCTTCGGCATACTCGCCGGCGTCATCGCCGCCCTTCGCCAGAACACCTGGGTCGATCAGACGGTGATGACCTTCGCGCTCCTCGGCGTGTCGATACCGAACTTCTGGCTCGGCCTCATGATGATCGTGCTGTTCGCCGTGCATCTCGGCTGGCTGCCGTCGGGCGGCTACATTCCCTGGCAGACCGATCTGTGGGGTTGGTTCCGGACCACGACCCTGGCGGCGGTGTCGCTCGCCGTGTTGCAGATGGGGCTCTTGGCGCGCATCACCCGGTCCACCATGCTGGAGGTCCTGCGCCAGGACTACATCCGGACGGCCAAGGCCAAGGGCCTGCCCAAGCACCTGATCGTAGGCAAGCACGCGATGGCCAACGTCATGATCCCGGTGGTGACGATCATCGGCATCATCCTGTCGGTGTTGATCTCCGGTTCGGTGGTGATCGAGGCGATCTTCTCCATCCCCGGCGTTGGCTCGCTGCTGGGCAACGCCATTCTTCGGCGCGACTACCCGATGATCCAGGGCGGGCTGCTGTTCGTCGCCGGCTCGCTGATGCTGATGAACATCGTCGTCGACGTCCTCTACGTCTATCTCGATCCGCGGGTGCGCTATGACCGAGGCAAGTAGCAACATCGGCTATGCGCCCGAGCTGGACGAGACGCCGCCGCAACCCTGGGCGTTCTGGCGAACCGACACGTTTCAACGGCTTATCCGGCACAGGGCCTTCATGGTCGGAGCCGTCCTGTTCGCGATCGTCGCCCTCGTCGGCGCGCTGGCGCCGCTGATCACCTCGGTCGATCCCAACGCGCTGTCGATCCGCAACAAGTTCAAGCCGCCGTCCTGGGAATACCCGTTCGGAACCGACAACTTCGGGCGCAGCCAGCTCAGCCGGGTGGTCTACGGCGCCCGATTGAGCCTGGGCATCGGCCTGGGTGTCCTCGTTCTGAATGCGGTCTTCGGCGTATTGCTCGGCGCCGCCGCCGGCTACGTGCGAAAGCTCGACGGCCCGCTGATGCGCGTCGCCGACGCGTTCATGGCGTTTCCGGCGATCCTGCTCGCCATCGGCATCGCCGCCGCGCTCGGACCGTCGTCGATGACCGCGGTGATCGCCATATCCGTGGTCTACATCCCGCGAACGGCGCGCATCGTGCGCGCGTCGGTCCTGGTGGTGCGCGAGATGGAATTCGTTCAGGCGGCGTTGGCTTCCGGTGCCACCCACTACCGCATCGTGCGCAAGCACGTGCTGCCGAACTGCATGGCGCCGCTGATCGTTCAATTGAGCTTCATCTTCGCCTATGCCGTGCTGACGGAGGCCGTGCTGAGCTTCCTCGGTCTGGGCGCGGCGCCGCCGGCGCCGACCTGGGGCAACATCATCGCCGAGGGCCGCACCTACATGCGCGAGGCCGAGTGGATCACGTTGATTCCCGGAATCGTGCTCGCGGTGACGGTGCTGAGCCTCAATCTGCTGGGCGACGGGCTCCGCGACGTCCTGGATCCACGCCTCAAGGTACAGCAAGGCTAACCTATGCCGGATGCGCCGAACGAGACGCTGCTGAGCGTCCGCAACCTGACGACCGTGTTCGCCACCCGCAAAGGCGAGGTCACGGCCGTCGACGACGTCAGCTTCGACCTCGGAAAAAACGAGGTCCTCGGCATCGTCGGCGAGTCGGGCTCGGGCAAGAGCGTGACCGCCTTGTCGATCCTGGGTCTCTTGCCGGAGCCTCCGGGCCGGGTCGCAGGCGGGCAGGTCCTGTTCGAGGGGCAGGACCTCCTGACGCTGTCCGAGTCCAGGATGCAGGCGATCCGCGGCGGCGACATCTCGATGATCTTCCAGGAGCCGATGACGTCGCTCAATCCGGTGTTCAGCGTCGGCGATCAGGTCATGGAAACGATCCGCGTCCATGAGAAACTTGGGCAGAAGGACGCGCGGGACCGGGCGATCGAAATGTTGACCAAGGTCGGCATCCCCTCGCCGGAGCGTCGCATCGACGACTATCCGCATCAGCTGTCCGGCGGCATGCGCCAACGGATCATGATCGCCATGGCGCTGGCCTGCAGCCCGAAGCTGCTGCTCGCCGACGAGCCTACCACGGCGCTGGACGTCACCATCCAGGCGCAGATCCTCGACCTGCTGCGCGCGCTTCAGGAAGAGATGCACATGGCGGTCATCCTCATCACCCACAACATGGGGGTGGTGGCGGAGTTCGCCGATCGCGTGCTCGTCATGTACGCCGGAAGGATCGTCGAGCAGGCAAGCGTCGACGATGTCTTCTATCGCCCCGGTCACCCCTATACCGAAGGCCTGCTTCGCAGCATCCCCGATCTGGAGGTCGAACACCGCCGGCTGACCGCGATCCCCGGCGTCATGCCGAACCCCTTCGCCCTGCCGCCGGGGTGCTCCTTTCAGCCGAGATGCCCGGAGGCGCGGCCGGCCTGCGCCGAGCGCGTGCCGTCGCTGATCGACCTCGGCGAGGGCCGGTCGGCCGCCTGCATCCGACACACCGGCTTCCAGCACGTCGAGACCGGCGCGCGGCTGGCCGAGGCGGCGTCATGACCGTCGCCGCCGCGCGCCCCCTGCTCGAGGTCCAGGGGCTTGTGAAGCACTTCCCGATCTATGAGGGATTGATGTTCTCCCGCCGGGTCGGCGCAGTCCAGGCCGTCGACGACGTCAGCTTCTCGATCCAGGCCGGCGAAACCTTGGGCCTGGTCGGCGAGAGCGGCTGCGGCAAGTCGACCACCGGTCGGCTGATCTTGCGATTGATCCCGCCCACCGCCGGGTCCATCCGCTACGACGGCGTCGACCTGCAGGCCCTCGAACCGGAAGCCATGCGGCTGAAGCGGCGGGATCTGCAGATCATCTTCCAGGACCCCTACGGCTCGCTCAATCCGCGGATGCGGGTCGAGGACATCATCACCGAGCCGCTGGTCATCTTCGGCGAGAAGCCCGGACCGGCCTTGACCAAGCGCGCCCGCGACCTGCTCGAGACCGTCGGCCTCGCCAGCTTCCACGCCAAGCGCTATCCGCACGAGTTCTCCGGCGGCCAGCGCCAGCGCATCGGCATCGCGCGCGCATTGGCCTCGCATCCGAAATTCATCGTCTGCGACGAGGCGGTCTCGGCGCTCGACGTATCGATCCAGGCCCAGGTCGTCAATCTGCTGCAGGACCTGCAGGATGAGTTCAAGCTGACGTATCTGTTCATCGCCCACGATCTCGGCGTGGTGAAGCACATCTCCGACCGGGTCGCGGTCATGTATCTCGGCAAGATCGTCGAGGTCGCCGACAAGCGAACCCTCTATCGCCAGCCGCTGCATCCCTACACGCAAGCCCTGCTGTCGGCGATTCCGGTGCCGAAGCCGCGTGCCCGGCGCGCCCGCATGGTGTTGAAGGGCGACGTGCCGAGCCCGATCAATCCGCCGACGGGCTGCCGGTTTCACACTCGTTGTCCCTATGCCAAGGAGGTTTGCCGCGAAATCGAACCCCCACGGATCGCCATCGCGACCGGACACGAGGTCGCGTGTCATCTGGTGAAGGCGGGTTGAACCGCCTCGACTACCGCGTGCAACAACGGACGGATCGTGTTGACCGTTCGGTTGTCGGACCGCTACCGTTCTCTCATCTCGACTTCTACAGGGAGGCTCCAATGGACGCGTTGACTGCACGGCATTTCATGTCCGCTCTCGGCGTTACCTGTTTCTTGGGCATGAGCTCCACGGCTCTTGCGCAGGCGCGCTTCGAGTGCACGGCCAAAGGCGGCGAATTCATCTTCGCCCTCGAGGCCAAGATTCCCACCTACGACCAGCACGTCTCGACTTCGGCCCAGAGCCGCAACGTCGCGTCGTTGATGTTCGAGTCGCTGATTACGCGAGACGAAAAGATGCAGCCGACGCTTTCGCTCGCGGAGTCGGTGAGCGAAAGCCAGGACGGCCTCGTCTACACCTTTAAGATTCGCCAGGGCGTGCCTTTTCACAACGGCAAGATCATGACCTCGGCGGACGTGCTCGCCTCCTACGAGCGCTACCGCAAGGTCGGCGTCGACAAGTCCGTCCTCGGCGTCGTCGACCGGCTGGAGGCGCCAGACGCCTCGACCTTCGTGGTGGTGATGAAGGAGCCGCAGGCGACATACCTTGAGTCGTTCTCCAACATCGCCCCGCCGATCGTCATCATTCCGAAGGAGAACGCCGGCGCCGAAGCCATGCAGCTGCCGGCGGTCGGCACCGGCCCGTTCCAGTTCGTCGAGTTCGTCGCCGACAGCCACTTCAAGGTCAAGCGCTTCGACGGCTTCAAGCCGAACACGGCTCAGACCGGCACCAACGGGCTTGGCGGCTACAAGGTGGCCTGCGTCGACACCGTCAATTTCCGCATGATCGTCGAGCCGCAGGCGCGGGTCGCGGCGCTTGAGACCGGAGAGGTCCACGGCGTCGAAGACATGCCGCGGCCGTCGCAGAAGCGGCTCGCCAACAATCCGAACATCAAGTTCCAGCCGATGGAGAACTTCTGGGTCCACCTCTCATATCCCAATCTCTCGTTCCCGCCGACCGACAACCTGAAGTTCCGGCAGGCCGTCCAGGCGGCTCTCGACATGGACGAGATCATGGAGGCCTCGAGCGATGGGCTTCATCGGATGGATCACGCCCTCCAGTTCCCGACAAGCCCCTACTACTCCCCCGCCGGCAAGGAGCACTACAACCAGAAGAACAAGGACAAGGCGAAGCGCCTGCTGCAGGAAGCCGGCTACAAGGGCGAGAAGGTCGTCCTGCTCACCAACAAGGACTATACGGTGATGTACAACGCCTCGCTGGTGATGTCCGAGCAGATGAAGGCGGTCGGCATCAACGCCGAGCTCCTGGTCCACGACTGGCCGGCGGCGTTGGCGAAGAGCGTCAAGGAAACCCAGGGCTGGAACTACTTCTACACCGGCTGGACGAGCGTGGTCGGGCAGACCGGGTTGCCGTCGCTGCGCAACCTTACCGACCCGAACAACGTGCACAAGCCCAAGGACAACAAGTCCGACGCCATCCTGATGGAAAACTGGAACGCCGGCCTGCGCGCGAAGACGCTGGACGAGCGCAAGGTCTTCTTCGCGAAGGCGCAGCAGCGCATCTACGACGAAGCCCTGGCACTGACCTTCGGCGTCCTGCCCAAGGTCGCGGCGGTGCGTTCCAACGTCGACGGGTTCCAGAACTTCTTCGTGCCGCGCGCCTGGAACGTGTCGATCCGGAAGTAATTTTCGCTACATAAGAAGAAAATCGCAGAGGCCGCATCGAAAGGTGCGGCCTCTCTGTTTTGGCAAGCGCGTAGATCTTCTCTACCGCCGCTTGGTATGAAACCGAGCTGCCTTCGGCTCAAAACCGATACTCGGGTCGAGCGGGAACATCGGACGCTTGACGATGGTGTGGCCGAGCGCGGCGATGTTGGCGCTGGTGGCGCCGGGGGCGTCGATGTTGAAGTTCTTCTCCGCCCACTCCTCGAACATGTGGTACTCGCAATGCGGCGACTTGACGACGATCAGGTCGTAGTCGCGCGGGTTGCGGCCATGCGCCAGGAATGGCGCCCGGTCGAAGAAGTAGGCCGGCTTGCTGAATACCAGGATGGTGTAGTTGCCGGCGATGAGGACCGCGGTGTCGCCGCCCTCGAACGGCGAGCGCATGGTCTCCAGCCGCATGTGCCCGCCCGACAGCATGTCGACCGTCGCCGTCACCTTGAGCGGAGCGAAGCGCTTGTCGAGCGCGCCGCCGAGAGCGACCGTGATCTTGGCGCCGATGCCGGCCTTCATCGCCGCCGCCGCCGCCGGCGGATCGACGATGGGAACCAGCACGCGCCGGTCGTACTTCGCTTTCATCAGCGCCGCCAGGATGGCGTTGCTGTCGCCGGACGCGCCAGAGGACGTGGCATCGGCGGCGTCGGTGAAGATCACCGGGCCCTGCATGTGCCGGGCCTGGGCGATGGCTGCATCCAGCGGAATCAGCTTCCCCTGCATGCGATGGCGGTTCGGCCAGAACCGGCGCGCGAACCCCAGCGCCGCCTTCTCGGCGAAGGCCGCGTCCTTCTCGGCGACGACGATGGCCTGGCTGCACAGCTCCGGCACGTCGGTAAAGGGATTCCCGATCATGACACCGGCGAACATCGCCTTGCCCTCGTTCTCCAGCCGGCGCGCCTCCCTCAAGATGTCGCCGTAGCAGCCCGACTTGGTCACCAGCTCGTCGCCGCGCACCAGCGCCGGGATGACCACGCGGGCGATCACCGGATTGAGGTTCTTTCGGATGATGTCGAGCAGCATGCGCGCGCCCCGGGCGCCGGTGTCGGCGAAGTCGACATGCGGATAGGTGTGATAGATGGTGACGCCGTCGATGTGGCGGAGCATGCGCTCGGTCATGATGCCGTGGAGGTCGAGGGAGATGACCAGCGGCATCTTCTCGCCGACGATCTTCCTGACCTCTTGCAAGAGATAGCCTTCGGGATCGAGCTCGCCCTCGGCGCCCATGGCGCCGTGCATGGCGAAATAGATGCCGTCGATCCCCTTGGCCGACTTGGCGATCGAGTCCAGGATCTCGCCGGAGAGCCGCTTCCAGCTCTTCTTCGCGAGGATGCCGGCGCTCGGCCCACGGGCGGACATGGTCGGCACCAGCTCGACCTTGTCGTCGGCATCGAACACCGCGAGCGCGCCGCCCATCTGGGTGTTGAGGCCACGGTCGCGATAGATCTCCTCGCCCCGCTTGACCGAGAAGTAGCCGTAGTCGCTCGGCACCGGATTGAAGGAAGAAATCTCCTGCTCGCAGTCGGCCAACAGAATCCGAGGCATACCCTTCTCCCCCCGTTGTCGTCTCCAGGCGAAGACTAGCCCAAACGCCGCGCCCCGCCTCCCCCTCCCGCCCGCCGCCGAAACAGGGACCCTGGCTTTCGCCCGCCGCGAACGAGGGTTGGCGGTCGCCGCCATATCGGTGCACCCTCTCCCGGCCCGGCACGGAGATCGTCCAGTGAGCGCTGCCCCAGCCGTCGTTCCCCACGAAGCCCGCGCCCGCCGCCCGACGGTCGAGGTGCCGGCAGGCGCCTGGGATTGCCATGCCCATGTCTTCGGCCCCTTCGATCGGTTTCCGCTCAGGCCCGAGCGCGCCTATACGCCCGATCTCGCCCCCGGGGCCGACTGGAAGCGCATGCACGACGCCATCGGCATCGCCCGCGGCGTGCTGGTCCAGGCCTCGGTCTATGGCACCGACAACCGGGCGACGGTCGCGGCGCTGGCCGAGCTCGGTCCCGCCTATCGCGGCGTCGCCGTTGTCTCCGCCGACGTCGCCGACGATGAGCTGAAGGCGCTCCACCGGGGCGGCATCCGCGGCATCCGGCTTTCAGACACCATGATCGGCGCCGTATCGACCGCCAACATGGAGCGGATGGCGGCGCGGCTGAAGCCCCTCGGATGGCACATCCAGCTCCTGGTCGACGCCTCGAGCCGGCCGGACCTGGTCGAGCGCGCGGCCAAGACGGCGGTGCCTGTGATCTTCGATCATCTCGGCGGCATGCCGGCGACCAGGGGCGTCGACGACCCCGGCTACCGGGTCTTCCTCGACGCCTTCCGCCGTTCTCCAAACCTCTGGGTCAAGGTATCCGGCCCCTATCTCGACAAGTCGATCCGTCCGCCCTACGCCGCCTCGACGCCGCTCGCTCAGGCGCTAGTCGCCGCCGCGCCGGACCGCTGCGTCTGGGGGACTGACTGGCCGCACCCGGCCGCCGATCACATGATCGACGATGCCGGACTGTTGGAGCTCCTCGCCGCCTGGGTCCCTGACGCCGCCACCCGCAAACGCATCCTCGTCGACAATCCGCCGCGCCTCTACGGGGCCTAATGTCCCGATGCCGCTCTGGCTCTTCGCCGCGCTCTCGGTCGCCGCCTTTGCCAGCGCCGCCACCCTCCGCATCGCCGACTCGCTTCTTCCGGAAATCGCCGCCGAGTTCTCGACCACGCCGGGCGCCGCCGCCGCCGGCGTGCTCACCACCTTCACCGTCGCCTATGGCGTCATCCAGATCGCCTTCGGCCCGATCGGCGACCGCTTCGGCAAGGTCAAGACCATCGCGACGGCGTCGCTGCTCTCGGTCCTCGCCTCGATCGGCTGCGCCTTGGCCACCGACCTCGACCAGATCTCGCTCGCCCGCATCGTTGCCGGGGCCACCGCCGGCGGCGTGATCCCGCTCTGCCTCGCCTGGATCGGCGACGTCGTCACATTCGAGAACCGCCAACGCGCGCTCGCGCGTTTCCTTCTGGGACAGATCTTCGGTCTCGCTGCAGGCCAGGCCCTGGGCGGCTTGATCGGCGACGCCTTCGGCTGGCGCACCGCGTTCCTGATGCTGGCCGGGCTCTATCTTCTGGGCGGCGTGGCGCCGTTCGTGGCGCTCCGCCTGCACCCGGCGCTCGACGGCTCGGGCGCCACCGGGCCCGCCGGCCGCATCCATCCAAGGGTGGCGCTGGCGCGTCCGCGCGTGCGGGTGGTCCTGATCACCGTCTTCCTCGAAGGCGCCGCCATGTACGGCGCCTTCTCCTATGTCGGCACCGACCTGCAGCAGCGCTTCGGCGTGTCGGTAGCGGCGGCCGGCATGCTGCTCACCGCTTTCGCCTTCGGCGCGCTCGGCTATGCGCTCGCCGTCGGTCGGCTGGTGGCGGCGATGAGCAGAAGCCGCATCGCCCTCCTTGGGTCCTTCGCGCTCGCCGCCGGCTTCATGGCGCTTGCCCTCGTCCCGTATCTCGCTGCGGCGCTCGCGGCGCTGATGGTCATCGGCTTCGGCTTCTACATGCTGCACAACAGCCTGCAGACCGAGGCGACGCAGATGATCCCGGAGGCGCGCGGAACGGCGCTCGCCATGTTCGCGGCCATGCTGTTCGTCGGTCAGGCGGCGGGGGTGGCGCTGGCGGGACCGTTTTTCGACTGGATCGGGGGGCCTCCGCTCTATCTCGCCGCCGCCGCCCTGCTGCCTGCGATAGCCGCCCGCTTCGCCCGCGCCATCGCGCGGCCATAAATCCGGTGTGGCTAGGCTGCATCCTCGGCGTAGCGGTCGAGCACGTCTGCCATCTTCAACAGGCGCTCACGCTGATCGGAGTCGGTCTTGCTCAGGGCCTCGGCGCGAAGATCGGTGGCCGCCCGGTGCAGGAGGCCACGGAAATCGGCCACGACCTCCTTGGCAAGGGACGGCGGCTGCGTCGGCGTGCTTGCGCCGCGCGCGCCGACGTTGTTGGATAGAGGTGGTCCCGGTTCCTGAGACAGTTTGGCAGCCTGGCTAAGGTGGATCGGGTTGATATTTACGCTGCCAATTTATCCATCATGGGCTCGATAGCATAGGCCTCGTCGGGCGTGCTGCCGGCGAGCGAGGAGTGCGGCCGGTCGGCG
>SHVZ01000023.1 GCA_009694025.1 Alphaproteobacteria bacterium | reverse complement strand
ATCGCGCCATCGAAATAAGCGTGATCGCCGAAGCGGGCCCCGTTGAAGGCGGTAGGACCACTGAAGAATACTCCTCTAAAGAAGACTGTGCCGCAAAAAGAACTACCCGAGAAATCCGCATATTCAGCAAAGTTTACGCCGTCGAAACTTGCACTATCGCCGAATCGCGCGCCGCTAAATTCGCCTCCCCCGCCAAACCGTGCGCCGTCAAAGGAGAAGCCGGCGGGAAAGGCGAAAGCGTTGAAGCTAATGTGCTCAATGCCCGCGAAGTCAACATGCTCAAAGCAAGCGGCATTTATGACTCCCATGTTCAATCCCGGATCCAGACGAAAATCGAGCTCGGGTGCCCGTCGGATGCCGGCCTCTTTTCTCAGTTCCTTTAGTTCTTTCTGGTTTAGTGGTGCGACGGCCTTCAGACCGAGCATCTCTACCTGGTCGCTGTCTCCGTCGATCACCGTCCGGATCCACCGGTTCCACTTCGCGGCCCCCATGCGCGCGAGCTTCAGGAGCGTCTCCGCCCGAGCATTGGCGCCCTCCGCCATAAGCCTCCTCCCCGCGTCTTCGGCCATGGCGACTATCCTCCGTGATAGCTTGCGCATCAGCGGAAGTAGATAGCCTTGGGCATACTCCGGCAAGAATCTATGAACGCAATGTCCCGCGTCGACAATCGTAGCGGTTACGGACGATCGAACTTGATTGGGGTGACCCTGGGGCTAGATCTCTGCCCTTAGTGGCACACCAACATCACGACCGAAATTGGCTACAAGCGGACTCACCTCGACTGGCTCGGCAGTTCGTCACCAATTCGTGCCCCCTCCCCCGCGCGTCGCGCGGGAGAGGGTTCCGTCGACGCTACTTCTTCGAGATGTTCCAGAGCACCATGGTGGTCGACATCAGCACGCCCTCGACGTTCTTGCGCCACGCCGCCGGCTGGTTGAGGCCGCCGGTGTTGACGAACGGCACCGTCTCCGCCATCCGGACCTGCATCTCGTCGATCAGCTTGCGTTGCGTCTCCTTGTCAGGCGCCCGCGACCAGGCGACACGCATCTTCTCGATGGTCTCGTCGCACGGCCAGCCGAACCACGCCTTGTCGCAGGCGCCGCCGATCGGCACGAGCGAGAGCGGGTTGCTCAGCATGCCGTCCCAGCGGGTGTGGAAGATGCTCCAGCCGCCCTTGGTCGGCTCGTCCTTCTTCGTCCTGAGCGAGGTCAGCGTCGCCCAGTCCATGGCCCGGATTTCGACGTTGACCCCGATCTTCCTCAGATTTTCCGCAGTCAGCAGCGCGGCACCCGCCGTCGGGTGGTCGGTCGGGTGCAGGACGACGACGGTCTCGCCCTTGTATCCCGCCTCCTGCATCAGTTGCTTCGCCTTCGCCAGGTCTGGCTTCTTGCCGATCGGGAGGTTTCCGGCCTTCGACTCATACGGCGTTCCGCAATAGAAGAACGAGGCGCACTTCTCGAAGTACGCCGACGGCACGCCGATGGCGCCGCGGTAGTCGTCCTGGTCGGTGAGGTAGAGCAACGCCTGCCGCGCCTTCGGATGGTTGAAGGGCGGGAACAGCTGGTTCGGCCGGATGATCACCATCGAGCCGACCTTGTTGACCGACTTGACGACGACATCGGGATTCCTCTCGAGCAGCGGAACGAGATCGGCCTGCGGCACCTCGAGATAGTCGACCTCGCCGGCGTTGAGCGCCGAGACCGCCGTGGCGCCGTCGGGGATGTAGATCCACTCGATGCGATCGACCTTCGCGAGCTTGCCGCCGGCCATCAGGCTCGGCGGTTCCGCGCGCGGGATATAGTCGGCGTTCCGCGTGTAGACGACTTTGTTTCCCGGCGCCCACTCGTCGGCCTTGAAGCGGAACGGACCGGAGCCGATGTTCTCGGTGATCTGGGTGAAGGCGTCGGTCTTCGCCACGCGCTCCGGCATCATGAACGGCGTCAGGCCCGCTCCCTTGGCGAGGTTGTCGAGCAGCGCGCCGTAGCGTTCCTTGAACTTCCAGGTGAAGGTCCGGTCGTCGACGACCGCGAGCTCCGCTGTCACGCTCATGGCCACCTTCCCCTCGTCGTCGCGCTGGGCCCAGCGCTTGAGCGACTGCACGCAGTCGGCCGACGTCACCGGCTTGCCGTCGTGCCATTTGAGCCCGGCCCGGAGCTTGAACGTGTAGGTGAGGCCGTCGGCGCTCGTGGCGACGGTCTCGACCATCTGCGGCTGCGCCCGAAACTGCTCGTCCAGCGCGAACAGCACGTCATAGATCAGATAAGCGTGGTTGTTGGTGACGGTCGCCGTCGTCCAGATCGGATCGATGTTGCGGAGGTCCGCATAGGGCACGACCTTGAGGAGCATGCGATTGGACGGCTGGGACTGGGCGGCGCCGGCAAACCCCGCCATCAGCGCTGCCGCGGCGAGCGCCAGTCGGTACGCGATGCGCATCACACTACCTCCCATGTTAGCGTTTTCGTTGACGGTGACATTCGAGCACGGTTCCACGGCGACGTACACCCCTCAGCCCCGCCCGCCGCACCTCGAAGAAGGAGCGGCTTGAGTTCGGGATCCAGGCGCCGTCATATGCGCCGCCAATGGCTCCCCCGCTCCTCCTTCTCCAGGACATTGCCCTCACCCTCGGCGATGCGCCCCTTCTCGATGGGGCGGAGCTGTCGGTGTCGGAGGGGGAGCGCCTCTGCCTGGTCGGCCGCAACGGCTCGGGCAAGTCGACGCTTCTCCGGATCGCGGCCGGCCTGACCGAGCCCGACCGCGGCAGCCGCTTCCTTCAGCCCGGGACCACCATCCGCTACCTGCCTCAGGAACCGGACCTGGCCGGCCATGCCACCACTCTCGCCTATGTCGAGGCCGGCCTCGGCCCTGGCGACGACCGCCACCGGGCGCGCTACTTCCTGGAGCAGCTCGGGCTCGGCGGCGAGGAAGCGCCGGAGCGGCTGTCCGGCGGAGAGACCCGGCGCGCCGCGCTCGCCCGGGCGCTGGCGCCCGCCCCCGACATCCTGCTCCTGGACGAGCCGACCAATCACCTGGACCTGCCGGCGATCGAGTGGCTGGAGGCCGAGCTTGCCGGCCTCCGCTCGGCCCTGGTCGTCATCAGCCACGACCGTCGGCTCCTCCAGCGCCTGTCGCGGGCGACGGCGTGGCTCGACTGGGCGACGACGCGGCGCCTCGACCAGGGTTTCGCCGCCTTCGAGGCCTGGCGTGACGAGGCGCTGGCCCAGGAGGAGCTCGACCGCCACAAGCTCGACCGGCGCATCTTCCGGGAGGAGGACTGGCTCCGCTACGGCGTGACCGCCCGGCGGAAGCGCAACCAGGGCCGGCTTGCCCGCCTCCAGGACCTCCGACGCGAACGGCGGGAGCATCGCCGCGGCGCCGGCCAGGTGCGCCTGGCGGCAGCCGAGGGGGAGTCCTCCGGCACCCTCGTCATCGAGGCGAAGGCCGTCGCCAAGACTTTCGGCGAGGCGAAGATCGTTGCCGATCTCTCGATCCGCATCCTCCGCGGCGACCGGCTCGGCATCATCGGCCCCAACGGCGCCGGCAAGACGACGCTCCTCAACCTGCTCACCGGCGCGCTCGCGCCCGATACCGGCACCGTCCGCCTCGGCGCCAATCTCGCACCGGCCACTCTCGATCAGCAGCGCCGCAACCTGGATCCGTCGCGATCGCTCGCCGACACGCTCACCGACGGCCGCGGCGACACGGTGATCGTCGACGGCAAGCCACGCCACGTCATGAGCTACATGCGCGATTTTCTGTTCAAGCCGGAGCAGGCGAAGACTCCGGTCGGCACCCTCTCGGGCGGCGAGCGCGGACGCCTGGCGCTCGCCTGCGTGCTGGCACGCCCATCCAACCTGCTGGTGCTCGACGAGCCGACCAACGACCTCGACCTGGAGACCCTGGACCTGCTTCAGGAGATGCTCGCCGACTATGCCGGGACCGTGCTCCTGGTCAGCCACGACCGCGACTTCCTCGACCGACTCGTCACCTCCGTCATCGCCTGGGAGGGGAGCGGCCGCTGGATCGAATACGCCGGTGGCTACACCGACATGGTCGCTCAGCGCCGCCACGGGGTCGAGGCGAAGCCGGCAGCGAAGGCGGGCAAGCCAATCGCGGGAAAGCCGGCGGGAGCCGCGCCGCCCTCCCGCGCGCGTCGCCTCTCCTTCAAGGAAGGACATGCGCTCAAGACCCTGCCCGGCCGCATCGAGGCGTTGCAGGCGGAGATCGCGACCCTTCAGGGAAAGCTCGCCGATCCTGACCTCTTTGCCCGCAACCGGCCGGCCTTCGACGCGGCGACCGGCCGGTTGCCGGCCACCCAGGCCGAGCTCGCGGCCTTAGAGGAGGAGTGGCTCGCGCTCGAGCTGCTGCGCGAGGAGCTGGGGGGCTGACCTGGCAGTCGTGATGGGCGTTGGATCCCGGACGTTTCGTCGCCGCCGGGATCTGGCTTGCGCACCTTGTGGTCGCCCTTCCTGATGACCCATCCGCGACACCCTGGGGGCTTGCGATGTCTACGTCCGGCAAACGTCCGATGATCGGCTCGGTCCATGGCATCGTCGCCTGCGCGCATCCGCTGGCCGCCCAAGCCGGTGCCGGCATCCTCCGGGCCGGCGGCAACGCCTTCGATGCGGTCGCCGCGGTCGCCGCCGCCCTCAATGTCGCCGAGCCCTTCATGTCCGGTCTCGCCGGTATGGGCATCGCCACCTGCTATATCGCGAAGGAAAAGCGCGTCCGCATCCTCGACTTCGTCACCAAGGTTCCCGAGAAGCTGCCGATCGAGCGCTTCAAGGATCGCGAGGATCTGGCCCGGGGTCCGCTCGCCTGCGGGGCGCCCGGCAACCTCGCCGGCTGGTGCGAGATGGTGAAGACCTATGGCCGGAAGTCGCTGCCGGAGGTCTTTGCGCCGGCGATCGCGATCGCCCGTGACGGCTTCCCGCTGACCGCCTTCGGCACTTATGCGTTCAACGCCTCTGTCGGCGAGATCAAGCCATTCAAGGCGTTCTATGACGCCTGGGCCAAGAACTACACGGGTGGCATGAGCGAGGTTCGCCAGGGCCAGGTGGTGAAGCAGCCGGACCTGGCCCGCACCTACGAGGCGATCGCGTCCGAAGGTCCGAAGCACCTCCACGGCGGCAGGCTTGGCCAGGCGATCATCGCCCACGCGAAATCGCTCGGCGGATGCCTCACCGAAGGGGATTTCGAGCGCGTTGCGCCGGAATGGCAGGATCCGGTGGTCTCCGGCTACCGCGGCATGAGCGTCCACTCAGCACCGCCGCCGGCCGAGAGCTTCCAGTACCTGCTGACGCTCGCGATCCTCGACGGCTTCGACCTGAAGAAGATGGAGCACAACGGCATCGACCATGTCGACACCGTCTATCGCGCCATCCGGCTTGCCGCCGGCGTCCGCATCGAGCGGAACAACCCGTCGCCGGAAGCGCTCGAGGAAATTTTGTCTTTGGCCACGGTCGAGCGTCTGAGGAAACGCGTCAAGGACGGGAATCCGGTCGACGGACCGACAGAGCAGTGGATAAAGACCAAGCCCGACCCAAGCAAGGAACACACGACCTCCTTCTCCATCGCAGACAGCGAGGGCAACGTCGTCTGCCTGACGCAGAGCCTCGGCGCCAAGTTCGGCTGCGGCGTGGTCGTGCCGGGCACCGGCGTCTGCCTCAACAACTTCCTCTACTGGGGTGAGGTCGATCCGAAGGGGACCAATTTCATGCGCCCGGGTGGCCCGCTGGCGCTGCCGCTGGCGCCCAGCATCTCGACCCGTGATGGCAGGCCGGTGCTCGCGCTCGGTACGCCCGGCAGCTACGGAATCTGCCAGACCCAGACCCAGGTGATGGTCCAGCACGTCGACTTCGGCCTCCTGATGCAGGACGCGGTCGAGGAGCCGCGCGCGCGCCTATGGGACGGCAGGAAGGTCGACGTGGAATCCCGGATGCCGGCCGCCACCGTCGAAGGCCTGCGCAAGCGTGGCCATGAGGTCGAGGTGGTCGAGCCCTGGACCTGGGCCGTCGGCGGCATGCACGGGATTTCGATCGACCCCGCGACCGGCGCCAAGATCGGCGGCTGCGATCCCCGGCGCGACGGCTACTGCGTCGGCTCCTAGGCCGGCGCACTCATCGATTGAGCGTCGCGGCCGCGGCCCCCTGACGGGCGCCCGGGTAGGTCATGGCAAGACCGAGGGCCAGGGCCGGGTCGACGCTGAGGATCGATACCATCAGCGACCCGAGCGGCAGTGGCCTGGTTGGCTGGACGGTGATGCGCAGCACTCCTTTCGGACGACGATAGTCCTGAAGAAAGGACACCAGCGTATCGGCGACCAGCGAGGACTGTGCGCCCTTGCCCGACGACATCACGGCGATCGCGGTTTGCCATTCCCGGACCAGCGCCGCCTCAGTTTTTCCAAACTGCTCGCCCATCGCGCGAACGCCGAGCTGCAGCGCCGACTGGTCCTCGAAGTTCAGCTTGAGCGACCGGAGGGCGACAGTCTCGGTCCATTGCTTCTGGTCGACGACCGAAAGCGATCGAACGTTGTCGAGAGCCACCTCCAAGGAGAGGCGCGACAATCCGGGCGCGTTCGCCTCGAACCGAGTGACGACAAGTGTCTGCGCCCGGGGATCGAACCGGTATTCGAGCCGCAGGTCGCCCAGTGTCTCGCGGACGCCGTAACGCTTTCGCAGCGCCTCGAACTCCCGGTTGCCCATCTCGACAACGCCGTCCATCCGCATTTTGGCGAAGTGCGGAATTTCGCCTCGGCCTAGCCCGTCGAAGTCGATCTGCTCCACGGTGAGACGATCGACGTGAATCGACGAAGGGGACGATGCCCTGTTTCCCTGCGCCATGTCGGTGACGACGGCCTTGTTGAGCACAAAGCCTGAGACACCGAGGGACGCGGCGCTGTCGTAGATGATCGAGCCCGGCGGCAGCTTCGGCAGCACCTCCCGCTCGAAGCGCTGCAGCCCGTCCGCCAGAGCCGATCCAGAGATGGATAAGAAGCCAACGAGGAGAACGGCCGCCCGAACTCGGATCGTCACGTCGAGGTCCATGCCGTTTCTCCCTATGCGTCAGGCGTGCGCGCCACGCGCCGAGGGCAAGATCACATCGACCACCGTTCCCTGTCCAAGCTCGCTCGAGATTGCGACCTCGCCGCCCATGAGCTCGACCATCTCGCGTACCAGCGCCAGGCCGATGCCAGCCCCCTGCGCCTCCCGTCGATAGGACGCATCGAGCTGGGTGAACGGCTCGAAGATGCCGCTCAGCCGGTCGGCCGGGATGCCAATCCCGGTGTCGGCGATCGTCAGTTTGACGCGGGCGCCGTCGTGCGGCTGGGCGCCGACCGAGATCCGGCCCCCCTGCGGGGTAAACTTGAGGCCATTCGATAGGAGATTGATCAACACCCGTCGAAGCGCCGGCTCGTCGGCCCAGATGGCCGGGCAACCCGTGGCAACGGCGATCGAGACCTCGACCCCGCGACGTGCGGCCCCGTCGGCCGTGAGCCGGACGCAGGCCGCCAGCAGCTTCTCCGGATTGATCGCGCGGGCATCCAGGATGACGCGCCCGGCGTCGATACGCGCGAGATCGAGCATCTCGTCGATGGCGCCGAGTAGGCGCCGCCCGCCTTCCAGAATGTCGTTCGCATGGGCGATGAAGGCGTCGAGCCCGGTCTTGCGGGCGGCGAGGTCGCGGATGACCTCGGCGAAGCCGATGATCGTGTGCAGCGGTGTCCGGAGCTCATGGCTCATCATGGCGACGAACTCCGAGCGGACCCGGTTGGCGTTTTCAGCTTTGTGGCGCGCCTCCGTCAGCTCGCCGACCAGGCGGTTCAACTCCTCATTCGCCGCCTCCAGCGACTTGACCGTCGAGATATCGAGCCAGAGCGCGTTCAGGCTGCCATCGAACAACCGGCGCTCCTCGAGCTGAAGCCAGCCGCCGTCGCGACGGCGGATGACCAGCGGCCGGTCGAGCGGCTGGGCCGGCGGATTGCCGCGACCGACCAGGGCATGAATCTTGTCGCGCTCGCTCTCGGCGAAAGCGGTGTCGGCGTAGCGTCGAAGATGGTCGGTATAGCTCGTTCTCGAATCGAATAGATCGACCGAGCGCGGGAACAGCTCTTCGAGCTGGCGGTTGGCGCGGACGAAGCGGCCCGCCGCATCGAAGACGGCGACGCCGTGGCCCTGGGCCGAAAGCAGCATGTCCGGCGCCGACGGGCCCCGGATCGCGTGGGCGGCCGTCTCGTCGGACCACATCTTGAGGCAGGCGCCGTCGGTGAACCAGATGGCCTGAGCGCGCAACCGCCGTCCGTCCTTGGTCTCGAACAGCGTCGGGTGCGTCATGCCGCGATGGCGTGCCACCCCGGCGGCCAGGATCTCCTCGAATTGCGCCGGGTCGGTGGCGCTCGAGTTGATCTCGAAGTAGCGGCGCAGGTTCTCCACATAAGGCCAGCCGCGTTTGAGCAATCCCTGATGCTCGGGAAAGAACCGCTCGTAGCAGCGGTTCCAGGATTGGATCCGTTCCTCCGGGTCGATGTAGCAGGCCGCGGTCTCGACCCCGTCGAGGACGAGGCCGAGTAGGCCGAGGCCGTCTTGGCGGAGATCCGAGGCCGTGACGTGCGAAAAGTCGAGGACGCTCATGCGACGACCAACATAGCGAAGACGCCGCCGGGAGGGGAGCCGTTCTTAGGACCGCATCCAAAGAACTCGTGGGGCATGTCGCGGCCGTTTGCTGCTAGTCTGCCGGTCTCTGCGCCCTGCCACCGGACTCCGCTCCATGAAGATCTTCATCGCCTCGCTCGCGACCGAGACCAACACCTTCTCGCCGCTCCCAACGGGCTACCGGACTTTCGAGGAGACGATGCTGAAGCGCGACGCCAGCCGGCGCCCGCCGACCATCGGCACCGCCCCGGTGATCGAATGGCGGAAGGCGGCGGAGGCCGACGGCCATCAGGTGGTCGAGAGCCTGTCGACCTTCGCGCAGCCCGCCGGCACCACCATCCGCGCGGTCTACGAGGCCTTCCGCGACGAAATCCTGGGCGACTTGCGAGCGGCGCTGCCGGTCGACATGGCGCTGCTGTTCCTGCACGGCGCCATGGTCGCCGACGGCTATGACGACTGCGAGGGCGATGTCCTGGCGCGAGCCCGGGCGATCGTCGGCCCGAAGGTGCCGATCGGCTGCGAGCTCGACCTCCATTGCCACCTGACCCAGCGGATGCTGGACGCGGCGACGGCGATCGTCACCTACAAGGAGTATCCGCACGTCGATACCGCGGCCCGGGCCCGCGAGGTCTACGCCCTCTGCAAGTCGGCCGGAGAGGGTCGGACCAAGCCGGAGAGCGCCCTCTTCGACTGCCGCATGGTCAACATGTGGCGGACGCCGATCGAGCCGATGCGCAGCTTCGTCGACCGGATGACCGCGCTCGAAGGCAAGGACGGTATCCTCTCGATCTCCTTCGCCCATGGCTTTCCCTGGGGCGACGTCGCCGATGTCGGCGCCCGCATGCTGGTGATCGCCGACGGCAACGCCGCCAAGGCGGCGGCGCTGGCCGAACGGCTCGGCCGCGAGATCTTCGCCATGCGCGAGAAGGCGGTGACGCCGCATCTCGACGTCGATACCGCCCTCGACCGGGCGCTCGCCAGCAAGGGGGCCCCGGTGGTGCTGGCGGACGTCGCCGACAACGCCGGAGGCGGCGCGCCATCGGACTCGACCTTCATCCTGAAGCGTCTGGTCGAGCGGAAGATCCGCGATGTCGCCACCGGCTGCTACTGGGACCCGGTCGCCGTGCGCATCTGCAGGGAGGCCGGCGTCGGCGCCAGCTTCGACCTTCGCATCGGCGGCAAGTGCGGCAAGGCCTCCGGCGATCCTGTCGATCTCCGCGTCACGGTCCGGGCGGTCAGCGATGGCTTGACCCAGACCGGCAACAACGGCGGCCAGATCCCGCTCGGCGAAGCCGCTTGGGTCGAGGGTGCCGGCATCGACCTCGTGCTGAATACCCTTCGCGGCCAGACCTACGCGCCCGACGCCTTCTCCAATCTCGGCCTCGATCCGGGTCGGCGGAAGATCGTCGTGGTCAAGTCGACCCAGCACTTCCACGCCCGCTTCGCGCCGATTGCCGCCGACATCGTCTACGTCTCGACGCCTGGTGCGATCCCGCCGGATTTCGCCAACATCCCGTATACGAAGAAGACTGTGCCGTTCTGGCCCAAGGTCCAGAATCCATTCGCCTGACCGCGAGAGGGCTGCGATGCGTTTCTACATCTCCGCCGACATCGAAGGCATCGTCGGCGTCGTCAACCGCCCGGAGACCAAGACCGACGGATTCGACTGGCAGCGGGCTCGACTGTGGATGACCGAAAGCGTCATCGCGGCGGCCGAGGCCGCGATCGACGCCGGCACGACCGAGCTGATCGTCAGCGATTCCCACGGCACCGGCATGAACATCCTGATCGACCGGCTGCCGCGCCAAGTCCAGCTGGTCAGGAGCTGGCCCCGCCCTCTCGGCATGATGCAGGGTATCGAGGTCGGCCGCTTCGATGGCGCCATGCTGATCGGCTACCACACGGGATCGACCCACCTCACCGGCATTCTCGGCCACAGCTTCTACGGCGCTCTGGTACGCGAGGTCCGGCTCGACGGCCGGGTGGTTTCCGAGGGCGGATTCAGTGCGGCGATCGCCGGCCATTTCGGCGTCCCCGTCGTCATGATCTCCGGCGACGACGCCTTCTGCGAGGAGACCCGAGGCTTGATCGGCGACGTCGAGGCCGCCGTGGTCAAATGGGCCTACGGCACGCTCTCCGCACGCTCGATGGTGCCGGAGGCGGCCTACGCCCTGATCCGCGACAAGGTGCGGACGGCGATCGCCCGCCGGAAGGAGTTCAAGGCGAAGCCGCTCAAGGCGCCGATCGCGCTCGAGATCACGATGAAACATCGTCTCCCGGTCGAACACCTCTCCTACATGAAATTCTTCGAGCGGGTGGACGCCTACACCATCCGCTATGCCGGCCAGGATATGGAGGAGATCAGCAAGGCCCTCATGTTCATGATCTCCTACAATCCGACCGCCATTTAGCGGCGGAAGCGCAGGTCGACGCCCTTCGACTTCCAGTCCGCCTCCATCAGTTCGAGGTCGGTCTCACCCGAAGGATTGGCCCGGGTCGGGCGGATCGGCCGCTGCGGCGCCACGTCGCGACGGTAGACGCCAAGGAGGCGGCGCATCTCGACCAGCGGCTCCGCGTGGTCGTCGACCCGGATGTCGACATCTGGATAGTCCTCGGTCGTCGCCAGCAGCATCGCCGCCGACTGCCGGCCGCGACGGTCGCCGCCGGCCTGCTGGCCGGCATCCAGGGCGGCGAGCAGCCGCTCCGGCAGCGGCAGCCGGGCGCCCTGGTGGAAAGCTTCAAAGGTCATGTCCACCACCGCGGCGCCGGTCAGCATGTTACCGGCAACACCGTACCCTTCTCCGGGCCGATGGCCCGCCCACTCGACACAGTTGCGGCCGGTCCAGGCCGCGGTGCGACCGTGGCGGTCGACCGCATGGACCTGGCGCAGGTGGCGGCCCTCGTCGGCCCGCAGCGCCACCTCGATCGCCGCCGCCGGCTCGATGTCGCGCTCGATCAGGTCGAGGATCTTGGGGGCGAGATACCAGTTGGAAATCGACTGGGTGCAGACCGCGCCGACCCCGGCGCGGACGAACGGGGCGCGCGAGCCGACGGCAAAGGCACGCGTGGTGACGGCGGCGGCGAAGGTGCCGCTCGCCTTGTCGAAGGCCACGATCGACCAGGTCATCGTCTCTCTCCTCAGAGAAGCTCAGCGAAGGCGCGGACCGTCATCGAGGTGGCACCCCTGGCCTTGATCGGCACGGCGAAGAAGCGGAAGCGGCGGCCAATGAGCCGGCCGAGGTCGACCAGGTTCTCGACGATCAGGATGTCGCGCGCGAGCAACCGCGAATGCACCGGCGCGTCCGGCGTGCCGGGCGCATCGGCGCTGCCGGAATCGACCGCCATCAGCTTGGCGCCTTCGGCGATCAACCGGTCGACGATGTCGGGCCCGATCGCCGGATGCGCGCCGTAGCGCTCGGTTCCCCAATGGCGATCCCAGCCGAAATGGAACAGCACGGCATGGCCAGCGAGGTTCGCTTTCGGCAGCACGCTCGCCGAGGCGATGGTGCGGTCGCCCATGCCGCGGCAATCGACGGCGATGCCCGGCAGGATGACGTCGCCAAGCTCGAGCCCGGAAATGTCGCGCATCTCCGCATAGCGGCAATAGGGTGCGTCGATGTAGGTTGCGATCGCCGTCGGAAAGGCGATCTCGGTCGACTCGAAGCCGGCCGACGACTCCGCCCGCGTGCGCGTGATGCGCAGCCGCACGGTCTCCTCATCGACGGAGCCATCGGCATTGCGCCGACGGATGCCCGGCATGCCGTCATGCACGGTCTGCGAGAGGTCGACGAAGCTGGAGGTCATGGGCGCATCGATCTTTTGCCGAAGGTTCGCACGGGAAGCGCAGGAAAGGCACGCTTGACTCGTTAGAACAAATCAGGAACGATACTGTCAGCCGCGCGGAGATTTCGATGAAGACGCCGCCGGACCTCTTTTGGTCCAGCCAGCCGCCGCCCAAGGCGCTTTCCCGAAGCGAGGTCGAGGCCGCGATCCGCGAGCATTTTCCCGAGCCTGAGCTCGCGGAGCAGTTGCTCGGCCTGATCCGTCCCGGCGTCCATCTTTGGCCCGGGCCTGCAATCGAGCCGACGCCGACGAGCTTGCGCCTCGGCGGCCTACCCTACGCGCCGGCCGGTTGGACATGGCCCCGCTACGAGGAGGAGCCATTGCTGTTCATCGGGCAGTTCGACTGCGCCGCTTTCGCGCGGCATGCGGCGGGGGCGCTGCTGCCGCCCGACGGCACGCTGGCGTTCTTCGGGGGCCCCGACATCACCTATGAGACGATCTTCTCGGACAGACCGGAGCAGGCCGTCGTGGTTCACTGGCCGGCCGGGACGCCGCTGCATCTCGCTGACGCGCCGGAACCGGATGTCGGCGTCCTGCCGCTCAGCGGCGTGCAGGCATTCGATGTCTATGAACTGCCGCGGTATGGCGAGGCCGTCCTTGCGGACTTCATGCGTACCCACGCGATGGCCCACCGCTACTTCAAACTCCTCGATCAGGTCAGCGTCCGCATTTCTACCGACGGCCCGCACGTGCATCTGTGCAAGACGACCAAGCTTCTCGGCTGGCGCGACAATGTCCGCGTCCGGAACGACCAGCCCGCGCAATGCCGCCTCCTCTTGCAAGCCGGCCCCTATGACAATGGCGAGGCCGAGCGCAACTGGATCGACAGCGCCTGCAGCTACTTCACGATCGAGGCGTCGGCGTTGGCCGAGCACCGCTTCGATCGGGTCGGCCTGAATACCCAGGTCACCATGCGCCCTGATGAACGAAGCAAGCTCCCGCCGCCGAGGGCGCGGTCCCGCACCAGCATCGAGCAGGAGGTCGTGGCCAAGTATCCCGACGACTTCGGTCGGCAACTCGCGGCGCAAATCCGCCCGGCGATGTTGCTGTGGCCCAGGCCGGCGCCGGCCGATCCGATGGCCTCGCGTCTCGGCGGCAAGCCGCTCGCGCCGGAGGGTTGGGAATGGCCGACCTACGACGAGGAACCGATGCTCTTCATCGCACAGATCAACTGCGCCGAGCTCAAGGGCGAGGCGGCAGCGCTACTGCCGCGCGATGGCCTGCTCTGCTTCTTCGGCGACCCCGACGTCTCTGCCGGGTGCGGCCCCGGTGGCGATTCCGGCCTCGGTGCAGTCTTCCACTGGCCGGCCGGCACCGAGCTCGTGCCGCATGACCCGCCGGAAGACGATGTCGAGATCCTGCTTTCCGCCGGCATGGAGTTCCTGGAGACCTTCACCCTCCCTGATCTCTTCTCGGGCATCACCGGCGGGCGCGCGGACGATCGCAACTTTCGCATGGGCTATCCCGACACGCATGGCATCGCCCTGCCGGCCGATGGAAGGGAGCCGGACTTGTCCGACCCGACGCAGCTCCTCGGCTGGCACCATCTCGTGCAGAGCGAGATGTACATCTGCGAAGATCCGACCTGGCGGCTGCTGCTCCAGGTCGGCACCTACGACGACGGCCAGAAGAACCATTGGTGGGGCCCCGGCGGGACGATCTACTTCATGATCCGGGAAGAGGATCTCGCTACTTATCGCTTCGACAACGTCGTCTTCGACGCACAATGTACCTGACCGCAATCACCGTCGCTGTTTGAACAGCACGTAGAGGCCGCTGGCGACGACAATGGCGCTGCCGACCCAGGTCCAGAGGTCGGGAACGTTGTCGAAGACGACGTAGCCGATGATCACCGCGGCGATGAGCTGGACGTAGGTGAAGGGCTGCAGCAGCGAGGCCGGCGCCAGGTCGAGCGCCTTGATCAGGAGGTAATGGCTGCCGGCGCCGAGCAGGCCCGCCTGGGCCATCAGGAGCCACCCCTTGAGATCGGGCCAGCGCCAGATGAAGGGAGCCACCGCCGACGTCACCACCAGGCCCATGAGCCCTGAATAGAAGAGCGAGGTCATGGCGCCGTCGACGCCGCCCAACCGCCGGGTGATGATCTGGAACAGCCCATAGAGGAAGGCGACGCCGAGCGGCATCAGCGCCGCCCAGCTCAGGACGCCGGCCCCCGGACGGATGATGACCAGGATGCCGACAAATCCCAAGAGGACCGCAACCCAGATCGCGGCCGGCACCTTCTCCTTCAAGAGCGGCGCCGACAGGGCGACGACGAAGAAGGGGCCGGCGAAGTTGATCGCCTCGACCTCGGCCAGCGGCAGCACCGAGAGCGCGCCGACGAACAGCAGCGTGGAGCAGATCATCAGCGTCGAGCGCAGCGCCTGGAGGCCCGGCCGCCGGGTGCGGAACAACGCCGCCAGGCCCGGACGCCAGGCCGCGACGAGAAGAATCCCGATGCTGGCGAAGAAGAACCGGGCCCAGACCACCTCGGCGACCGGGTAGTCACGGGCCAGATACTTGTTGGTGCCGTTCATGGCGGCGAAGCCGATGACGGTCGCGAGCGTCAGCAGGATCGCGCGAAGGCCCGCGCTCGAGGTTCCGGACGCCGGGTTGGGGATCACGGCATCACGCTAACATGTGGCATCGCGCTCACGCACTCGTGTCGCGTGGAGGGCGACGCAGCCGGTCCACACTCCGGCGGCAACCTCCCGGGGAGATCGGCAACGATGACTCGTCCCAGCGCCTTGATGGCCTCTCTTCCAGCGCTCGCTCTTTTCCTTCTGATGGCGCCCGCGCACGCCGCCGGGCTCGAGCGGCTCTATGCTTTCGATTGCGGCCAGGTTCTGGCCAACGATCAATCCCGCTGGTCGCCCGGCATCAACGTCGGCAAGCCGATCGAGAATTCCGACAACTGCTACCTCATCCGTCACGAGCGCGGACTGCTCTTGTGGGACACCGGCTATCCGGACGCGCTCGCCGACATGCCGAACGGCAACACCGCCGCCACCGGCACCTCCCGGCGGAAGAAGAAGCTGATGGACGACCTCGCCGCGCTCGGCGTCAGGCCGGCCGACATCAGCTACGTCGCGATCTCCCACACCCATGGCGACCATATCGGCAACCTCGACAAGTTCCCGGCCTCGACGCTGCTCATGCAGGCCGCCGAATTCGCCTTCGCCTTCCAGGGCAAGCCGACGCCATTCCCGGCGAGCCAGAGCGTGATGCAGCTCGCCGGCGACCATGATGTCTTCGGCGACGGCTCGGTCGTCATCGTCTCGACCCCCGGGCACACGCCCGGCCACCAGTCGCTGATGGTCAACCTGCCGAAAACCGGCGTGGTTCTGCTCTCAGGCGACGCAGTTCATTTCAAGGACAATTGGGATCACAAGCGCATCCCCAGCATGAACACCGACAGGGGCCAGACGGTGGCCTCGATGAGCCGGCTGGAAGCGCTGATGACCCAGCACAAGGCCCAGCTCTGGATCAACCACGACAAGCCGCAGAGCGACGGCATGAGGCGCCCGCCCGACTTCTACGAGTGAGTTGCCAAACCGGGCCCGGAGTTGGGTAGGATCGCTTGGCCGATCCCTCCCCTCCTCCGAGGCCCTACCATGAAGATCACCGCCATCCGCACGCTCGTGGTGAATGCCGAGATGCGGAACTGGGTCTTCGTCCGGGTCGAGACCGACCAGGACGGCCTCTTCGGCTGGGGCGAGGCGACGCTCGAGTGGAAGACCCGCGCGGTCGTCGGCTGCGTTGAGGACCTGGCGCCGCTGATGCTCGGCCGCGATCCGCGCGACATCGAGAACGCGGTCCGCGCCATGACCAAGCACGGCTTCTGGAAGCTCGGCGTGATCGGCCGCTCGGCGATCGCCGGGATCGAGCAGGCGCTCTGGGACATCTTCGGGAAGTCGGTCGGCCTGCCGGTCTGGCGGCTGATCGGCGGCAGGACCCGCGACCGCGTCCCGGTCTACACGCACCTCGGCCTCGGCAACATGCGCGCGGTCTACGACCGGAAGGAGCGCACCCAGCTCGAGGACTATGTCCACGAGGTCCTGGCCAAGGGCTACCGCGCCTTCAAGGTGCTGTTCCCGCTCTACCTGGGCTACACCGCGGGCCCCGGCGCCCTCGCCGGCATCGACGGCTGGATGCGGACGCTGCGCGAGGCGGCGGGCGACGAGATCGAGATCATGGTCGATTTCCACGGCAAGCCGGCCTCGGTTGCGCTCGCCGTGCAATGCATCGAGGCGCTGGCTCCCTACCGGCCGATGTTCGCCGAGGAGCCGGTACAGCCGGGCGATGCGGATGCCATGCGCCAGGTCGCCGAGCGGACGCGCGTGCCCATCGCCACCGGCGAGCGGCTGGTCGACCGCCGCGACTTCGAGGATCTCTGCCGCATGCGTGCCGTCAGCATCATCCAGCCCGATCTCTGCCACTGCGGCGGCATCTGGGAGGGGCGCAAGATCGCCGCCATGGCCGAGACCGCGATGATGGGCGTGGCACCGCACAACCCGCTCGGGCCGATCGCCGGCGTCGCGGCACTCCACTTCGACATCGCCACCCCGAACTTCGTCATCCAAGAGGAGATGGTCGGCGCCGTGCCCTGGTACGGCGAGGTGGTCCAGGGCCCGATCCGCATGGTCGAAGGCAACTGGCAGATCCCCGAAGCGCCCGGGCTCGGCATCGAGGTCGACGAACGGGTGGCGAAGAAGCACCCGTTCAAGCCGGAGGCGATCCCGTCGGTCGAGGCGCTGCTGCCCGACGGGACCATCGTCGACTGGTGAGGCAGGCGCCCTCGAGGCTAGTATGTGCGCAGTCGTTTGTGGCTGAGGCCTCTCGAGCATGACCGCCCGTCCGAATCTGCTTTTCCTTTGGTCCGATCAGCATGCGCAGTCGGTTGCGGGCTGCTACGGCGATGCCGTCGCCGAGACCCCGAACCTCGATCGCCTGGCGGCCGGCGGGATCACGTTCGACGGGACCTATTGCCCGTCGCCGATCTGCCTTCCTTCGCGCATGTCGCTCCTGACGGCACGGCACCCCTACGCGCAGTCCTGCTGGACGAACCAAGACATTCTGCCGTCGGGCATCCCGACCATGGCCCATTCCCTGGGAAGCGTCGGCGTGCGTGCGACCCTGCTTGGTCGCATGCATTCCTTGGGTCCCGATCAGCTGCGCGGCTTCGCGCAGCGGGAAGTCGGGGACCACAGCACCAACTGGATCGGGGGCCGGACGCATGATCTCGGCGTCCTCGACAAGGCCAATGATCCGTTCCGTGAGAGCGTACGCAATTCAGGCCCTGGGCAATGCTCCTACGAACTCCACGATCATGATGTGACACAGGCCGCGTGCGATCACCTGGCCGAGCTTGGCCGGCGCCGAGCCGCCGGTGACAAGGCGCCGTTCGCGGCCGTGGTCGGCTGGTTGCTGCCGCATCCGCCGTATGTCTGTCAGCCCGGATTTTTCGACCGCTTCAAGGACAAGGTAGCCCCGCCGCACATTCCGGTCCCGAGCAATGAGCACCCGTATCTGAGATGGTGGCGGGAAGACCGCGGCATCGCCGACGTTACGCTGGAGGAGGCGATGCGGGCGAGGGCCGCTTACTATGGCCTCGTCGCCACTCTCGACGGCATGATCGGGCGCATCCTCGAGACGCTCGAGCATGCCGGACTCGCCGAGGACACGATCGTCGTCTACACGACCGATCACGGTGACCACCTCGGCAACCGCGGCCTCTGGTGGAAATCGACGATGTACGACGAATCCGCACGGATTCCGCTCGTCATCCGCTGGCCAGGCCGCCTCACGGGGGGGGCAACGGCGACCGCAGATCCTCAACTCGATCGATCTGACGGCAACGCTGCTGCAAGCGCTGGAGGCGCCGGCCATTCCTTATAGCCAGGGACGAAGCTTTCTCCCCCTGCTCACCGATCCCGACGCGGCCTGGGTCGACGAGACCTTCTGCGAATACGTCAGCGACGGCGCTCCGTCGTGGTCCGGTGGCCGGGTCGTCGTTCAGCGGATGATCCGCAGCGGCCGATGGAAGCTCGTTTACCATCACGGGCATCGGCCGGAGCTGTTCGATCTCTCCGAGGACCCGTGGGAAGAAAACGACCTGGCGGAGCGGCCATCCCACGCGGCGGTCCGAAGCGCGCTGATGGAGAAGGTCCTGGCCGATTGGAACCCGGAGGCGATCGCCCGCCTCCAGGTGCAACGGCGCGAGGAGCACGCACTTCTCTCCGCATGGGCGCGGCAGGTCGCTCCGCTGGAGCAGTACCGTTGGCCGCTCAAGTCCGATGACAACTGGCTGACCTGATCGGCGACGGCGGAAGCGCATCGGGACACCCGTGCCCGATCCTTGGATAAGCTCATGCTTATTGCTTTCTGCGATAGTATTATTGAACGCTGAATTTCACCGTTTCCGGGAGGAGCCAACATGCTGACGAGGATGCTGGTCTTCGGAGCGAGTCTGGGGTTGCTCGCCGCGCTCGCTCCAGACGACGCGATCGCGCAAAAGCGAGGCGGCACCGTGGTGCTGGCGCAGCAGGCGCAGCCTCCGACCCTGGACGCCGCAGTTACGTCGTCGGAGGCGACCCGGAACTTCGCTACGCATGTGTTCGAGGGCCTGTTCACGCGCGATGAGCAAGCCGGTGTCATTCCTCAGCTTGCCGAGGGGTATAGGTTCGCCGACGACGGCCTGAGCGTCGTCATCACCGTGCGCAGCGGCATCAAGTTCCACAACGGCAAGGACATGACAGCGGACGACGTGCGCGCGTCGCTGCTTCGCTACGGCAAGATCGGCGCCAGCGCCAAGATCATGGATGTCGTAACCGACGTGCAAGCGGTCGATCGGCACACCGTGAAGGTCTCGTTCAGCCGGCCAGCGCCGATCTTCATCGAACAGCTCAGCTCGCCACGCGGTCCCGTGGTCGTGATCCCAGCCGAAGAGGGTATGAAGCCCGCGAGCCAGGTCGCCGTCGTCGGCACCGGGCCGTACAAGTTCATAAACTTTGCGCCCGACAGCCAGCTCACGCTCGAGCGGTTCGACGGTTACGTAGCGGATGGGCGTTTCGTCGGTCCAAGCGGCTTCGGCGGAAAACGCACTGCCTATCTGGACAAAATCGCGATCCGCTTCGTTCCGGAGGCAGGAGTGCGCGCGGCAGGGCTCGAAGCCGGCGAATTTCAGGCCGTCGACAACCTCACCGCTTCAAGCGGCCGGCGGCTGGAATCCAATGCTCAAGTGTCCGTATTCAAGGTCATGCCGTGGGCGATCCAGACCCTTTTCCTCAACGCGGGGCTGCCGCCGACCGACAATCAGAAATTCCGCCAGGCGATTCAGGCCGGCCTTGGCATGGAAGAGATCATGGCGATCGCCTCCGATGGCCTCTACCGGCTGTCGTGGGGATGGCAGTATCCCGAAGGCGTCTACTTCGCCGGCGATGTCGGCAAGGAACTCTACAATCAGCACGATCAGGCCAAGGCGAGGAGGCTTCTCCAGGAGTCGGGCTACGCCGAGCAGGAGCTGACGTTCCTGACCGACAGCGCCTTCAAGAACAACCTCGATGCAGCCGTGGTGGCCGCGGGACAGCTGCGGGCTCTGGGCATCAACGTCACGCTCAAGACCCTCGACTGGCCGAGCACGGTCAGAACGCGCAACAGCGAGACCGGCTGGAACATGGTCCCGAACGCGGTCGGCACCGAGCCGTGGGAGGGACCCTATGGCGTCGCCATCCTGTTCGCGGAATCCAACATCCACAAGAAGAAGGATCCCGAACTGGAGGAGCTCTACCGGAAGCTGGTTTCGGCGCCCGCCATGGAGACGCGGAAGGCGTTGTTCGCCGATATCCAGAAACAGATTTACGAGAAGGTGTACGCGATCAAGGTCGGCGATCTCGGCCAGTACGTCGCGGTGCACTCCAAGTTGAAAGGCTACAAGCCCTACCGGATGCCGCGTTTCTGGGATGTTTGGTACGAATAAAATGGACTAGTTGCTTGCCCCAATTCTACTCGAGGGGTTGAGCCGACGTCATGGGAATCTCCGTCCCTTTGAGGTCGAGGACGATCATTGCGCCGTCACTCCGCCGTCCATGACCAGCGATGAGCCAGTCATGAAGGCGGCATCGTCGGAGGCCAGGAAGACGATGCCGTTGGCGATGTCGCCGGCGGTGCCGAAGCGACCGATCGGATGGGTCGCCAGCCCTGCCTGCCGGGCGGCATCCATGTCGTTGCTTTCTGCATAGCGGGCGCGGGTGCGGAACGTCTCTTCGCCCATGTCGGTCTCGATCACGCCGGGATGAATGGAGTTGACGCGGATGCGGTATTTCTTGCGGGCGAATTCCAGCGCCGTCGATTTGCTGAACAGGGTGACGCCGCCCTTGGTCATCGAATAAAGCGGCGCGAGCGGCGAGCCGACCAGGCCTGCGGTCGACGACAGGTTGACGATCGCGCTCCCACGCGGACTGGCCTTGGCGCTCTCCTTCAGCGCCGGCAACGCCAGCTTGGTTCCGAGGAACACACCGGTGAGGTTGATGCCGCAGAGCCTGTGCCATTCGTCCAGCGTCGCCTCCTCGCTGGTCTTGCCGAGGAAAACCCCGGCATTGTTGACGAGGATGTCGAGGCCGCCGAACCGCGAAACCGCGGCGGCCACCGCCCGGTTCCAATCGACCTCCGACGTCACGTCCAGGTGCGCGTAAAGCGCCTGGCCGCCCGCCGCCTCCAGCTCGCGAGCGACCGCCCGCCCCCGGTCGTCCAGAACGTCGCCGAGCGCAACCTTGGCACCCGCCTGGGCCATGCGCCGAGCGGTTTCCGCGCCGATGCCACGTGCCGCACCGGAAATGAGGGCGACCTTGCCGTCCAGCCGATTCATCGAGCGATCTCCTAGGGTTCGCCGGTCGATCGGACGCTAGCAGCTTCGGTGGCGGGCGGCCGACCGAATGCAAACGATCACGGAACCGCTGCATCCGCAGCCCCGCCTTCTTCCCGCCTCGGTTCGGCCCCGCAAATGCCGCCGGACGCCCTCAGGATTCCTCGCAGGATCGAAGGGTTGCGGTGCGTTCAACGAGCATTCGCCAAGCCGGATCCCCTAAGGAGGTGGATGTGAACACGTCACGTACGAGGCGCGCGCTCCTGGCCGCGACCAGCCTCCTTTGCATGGCCGCGACGGATTTCCCGGCGACGTTGGCATGGGCGGAGGGCGCGAGCGGCATGAGCGGCGAGCAGGCACCTGCCAATACCCCGCAGGGGCGAGTAGAGCGCCTCCAGCAGCGCGAGCAGGAGCGCCAATCGCAGCGCAACCTGGCGCAGCCCGAGCGCCGCGGCGCCTCCGAATCCAACCGGCGCGACGACCGCGCCCGGGCGGAACACCGCGGTCGCGAGGAACGATCCCGCAGCGACAACCGCTCGCGCGGCGATTGGCGCGATCGCGACGGTCAGCCGCCGCGCTGGGCCGGTCACGGCTGGATCGGACCTTCCGCCGCATCGCCCTACCGCCGCGACGCCTAGATCGAGCGGAACCGCTTCGACGTCCGGCCCGACCGCCGTCGCGTCTATCGCAACGTCGTCGTCCTCCGCCCCTATGGCGGCTGGTACCACGGCTACGGCCGCTACTACCGGGATAGCGACGCCTATCCCTGGCTCGGGCTGACCGCAATCACCCTCGGCATCCTCGCCGTGCTGAATGAACAGCAGCAGCGGGCGCTCGAGGACGCCCAGATCGCCGCAACCGCCGCGCCGATCGGCGCCCCGATCTTCTGGCACGACCAAGGAGCCCGGGGGACGGTTGTCGCCACCCGCGACGGCTGGAGCGACGCCGGCCGCTATTGCCGCGAATTCCAGCAAACCGTGGAGATCGGCGGCCGCTCCGAGCAGGCCTATGGCACCGCCTGCCGGCAGCCGGACGGCGCCTGGCTGGTGACCTCGCAGTAGCCGGATCGGGGGCCGTGCGCCCTAAGCGGTCTTCCTGACCGTGAGCCCGAGATCCTTCACCATCTGCTCGCGCATCATGTATTTCTGGATCTTGCCGGTGATGGTCATCGGGAAGGCGTCGACGAAGCGGACATAGCGCGGAATCTTGTAGTGGGCGATCTGGCCTCGGCAAAAGGCGCGGATCTCCTCCTCCTCGAGCGTCTCGCCGCTGCGAAGACGGACCCAGGCGCAGATCTCCTCGCCGTACTTGTCGTCCGGCACGCCGATCACCTGCACGTCCTGGATCTTCGGGTGGCGGTAGAGGAACTCCTCGATCTCGCGCGGGTAGACGTTCTCCCCGCCGCGGATGATCATGTCCTTGAGCCGGCCGACGATGTTGACGTAGCCCTCGCCGTCCATGGTCGCGAGGTCGCCGGTATGCATCCAGCGGCCGTCGTCGATCGCCTCCCGGGTCTTCTCCTCGTCGTTCCAGTAGCCGTTCATCACCGAGTAGCCGCGCGTGCAAAGCTCGCCCGCCGTCCCCCGGGGCACGATCCTGCCGTCGCTGCCGACGATCTTGACCTCGATATGTGGCTGCGTCCGCCCGACGGTCGAGACACGACGATCCAGCGGATCGTCGACCGCGCTCTGGGTCGAGACCGGCGAGGTCTCGGTCATGCCGTAGGCGATGGTCACCTCGCGCATGTGCATGCGGTCGATCACCCGCTTCATCACCTCGATCGGACAGGGCGATCCCGCCATGATCCCGGTCCTGAGGCTGGAAAGATCGAAGCGGGCGAACTCCGGATGGTCGAGCAGCGCGATGAACATGGTGGGCACGCCATAGAGCGCGGTGCAACGCTCCTCGGCGACGGTCTGCAGCACCGAGAGCGGGTCGAACACCTCGGCCGGGTAGACCATCGCCGCGCCATGTGTGACGCAGCCGAGATTGCCCATCACCATGCCGAAGCAGTGGTAGAGCGGCACCGGGATGCAGAGGCGGTCCTCGGGCGTGAGCCGGATCGCTTCGCCGACGAAGTAGCCGTTGTTGAGGATGTTGTGATGGGTGAGCGTGGCGCCCTTGGGGAACCCGGTGGTGCCCGAGGTGAACTGGATGTTGATGGGATCGTCGAACTGCAGGGTCCCGGCCAGCTCGGCCAGGCGCGCACGCTCGGCGTTGCCGCCCGAGCTCGCCACGTCGTCGAAGTTGAGCGTGCCCGGCGTCCGTTCGCGGCCGAGCCGGATCACGGTGCGGAGCTCGGGGATCCTCGCCGCCTTCAGCTTGCCCGGCGTCGCCGTCTTCAGCTCCGGCATCAGATCGTTGAGAATCGCCAGATAGTCGCTGGTCTTCAGCGCCGGCGAGGTCACCAGCGCCTTGCAGCCGACTTTGTTGAGGGCGTATTCGAGCTCGGTCCGCCGATAGGCCGGGTTGATGTTGACGAGAATGAGGCCGGCCTTCGCCGTCGCGAACTGGGTCAGCGCCCACTCCGCGCAGTTCTGCGACCAGATGCCGATGCAGTCCCCTGGCTCGAGGCCGAGCGCGAGCAGACCGGCGGCGAGATCGTCGACCCGCCGACCGAGCTCCCGATAGCTCAGGCGCAGTCCCTGATGGCGGACGATCAGCGCGTCCCGCCCACCGTGGGTAGCAACCGCACGGTCGAAGTGCTGGCCGATCGTCTCGCCGATCAGCTTGATCGGCGAGGTCCCGTGGTCGTAGGACGGCAGAACCGACATTACCCACGCCTCCCGGTCATCCCCGATGATCAATCTTCGCCGGCTCCCCGCCCCACGGCAACCGGAACGCTAAAGCCGAGAAACAGGCCCCCGTGCAGGCGCCGGCCGGGCTTGTCGGGCGTCGGGTCCGATGTCAGTGTGCGATGGTCGGGCAGCGACGGTTGCCGCTCCGCTGCCTTACAGGGGAATGACCATGACCGAAACCCTCGATGCGCCCGCAACCCCGATCTCGCTGCCGACGTGGCTGGCGATCGGCTTCGTCGCCGGCTTCCTGTCGGTCCTGACCTTCCATCAGGGGACGATCGGCATCGCCCATCTGATCGGTCTGGCGCCGAATCCGCCCTACCCCATGCGCGCCGTGGCCCCGCTGGGGGTGCCGCAGTTCATCTCCCTGGCCTTCTGGGGCGGCGTATGGCTCACCGTTTTCGCCCTCGTCTCGACCCGGCTGCCGGCGGCGGCGCGAAGCGGGATCGGCCTGGCCCTCGCCGGCCTCGTCTTCGGCAGCCTCGTGATCTCGACCTTCAACTGGTTCGTCCTGGCGCCGCTGCGCGGCCAGCCGCTCGGCAACGGCTTCATCCTCGCCAACATGATGCGCAGCATGATCTACAACGGCGTCTTCGGCCTCGGCGGCGCGCTCTGGATGCTGGCCGGCATGCGCCTCCTCGCCTCGCGGCGCTGACCCTGCATGGCGCTTCTCGAGGTTGCCCGGGTCGAGCGCAGCTTCTACGGCGTCCACGCGCTCACGGGCGTCGACCTCGAGGTTCAGGCCGGGCGGATCACCGGGCTGATCGGCCCCAATGGCGCCGGCAAGACGACCCTGTTCAACTGCATCACCGGCGTGATCCCGCCCGACCGGGGCCGGATCGTGTTCGACGGACACGACATCGCCGGGCTCCGGCCGGACCAGATCACCCGCCTGGGCCTGGTCCGCACCTTCCAGATCGCCCGCGGCCTACCCCGGCTCTCGGTCCTCGACAATCTCCTGCTCTACGGCTCGAACCAGCCGGGCGAGGACATGTTGCCGGCCCTGCTCCGCCTGCCGCGGGCGCTCGCTCGCGAGGAGGTGCTGATCGAGCGCGCCGTCGCCGTCGCACGCCGCCTCAACCTCCTCCAGGTCATCCGTAACCCCGCCTCGGACCTCTCCAGCGGCCAGAAGAAGCTGCTGGAGATCGGCCGCGCGCTGATGACCGAACCGAAGCTGATCCTGCTCGACGAGCCGGTCGCCGGCGTCAACCCGACGCTCGCCCGCGAGATCGGCGAGCACCTGAAGGCCCTGGTCGCCGACGGCATCACCATCCTGTTGATCGAGCACCACATGGACATGGTGGCGCGGCTTTGCGACCACGTCGTCGTCCTGGCCGAGGGCCGGCACCTCGCCGAGGGCAGCTTCGAGGAGATGGCCGCGAACCCGGCGGTCCAGGAAGCCTATATGGGGCGGCGCAAGTGGGGCTCCTGACGGCAACGGGCATCGGCGCCGTCGTCGGCGCGGTGGTGGTGGTCTTCTTCCTGGAGTCGACCCGGTTCGTCATTCCGTGGGTGCCGGGCCTCTCGGCGGTCCAGGGGGCGGCGCTCCGCGAGTTCCTGATCGCGGCGGCCCTCCTGGTCGTGCTCCGTTTCTACGCCAAGGGCCTCGTGCCTGAACGCATCCCGCAACCTCCGCTGCCCACCGCACCGCCGGAAGCAGCGGTCGCCATCGAAAGAGTCAGATGAGGAAGACGATGAAACCCAAGAAACGCGACCTGACCGTCAAGGACGTGACCAAGGTCATGGCCCTCAGCATGAAGGGCGACCGCGCCAAGGTCTACAAGGCGGTCGAGAAGCTGGCGAAGGAGGTCTGCGGCTTCACCATGTTCACCATCCTCCGATACGTCGAGGCCGACAAGCAGGTCGAGCGCGTCCACACCAGCAACCGGAAGTCCTATCCGGTCGGCGGCCGGAAGCCGATCGACCCTGCCTCCGTCAACCAGCGGAAACTGGAAAAGGGCCAAGTGTTCGTGGCGCCGGACAAGGCCGCGGTCAAGCGCACCTATTTCGACTACGAGCTGATCTTCTCGCTCGGCATCACCGCCATCCTGAACGCGCCGATCTCCGCCGGCGGCCGGCGGCTGGGCACGCTCGCGCTCTCCGGCGTCCAGGGCATGTACGGAAAGAAGGAGGTCGAGCGGGCGAAGGTTCTGGCCGGACTTCTCGCGCCGGCGATGATCGCGGAGATGAAGTAGGCCTTCAGGCGACCGAGCGCTTCGGCGCTCCCGCGGCCTTTTCCGCCTTGCCGGCGAGGAAGTCGATCGCCGCCTGGACGCCGCCGGCCGAATGGGGAACCGCCGCCAGCGCCAGCCCCATCTCGACGCCGGCGAGCGTGCCCATCAGCATCAGGTCGTTGAAGCTGCCGAGGTGGCCGATGCGGAACACCTTGCCGGCGACCTTGGTCAGGCCGGCGCCGAGCGAGAGATCGTAGGCGGCCAGCGTCTTCTTCCGGAACTCATCCGCATTGTGCCCGGCCGGCATCAGGACCGCGGTGAGCGAGCTCGAGTATTCCGCCGGGTTGACGCAGAGGAGCTCGAGCCCCCAGGCGCGGACCGCCCGCCTTGTCGCCTCGGCATGGCGGTCATGCCGGGCGAACACGTTCGGGAGACCTTCCTCCAGCAGCATCTCGATCGCCTCGTTGAGGCCGTAGAGGAGGTTGGTCGCCGGCGTATACGGGAAGTAGCCGGTCTTGTTCGCCGCCAGCATCGTGCTCCAATCCCAGTAGCTCCGCGGCAGCTTCGCGGTCTTGTGCGCGGCGAGCGCCTTGGCGCTGATGGCGTTGAACGACAATCCGGGCGGCAGCATCAGGCCCTTCTGCGAGCCGGCGACGGTGACGTCGACGCCCCATTCGTCGTGGCGGTAGTCGATCGAGGCGAGCGAGGAAATGGTGTCGACCATGAACAGGGCCGGATGATGCGCGGCATCGATGGCGCGGCGGGCGTCGCCGATCCGGCTCGCGACCCCGGTCGAGGTCTCGTTGTGGACGGCCATCACCGCCTTGATCGCGTGGCCGCGGTCCTCGGCCAGCTTCGCCTCGACCAGCTTGGGATCGACGCCGTGGCGCCAGTCGCCGGGAACGAAGTCGACGGTGAGCCCGAGCCGCTCGGCCAACTCGCGCCAGAGGGCGGCGAAGTGCCCGGTTTCGAACATCAGCACCCGGTCGCCGGCCGAGAGCGTGTTGACCAGCGCCGCCTCCCACGCCCCGGTGCCGGAGGCCGGGTAGATCACCACGTCGCCCCGGGTCTGGAAGATCGCCTTGATCTCGGAGAGGATCTTGCGGCCGAGCGCCCCGAATTCGGGCCCGCGGTGGTCGATGGTCGGGTGATCGATGGCGCGGAGCACGCGGTCCGGCACGTTGGTCGGCCCGGGGATCTGCAGGAAATGCCGGCCGCTCGGGGCGTTGCTCAGCTTGAACATGGCGAGGTTCCGCTCTCTCGACGTGGGCTGTAATCTTAAGGCCGGGCCGGATCGGGAGAAAGGCGCATCATGGGGATCGAGACGCGGGGCGGAACCGGAGCCGGATCACGGCTGCAGGCGCGGCTCCGGCGCGAGCTCCGCGGCAAGGTCCTGTTCGACGCGGCCAGCCGCGGGCGCTATGCCACCGACGCCTCGATCTATCAGATCGACCCGATCGGCGTGGTGATCCCCGTCGACGAGGCGGACGCCGCGGCCGCCATCGCGATCGCCGCCGACGAAGGCGTCCCGATACTGCCGCGCGGCGCCGGCACCTCCCAATGCGGCCAGACCGTCGGCGAGGCGGTGGTCCTCGACGCCGCCCGCCACCTCAACCAAATCATCGGCTTCGACAAGCAGGCGGCGAGCGTCACCGTCCAGCCGGGCGTGGTCCTCGACCATCTGAACGCCTTCCTCAAGCCCCACGGCCTCTGGTTCCCGGTCGACGTCTCGACCAGCGCCCAGGCGACCATCGGCGGCATGGCCGGCAACAACTCCTGCGGCTCGCGCTCGATCCGCTACGGCAACATGGTGCACAACGTGCTCGGCATCGACGCCGTGCTCGCCGACGGCACCCAGGCCTATTTCGGCGAGATCGGCGGCAACCTGGCCGGGCTCTCAGGCCCCTCCCGCCTGGTCGACATCGCCGGGCGCATCCGCGACATCGCCGCCCGCGAAGCCGAGGAAATCGAGGCGCGCTACCCGAAGCTGCTGCGCCGGGTCGGCGGCTATAATCTGGAGACCGTGCGCCCGGAGGGCCACAACCTCGCCCATCTGCTGGTGGGATCGGAAGGCACGCTGGCCTTCTCGCGGCGCCTCCATTTGAAGCTCGCGCCGCTGCCCCGGCATCGCGCCCTTGGCGTCTGCCACTTCCCGACCTTCTACCAGGCGATGGACCTGACCCGGCATATCGTCGGCCTCGGCCCCACGGCGGTCGAGCTGGTCGACCGCACGATGATCGAGCTGGCGCGCCTGAACCCGGCCTTCGCCGGCACCGTCGCGACGTTCCTCAAGGGCGAGCCGGAGGCCATCCTCCTGGTCGAGTTCGCCGGCGACGACCGCGACGCGGAGGTCGCCAGGCTCAAGGACCTCGTCGCCCTCCTCGGCGACCTCGGATTGCCGGGCGGCGTGGTCGAGGTGACCGATCCGGGTCTGCAACGGGATATCTGGGAGGTCCGCAAGGCCGGCCTCAACATCATGATGTCGATGAAGGGCGACGGGAAGCCGGTCAGCTTCATCGAGGATTGCGCGGTGCCGCTGGAGCATCTCGCCGAATACACACGACGCCTGACCGAGGTGTTCGAGAAGCACGGCACCAAGGGCACCTGGTACGCGCACGCCTCGGTCGGCTGCCTGCACGTGCGGCCCATCCTCAACATGAAGACCGAGGAGGGGCCGAAGAAGATGCGGGCGATCGCCGAGGAGGCGGCCGCCTTCGTCCGCGAATACAAGGGCGCCTATTCGGGCGAGCACGGCGACGGGCTCGTGCGCTCGGAATGGATTGCGCCTTTCTTCGGCCCGCGCCTCACCCGCGCCTTCGAGGAGATCAAGGACCTCTTCGACCCCAAGGGGCTGATGAACCCCGGCAAGATCGTCCGCCCGTCCCGCATGGACGACCGGCGCCTCTTCCGCTTCGGCCCCCGCTACCAGCCGGCGCCGTTCACCCCGGCGCTCGCCTGGCCCGAACCCGGCGGCTTCGCCGGCGCGGTCGAGATGTGCAACAACAACGGCCATTGCCGGAAGTTCGATGCCGGCGTCATGTGCCCGTCCTTCCGCGCCACCGGAGACGAGCAGCACCTGACCCGCGGCCGCGCCAACACGCTCCGCCTCGCCCTCTCCGGTCAGCTTGGCCGCGACGCCCTGACCTCGGACGCGCTCTACGAGACCATGGACCTCTGCGTCGGCTGCAAGGGCTGCAAACGCGAGTGTCCGACCGGCGTCGACATGGCGCGGATGAAGACGGAGTTCCTCAACCACTACCGCCGCCGCCACGGCCTCAGGCTGTTCGACCGGCTGGTCGCCTACTTGCCGCGTTATGCCCCCTTCGCCTCGAAGCTCCGCGGCCTGCTCGCCCTCCGCGACAGAGTGCCGGCGCTGGCATGGCTTTCCGAGCGCTGGATCGGATTCAGCGCACGGCGTTCGCTGCCCGCCTGGAGCCCCCGGCCGTTCCGCACGGCGCTGGATGGTGGCCCCACGACGCGCCCCGGCGCGCCCCGGGTCGTCCTGCTGGTCGACACCTTCAACCGGTGGTTCGAGCCGGAGAACGCCCATGCCGCGATCGCCGTGCTCCGGGCCGCCGGCTATGAGGTCGTCATCGCCGGCGGGGAGTCGGGCCCGCCGCTCTGCTGCGGCCGTACGTTTCTGGCAGCCGGGTTGGTCGAGGAGGCGCGCACCGAAGCCCGACGGATGATCGAGGCGCTGCGTCCCCACGTCGCCGAGGGGCTGCCGATCGTCGGACTGGAACCCTCCTGCCTGTTTACGCTGCGCGACGAGGTCGAGGCGCTGCTGCCGGGCGAGGACGCCCGACGGCTCGCCGGCCGGACGATGCTGTTCGAGGAGTTTCTTGTCCGCGAGCAGGCGGCGGGGCGCGGCCGGCTGGCGCTGCGGGCGATCCCCCAGAATCGGGCCCTGGTGCATGGCCACTGCCACCAGAAGGCCTTCGATGCCTTCAAGCCGACCCTGACGCTGCTCAAGCAGATTCCCGGGCTCGACGTGCAGGCGATCGAGTCCGGCTGCTGCGGCATGGCCGGCGCCTTCGGCTATGAGGCCAAGCACTACGACGTCTCGATGAAGATGGCGGAGCTGACGATGCTGCCGGCGATCCGCTCGGGCGGTCCCGACGCGCTGCTGGTCGCCGACGGCACCTCCTGCCGCCATCAGATCGCCGACGGCAGCGGCCGCAAAGCCGTCCACATCGCCCGCGTTCTCGCGCAGGCGCTACGATAGGTCGGCGTTATCCCGCCTTCGCTTGCGGCGGCGCGGCGCCGACGAGCCCGACGCCGAGGAGATGGCCGAACAGGTCGATCAACCGCTGGCGGTCAGCGGCCGGCAACGGTGGCTTCAGCAGCGAGGCGACGTTCGCCTCCATGTGCTTCGCGTCGCCGGTGCCGAACAGCACGACATCGACCCCCGGCTCGTAACGGGCGAAGCGGTAGGCGGCATCGGTCAGGCTCGAGGCGCCGCCCTCATGGAGGAGGAATCCCAGCGGTTCCGGCGTGTCCGCCAGCGACTGCGGCACCTTCCCCGCCGCCGCCAGCTCCTTCATCGCCGCCGACACGCGCTCGGGCCTGGCGAAGATGTTGCGGACGGCGAACATCACCAGCGTGCCGATCTTCTTCGCCATGGTCCCGGGCAGCACCGCCTTGCGGGCATGCTGATGCATCATGTGGAAGGCCAGCATCGCGGTGTCCCAGTGATCGTCCTTGACGGCGCGGCCGAGCATCTCGGCGCGATGGTCCCTGGCCGCCCCTTCGGTGAGGCCGAGGTACCTGAACTTGCCCTTCGCCTGCTCGCGTCGGAGCGCCGGCACGATCGTCTCCACCGCGTAGTCGTAGTCGGCGGCGCGGACGCCATGGAGCTGGAAGACGTCGACATGGTCGGTGCGCAGGAGGCGGAGCGAGTTGTCGAGGCTGGCGACCGCCTTGTCGGGGCCAAGACGCTTGTCGCCGTCGAGGATATTCGCCTTCGTGGTGATGACGACACGGTCGCGGACGCCGGCCAGGCCCTCGCCGACCACCGCCTCGGTGCCGTAGGCGGCGGCGGTGTCGAACAGGGTGACGCCGAGATCGACGGCGCGCTTCACCAGCGCGACGGCTTCGGCCTCGGTCTTGCCGGTGCCGAGGCCGAGCCGGCTGAAGCCGCCGCAGCCGAGACCGGCGACGCCGACCTTGAGTCCCGTCCTGCCGAGCGTGACATAGTCCATGGGAACATCCGATGATCGTGGTCCGGGGCACGGTCCCCCCGGCCGCCTCTCCCTGCAAGCGACACCGATATCCGACGGAATTCCCCGAACAGGAGACAAGACGATGTGGCAGCCGAATGAGCGCTATCCCGATCCGGCGGTGCGCGTGCTGGATGTGGAATTCGGCAAGTACCGGCTGGCGCTCGCCTCGGTCGAGCGCCTGTACACGGGCTGCCGCTGGGCGGAAGGCCCGGTGTGGTTCGGCGACGGCCGCTTCCTCCTGTGGAGCGACATCCCCAACAACCGGATCCTCCGCTGGGACGAGGAGACCGGCGCAGTGTCCGCGTTCCGGAAGCCGTCGAACAACGCCAACGGCAATACCCGCGACCGCCAGGGCCGCCTGATCACATGCGAGCACGATTCCCGCCGCGTCACCCGCACCGAGTACGACGGCGCCCTGACCGTGCTGGCCGACGCCTATGGCGGGCGCAAGCTCAACTCGCCGAACGACGTCGTCGTGGCCTCCGACGGCGCGATCTGGTTCACCGACCCGTTGTTCGGCATCCTCGGCTACTACGAGGGGCATAAGGACGAGTCCGAGAACAAACCGGCGGTCTATCGCCTCGACGCCGAGACCGGGAAGCTCGCGGTGATGGTCGACGACGTTCCCGGCCCCAACGGCCTCGCCTTCTCGCCCGACGAGAAGATCCTCTACGTGGTCGCCTCGCGCGACGAGCCGACCCGGACCATCCGCGCCTTCGAGGTCACGTCGGGCGGGGCCAAGCTCGGCAAGGGCAAGGTGCTGATCGATGCGGGGGCCGGGGGCTCGCCCGATGGCTTCCGCGTCGACGTCGACGGCAATCTCTGGTGCGGTTGGGGCATGGGTAGCCCCGACCTCGACGGCGTCCGCGTGTTCTCGCCCTCGGGGAAGCCGATCGGACACATCGATCTGCCGGAGCGCTGCGCCAACGTTTGCTTCGGTGGTCGCCACCGCAACCGCCTGTTCATGGCGGCAAGCCACGGACTCTACGCGCTCTATGTCAACGCCCAGGGCATCGCCGGCGGCTGACATGACGGGATCGACGACCGGCGACGACATGCTGCACGACCGGCGCATCTTCACCTATCGCGAGCTGGCGACCGTACCGGTCTTAGATGTCGGGGAGCCGCTGGTCCCGATGCGCGCCTATCCCGAGGCGGCCGTCGCGACCGACGATCTCCGGTTCCCCTGGATTCGCGCCGGCGCGCTCCACCGCCTGCTCGATGCCGGCAGGATGCTTCGACGGACGAGCGATCGCAGCGGCCTCCACGTCTGGTGCGCCTACCGCTCCCTGGCGGTTCAGAAGGCCGGATTCGAACGCTACACCCGGGAGTTCGGCGCGAAGCATCCGACCCTGAGGGGCGATGAGCTGATCGAATTCGTTCACTTGCATGTCGCGGTGCCGGACGTCGCCGGCCATCCGACCGGCGGAGCGGTCGATGTGACCATCGTCGAGGATGGCCGATATGCCGACATGGGCGGCGCCTACGGCGACTTCACCTCGCCGACGCTGCACACCTTTTCCGATGGCCTCACCGAGGTCCAGCAGCAGAACCGCCTGCGGCTGCGCACGGTCATGGTCGGCGCCGGCTTCGCTCCGTTCAACGGCGAATGGTGGCACTTCTCCTACGGCGACAAGGAATGGGCCGCCATGCGGGGCGCGCCCACGGCCCTCTACGCGCAGGTCGAGGCCCCCGCCCGCTAGGCGCCGCCGCCCGGCCGTTTGCCGAGATGCGCGGCGATCATCCGGTCCCGCTCCGCCGTGTCGTAGACGCCGAACGGATTCATTCGCGTCGCCATCGCGGCCGCAATCGCCACATAACGGTCCTGGGCGAGGTCGTAGAGCCGGCGGAGCTCGGCCAGCGGCTCCGGATGGTCGTCGGTGCGGAGGTCGAGGATAGGATAGGGCTCGCCGCCCCAGACCTTGATCGCCGCCGACTGCCGCCCCCGCTTGTCGCCGCCGGCGGCCTGGCCGGCATCGAGCGCGGCAATGAGCCGCTCGGCGAACGGCAGGGCGGCCTTCTCCTGGAAGGCCCGCAACGTCGCCTGAACCACCGCCGGCCCGGTCAGCATGTTGCCGGCGACCGAGACGCCGTCGCCGGCCGCATGCCCGGCCCAGCCGACGCAGTCGCCGCCGGTATGGGCGAAGACCTGGCCCCGGGCGTCGATCACGTGTAGTTGTCGCTTGGCCCGGCCTTCATCCGCTCGCGTGACGATCTCCACGACCTCGTGGGCGCTGCGGCCCTCGGCGAGGAAGCGGAGCCCGTCGACGCCCCAGAGCGGGTTGACCCGGGCCTGGGCGGCGATCGCGCCGATGCGGCCGGCACCGTGGGGAACCAGGCCGCCGACCGCCAGCGACCGGGTCGCGACGGCGACGCCGTAGGCACCCGTGTCGGGGGCCTTGGCGATGATCGACCAGGTCATCGGCATCGCTCGCTGGATTGCGTGTGTTTCCGAGCCTTCCTCTTCATCGGGCGCCAGCATAGTCCTCCGGCGCCGATCGGAAAATCATCGACCACCGGCCGAGATACACCCGTTTAGCGCGACCGTGGCCCCGCGTTGACTATGCGAAACACCGCCACTAGCCTTTATGCTCGTTCGCGCGCTGACTGGTCGATGCTCAGCGCACCGGCGATCCGGCAGAGTTCCTGATGGGCATGACGGCGACGGAAAAGATTCTCGCCCGAGCGAGCCGACGTGACCGCGTCCGCCCGGGGGACATCGTGTTTCCGCAGCCGGACCTGGTAATCGTCCATGACGGCCTCGTCGTCTCCTCGAAGGCCGAGCTCGATGCCGTCGGCATCGACCGGGTGTTCGATCCCGCCCGCGTCTACTTCGTCACCGACCACGACGTCGTCTACACCTCGCCCCGCGCCGCCGAACGCGGCACCCAGATCCGCCGGATCGTCGAGGAATGGGGTATCCAGAACTTCTTCGACGTCGGACAGGGCGGACACGGGCACATCTTCCCGATCCAATCCGGGATCGTCGGCCCCGGCACCTTCTATTTCGACAACGACCGCCACTGCACCAATGCCGGCGGCATCGGCGCCGTCGGCCTCCGTGTCGGCACGGAGATCGCGACGGTGCTGGCGACCGGCACGCTGTGGACCAAGGTCCCTGCGTCGATCCGCCTGACCCTCCGCGGCCGGACGAAGCCGGGCGTGTTCGGTCGCGACGTCGGCTTTAGGATCGTCCAGGACCTGGCCCGGCGCGGCATCGACCTCGACTACCGCGTGCTCGAGCTCGCCGGCGACTTGGACCCGTTCAGCCTAGACGAGCGCATTGCGCTTTGCAGCTCGCCGACGGAGATGCGGGCGATCGGCGTCTTCATCCCGCCCACGGCGGCGATCGTCGCCGCGGCCAAAGCGCGGGCGAAGCGGCCGTTCGAGCCGGTCTTCAGCGACCCGGATGCCGAGTTCGAGGCCGATCTCACCCTCGACCTCTCGGAGATCGAGCCGCAGGTCGTCATGACCGGTGGGGTCGATCGCGGCGTCGACATCTCGACCATGGTAGGAACGGCCATCAACCACGCGTTCATCGGCTCCTGCGGCTCCGGCATGTACGAGGACCTGGTGGTGGCCGCCGGGCTGCTGAAGGGCCGCCGCGTGGCTCGGGGCGTCCGGTTGTTCGTGGTGCCGGGATCGGAGATCAACACGAGGCGGATGCAGACCGACGGGCTGATGCAGGTGTTCGTCGAGGCGGGAGCGATGGTGATGCCGGCCGGCTGCGGCATCTGCTCCGGCGGCAAGATGGGTCCGGTCCATTCGGGCGAGGTTTCGATCTCGACTGCCGCCGACAACGCCATCGGCCGCTTCGGCGCCAAGGACGCCGAGCTCTACCTCGCGAGCCCGGCAACGGTCGCCGCCTCGGCGGTCACCGGCCACATCACCGACCCCCGCGACTTCCAGGCGTTCGCGCCGAAGGGAGCCGCGGCATGAGCGACTTTGAGTGGCACCTCGCCGGCCGCTGCCACAAGTTCGGCCACGACATCCCACATCCCGGCCGGTGATCCCGAATTGGCTGGTCGCCGGGCGCTACATGGATCCGAAGGACCTGGTCCCTCACCTGTTCGAGGAGCTGCGCCCGGGATTTCACGAGAAGGCGAAGCCCGGCGACGTCATCGTCGCCGGGCGCAACTTCGGCATGGGGCCGAAGATGAACGGCTACATCGCCATGCAGGCGCTCGGCCTCGGACTCCTGACCGAGTCCATGCCGTTCCTCGGCTACCGCGCGGCGCTCGGCTGCGGCCTTCGCGTGCTCGACCGCTGCCCCGGCGTTCTCGACCTGGTCGAGGACGGCGACGAGGTCGAGGTCGACTTCTCGACCGGCGCCTTCGCCAACCGGAGCCGCGGCACCGGCCGGACCTTCGAGCCGGTTCCGGAGGCGCTGCGGGATCTCGTCGAGCTCGGCGGCACATCCGGTTTCCTCCGCAGGTGGCGGGAGGCGAACCAGCCGAAGGATACATCGGGCCGGCAGACGGCGGCTGCCGCGCACCGCTAACGCACGTGGAGGGAGAACGACAATGAAAGCTTTCGGTTTGGCCGTCGTCGCCGTCCTGGCCCTGGCCGCCTCGCCGGCCCCAGCCCAGGACGCCGTCGAGAAGTTCTACAAGGGCAGCACGATCACTATCAACGTGCCGTCGAGCGCCGGCGGCACCTATGGCCTGGCGGCGCAGCTGCTGGCGCAGCACATGCCCAAGCACATACCCGGGCGTCCCTCGATCGTGCTGCAGATCATGCCCGGCGGCGTCAAGGCGACCAACTACATGGCAAACGTCGCGGCCCAGGACGGATCGGTGATCAACCTCCTCAGCCAGAGCATGCCGGATCTCCAGGCCTCGAAAGCCAAGGGCATCCAGTTCGACGTGCTCAAATTCCATCCCATCGGCCTGATCGCCGGCTTGAACGGCGCCTTCGTGGTCGACGACCGCGCGCCGGCCAAAACCCTGGACGAGATGAAGGTCAAGCCGATCCTCGCCGGCACCCGGGAGCGGTCGGACTACGGCTTTCAGACCGTGGCGATGCTGAACCACTACGTCGGAACGAAGATCAAGATCATCCTGGGATACGACGGCGGCGCCGAGACCGACCTCGCCATGGAGCGGGGAGAGCTGCACGGCAAGCTGTCGTCCTGGCTCTCGATCAAGGAACGCCACCCGCAATGGGGAAGGGGCGAAGGGGCGAGGGTCGTGCTCCAGATCGGCGCCGAGCGCGATCCCGATCTTCCGAACGTCCCGACCCTGGTCGATCTCGCCAAGACCGACGAGCAGAAGAAGGTCTTCATGTTCCTCGCCGGCAACAACGCGATCGCCCGCGGCCTGACCGCACCTCCCGGCGTGCCGGCCGACCGGGTGGCGGCGTTGCGCGCCGCTTTCGATGCGATGATCAAGGAGGGTCCGTTCACGGCCGACCTGGCGAAGCACGGCTTCCCGATGAACCACAGAAACTGGCAAGAATACGCCGCCATCATCAAGGGGCTGGCCGAAACCCCGGCGGACGTGATCGCGCTCTCCGAGCAGGTCCTGAGCAAGGCCCGCTAGCCATCGTTCCGCCGCTCCCGGGTTCTCCGGGAGCGGCTTCCTCTTCGTCCCCCGCCGCCCCGTCCTTCCAGAGGAGATTGCCAGGTGGAGCAGGATCTGCTCGGCGCCGCCCTCCACGCCTTCGGCATCCTGATGGACCCGGCGCGGCTGATGTTCCTGTTCTTCGGCGTGCTCTGCGGGCTGGTCCTCGGCATTATCCCAGGCATCGGCGGCGTGGTCGGGCTGACCATGCTGCTGCCGTTCACCTACAGCATGGACCCGTATGCGGCGCTGGCGATGATGCTGGGCCTGGCCTCGGTCAACAACACCGGCGACACCATTCCCGCCGTGCTGTTCGGCGTCCCCGGCTCCGCCGGCTGTGCCGCCACCGTTCTCGATGGCTATCCGCTCGCCAAGCAGGGCCAGGCCGGCCGCGCCCTCGGTGCCTCGTTCATGGCTTCGATGCTGGGCGGCATCTTCGGTGCATTCCTGCTCGGCATCAGCATCCCGGTGCTGAGACCGGTCGTGCTGGCGTTCGGCTCGCCGGAGCTGCTGGCCTTCTGCCTCTTCGGGCTGTCGCTGGCGGCGGCCTTGAGCGGCGGCGCGCTGTTCAAGGGCCTCGCCGTTGCCGCCTTCGGCGTCGTCATCGCTCTGGTCGGCGAGGACGACTATTCCGGCACCATGCGCTGGACCTTCGGCACGGTCTATCTCTGGAACGGCATCCCTCTGGTGCCGATCGCGCTCGGCGTCTTCGCCATTCCCGAGCTGGTCGACATGGCGATCGCCCGCACCGCGATGGTGCGGAGCGAGATGATGAAGGCGACGGCCGCAGGGCAATGGCAGGGCGTTCGCGACGTCTTCCAGAACAAGTTCCTGCTGCTGCGCTGCTCCGCCATCGGCACCCTCCTCAGCACCGTCCCCGGCATCGGCACCTCGGTGATCGACTGGGTCGCCTACGGCCACGCGGCGCGGACCGAGAAGGGTGCGTCGGAGACCTTCGGGCGAGGCGACATCCGCGGCGTCATCGCCTCGGAGAGCTCGAACAACGCCCGCGAGGGCGGCGCGCTGATGCCGACCGTCGCCTTCGGCGTGCCCGGTTCGGCCGGCATGGCGATCCTGCTCGGCATGTTCCTGATGCAGGGCATCGTGCCCGGCCCGGACATGCTGACCAAGCGGCTCGACCTCACCTACGCCATGGTGTGGAGCGTGGCGCTGGCCAACGTGCTCGGCGCCGGCATCTGCTTCCTCTTCGCCAACCAGCTCGCCCGCATCGTGCTGATCCGCCCCAGCATCCTGGTGCCGGCGGTGCTCGCGGTGATCTATGTCGGCGCCTTCCAGGGCTCGAGCGACTGGGGCGATATTTACGTCCTGCTGGTGGGCGGCGCGCTCGGCTGGATCATGAAGCGGCATGGCTGGCCGCGCCCGCCGCTGATCCTCGGCGTGGTGCTCGGCGAGATCGTCGAGCGCTACATGTTCATTTCGGTGCAGGCATACGGCGCCGACTTCCTGCTCCGCCCGATCGTGATGGGAATCCTCGCTCTCACCCTGTTCGGCCTCGTCCGGCCGTTCCTGAAGGCGCGTAAGGAGAAGCGCCGTATCGATCTCAGCGGTTTCTCCCTTCAGCCGGAGAGCCTGAGGAAGCCCTCCACCTGGTTCACCGCCTTCTTCGTCCTGTTCTTCGGCTACGTCCTGGCGACTTCTTACGACTGGGACTTCGGCGCGCGCATCGTGCCGCAGATCATCAGCGCCTTCGGCTTCGTCTGCGCCGTCCTCCAGCTCGGCGCGACCGTGGTCGGGCGAACCGTGCCGAGCGGCGCGATACAGCCGGAGGCCAGCCGGATTATGGACATCGAGAGCAGCTTCGAGGGTCTCGACGACCGCACCGTCGCGATACGGGCCGCGGTCGCCTTCGGCTGGCTCGCCTTCCTGCTGGCCGCCGGACTGGTCGTCGGACTGCTGCCCGCCATCTTCCTGTTCATGGTCGGCTACATGCGGTTCGGCTCGGGCGAGCGGTGGCTTCCGTCGCTCGCCGTCGGCGGCGGCCTGTTCGCCGCCGCCTACCTCTTGTTCCACAAGCTGCTGCATCTGCCCTGGCCACCCTCGCTGCTCGGCCAGCTGTCGCCGGCGCTTCGCAACGCCACGCACCTCTTCTGACGGGATCGACTTGCATGGACACCAGGGCGACGACGCGGACCGAGGGCCAGGAGCACTGGACGACCTCCGGCGGCAAGAATCTGGCCCTGTGGGCGAAAAAGGCGGCCGGCGAGCGACGCGGCACCGTCCTGTTCGTCCACGGCTCGTCGATGCCGACCCGGCCGACCTTCGATCTCCAGGTCGACGGCATACCCGAGGCCTCGGTGATGGACTGGTTCGGCTCGCGCGGCTTCGACACCTGGACCT
>SHVZ01000022.1 GCA_009694025.1 Alphaproteobacteria bacterium | reverse complement strand
GCAACCGGTGCTCCGTCTTCGTCGAGCGCGCCAACCCTTCGAGCCGGGCACGCTCATCTTCCTTCAGTATGATCGGGGTCGCTTCAGGGATGCCTCTCGCCATGCCCCCTTGAATCACGACTCACGCTTCAGGCATAGCGGGTACTAGAGGCATGCTCCGGTAGACAGGGCCCGCGGCAATGCCCCATCATCGGGCGCCAGGGGGGCACGACGATGGACGTCGAGACGTTCCTGAAGTCGGGCGGTTTCGACAAGTCGCTCGCATCGATTGAGCTGCTGAAGGGCGTGTCCTCCGAGGCCGTCCGCCGAATCGAGCAGCGCTGTGCGTGGAAGCTCCATTCCAAGGGTGCCGTCGTCCTAAACCAGGACGACGACAGCCACGAGGTGCTGTCCGTCCGCTGCGGACGCCTCCGGGTCGTCCAATTCACCTCGTCCGGCCGCGAGATCGGCTTCGCCGAGATCACCCCGGGCGGCCATGTCGGCGAGATGGCGGCGATCGACGGCGGCCCACGCTCGGCCAGCGTCATCGCCGTCGCCGACACGGTCACCGCAAGCCTGCTGGCCCAGGACTTCCTGCAGGTCCTCCGCGACACCCCGACCCTCGCGCTCAACCTCTTGAAGGCGATGGCCAGAGCCATCCGCGGGGCCAACGTCCGCGTCCACGACCTCCGCAGCCTGACCGCGGCCGGTCGAATCGTGCACGAGGTTCTGAGGATCGCCGGGCGCGGCCGAACCAGCGGCAATGTCGGCCGCGTCAAGCTGCAGCCGGCGCCGACCCAGAGCGAGATCGCGGCCTCGGCCGGCACCACCCGGGAAACGGTGGCACGGACGCTTGGCGAGCTCGAGAAGCGCAAACTGGTAGCCCGCGGCAGCCGCTCGCTCGAGCTCATCGACATCGAGGGCCTCGAGGACTTCATCGAGGACGACGCCCAGGCCGATTAGTCAGGCGCGCTTGACGCCGCTGCCGCCGGAGGCTTATGGGACGACCGGGGTCAGACGGCTGGACGGCCGCGCGGCGCCTTCGGGCGCCGGGAGGAAAGTCCGGGCTCCACGGGAATACGGTGCCGGGTAACACCCGGCGGGGGCGACCCCAGGGAAAGTGCCACAGAAAACAGACCGCCGGCGCATGCGCCGGCAAGGGTGAAACGGGGCGGTAAGAGCGCACCGCGGGTCCGGCAACGGTCCCGGCACGGCAAACCCCACCGGGAGCAAGACCGAATAGGGGCGGCCGCCCAGGGTCGAAAGACCGCTGGGAGGCGCATTCCCGCGCCGCCGCCCGGGTTGGTCGCGCGAGGCGTCCGGCGACGGACGTCCCAGATGAATGGTCGTCCCCCGCCCATTGGCGGGGACAGAACCCGGCTTACAGGTCGTCTGACCCCGTTTCATCTGTCCGCGCGGCATTCCTCGCCAGTTCTTCGTACAAGAACATAACAGGAACAAAAGTAAAGAATACCAGCAACAAATTCAAAGGGCTTGTTTCCTCTCATCAAGCCCCCACAATCCCTGGGATGAGCCTGAAATTATTGACTTCTCCCATGATGTTACTAGGCGCCTCCCATTGACGCCCATATATTCCCATGATATCCCAAACCATCCCAAACACGCCCCGGCGCGGTGCCGGTCGGCCTGTTCAGGGACGAAAAGCCGGTCCGGTCGGTCCGGCGGGGGTGTCCATGGGACTATTCCTGTCCCGGTTCGTGAACAAAATCGACAGGAAGGGCCGCGTGTCGGTCCCCGCTCCGTTCCGCGCCGCCCTTTCCGATCAATCCTTTGCCGGCATCGTCGTCTATCCGCACCCCAAGCTCCCCGCGCTTGAGGGCTGCGGCTTCGACCGCATGGCGAAGATGGTCGACGGCCATGACCGGCTGGATCAGTTCTCCGACCGGCGCGACGACCTCGGCAGCATCTTCGCCGTTTCCCATCAGCTCGCCTTCGACCCCGAGGGTCGGGTGATGCTGCCCGAGGATCTGCTCGGCCATGCCGGCATCGCCGAACAGGCGGTCTTCGCCGGCTTCGGCAGCACCTTTCAGATCTGGGAACCACGGGCGCTCGACCGACATTTGGCGGAGGCTCGCGACCGCATCCGCATTCAGAAGACGACGCTGCCGACGTCGCGGCCGGGCGAGGGAGGCGGCAAATGACCGGCACGCCGAACCCTGCCGCGGCCCACCTCCCGGTTCTACTCGACGAGGTGCTGGCCGCACTCGCGCCCAAGGACGGCGGCATCTACGTCGACGGCACCTTCGGGCTCGGCGGCTATACCCGGGCGCTGCTGGAATCGGCGGATTGCCGGGTCCTCGGCATCGACCGTGACCCCGACGCGGTCGCACGCGGCGCCGATCTCGCCGCCCGCTTTCCCGGTCGGCTCACCCTTCGCCAAGCCCGCTTCGGCGACATGGCCGAGGTCGCACGCGCCGACGGCATCGCCCGGGTCGACGGCGTCGCCCTCGACCTCGGCGTCTCCTCGCCCCAGCTCGACGAGGCCGGGCGTGGCTTCTCCTTCCGCTTCGACGGCCCTCTCGACATGCGGATGGAGAAGGCCGGCCCGTCGGCCGCCGACCTCGCCAACACCCTGCCCGAGGGCGAGCTCGCCGACCTCATCTCCGATCTCGGAGAAGAACGCCACGCCCGGCGGGTCGCCCGCGCCATCGTCGCCGCCCGGCCGCTCGCCACCACGGGCGAACTCGCCGCGGTCGTTCGCCGCGCCGTCCCGCGCTCAGGCGACGGTATCGATCCGGCGACCCGGACGTTCCAGGCGCTGCGACTTGCGGTCAATGACGAACTGGGCGAGCTCGATCGGGGGCTTGCCGCCGCCGAAACGCTGCTGACGCCGGGCGGGCGGCTCGCCGCCGTCTCCTTCCATTCGCTCGAAGACCGGCGGGTGAAGTCCTTCCTCGCCGCCCGCTCCGGGACCGGCTCTCGCCCCTCGCGCCACCTGCCGGAGACCGATGGTAGCCACGAGCCGACCTTCCGCCTTCTCTCGCGCAAGCCGGTGCGCGCCCAGCCGGCCGAGATCGACCGCAATTCCCGGGCCCGTTCGGCCCGGCTGCGTGCCGCCGAGCGCACGTCCGCGCCGGCGCAACAACCGAGGTGACGCCGATGATCCGTCGCTCGACCCTGTTCTGGCTGATTGCCGCCATCCTGATCAGCTGCGGCCTCTACCAGCTCAAATACGAAGTCCAGGCCAAGGAGGAGCGGCTCGCCCGCCTCAACCGCCAGATCCAGCTTGAGCAGGAGGCGATCCACGTCCTCCACGCCGAATGGGCCTTCCTCAACCGCCCCGACCGGCTCGCCGATCTCGCCAACCGGCATCTGGAGCTGGCGCCGGTCGCGCCAGCCCAGTTCGGCAAGGTCGCCGGAATCCCCGAGCGGCCCCTGCACGCGGTCGTCGCCGAGGCCGAGGTGGCGACGCCGGCAGCGCCGCCGGTCAAGGCCACGAGCGCCCCGGTCAAGCCCGCGGTCAAGGTCCAGCCCGCGACCAAGCTGCAGGTCGCCGAGGCCAAGCATTCGCTCGGCACCATTGACCTCGCCCAGCTCCGCGCCTCGGCCCCGGCGAAGCCGGCCGGGCGCGACGTCGTCGTGATCGTCGATGGGACACTTCTCGCGCACGCCCAGCGCTGAGCGGAGGGCCATGACCACCCTCGCCGCCTTCAGACCCCGCGCACCCCAGCCGGTGGCGCCGCCGCCGAGCCGGGCCGTGCGCCTGGAAGGGGCGGCGAAACAGGTTCTGGAGTCGAGCCGCGGCCGCCTGACGCTGACCGCCGGCGTTTTCGCCATCGCCTTCGCCGTGGTCGGCATGCGGCTGGTCGATCTCGCCACCTCGAAGCCGGCCATGGAAGCACGCGAGTTCGAGCTACCGAGGGCCAACGACTCCGCCGGCTACGCCGCCGACCGCGCCGACATCGTCGACCGCTCGGGCGCGCTGGTCGCGACCAGCGTCCCGACAGCGTCGCTCTACGCCGACCCGCGCGACATTCTCGATCCGCACGAAGCGGCGACCAAGCTCGCCACCATCCTGCCGGAAATCAAATCTGCGGACCTGGCAGCAAGGCTGTCGGTAGAGGGTCGGAGCTTCGTCTGGATCAGACGCAACCTGACGCCGCGCCAGCAGTACGAGATCAACCGCCTCGGCATTCCCGGATTCTACTTCCAGCGCGAAGACAAGCGGATCTACCCGCATGGCTCCCTGATGGCGCATGCCGTGGGATTTGCCGACGTCGACGGCAAGGGCCTCGGCGGCGTCGAACAGGCGGTCGAGTCCAAGATCAAGGGCGGCCGCGAGCCGATCCAGCTTTCGATCGACATCCGCCTGCAGCACATCGTCCGCCAGGAGCTGCAGACGGCGATCGGCGAGTTCAACGCCATCGGCGGCAGCAGCCTGATCATGGACGCGCGTACCGGCGAGATCCTGTCGATGGTGTCGCTGCCGGACTTCGACCCCAACGCCCCCGGCGCCGCGCCCGCCGACAACCGCTTCAACCGCAACACGCTCGGCGTCTACGAGATGGGGTCGACCTTCAAGACCTTCACGATCGCCATGGCGCTGGACGCCGGGACCGCAACCATGCGGTCCTCCTTCGATGCGCGCGAGCCGATCCGCATCTCGCGCTTCGCCATCAACGATGACCACGCACAGAAGCGCTGGCTCACCGTGCCGGAGGTCTACAAGCATTCCTCCAACATCGGCGCGGCGAAGATCGCCCTCGAAGTGGGCGCCGAGGGCCAGAAGTCCTTCATGCGGAAGATGGGCATGCTCGATCCGGTGCAGCTCGAGCTGCCGGAGCTGGGCAAACCCAGATACCCCCGCGACTGGCGGCCGATCAACGTCATTACCATCGCCTTCGGTCACGGACTCTCGGTGACGCCGATTCACCTCGCCTCCGGCGTCGCCACGGTGGTCAACGGCGGCGTGCTGCATCCGCCGACCCTGCTCAAGCGCAAAGAGGGCGAGCCGGCCCCCGGCCGCCAGGTGCTCAAAGCCTCGACCTCCGACGGTATGCGCCGCCTCATGCGCCTCGTGGTCGAGGAAGGCACCGGCAAGAAGGCGGATGCCGCCGGCTACTGGATCGGCGGCAAGACCGGCACGGCAGAGAAGGTGAGCCGCGGCGGCTACAAGAAGAGCGCCCGCCTCTCGTCGTTCATCGCGGCGTTTCCGATCTACGATCCGCGCTACGTCGTCATCGTCATGGTCGACGAGCCGAAGGGCACGAAGAAGAGTTTCGGCTTCGCCACCGGGGGATGGGTCGCCGCCCCCGTCGTGCGGCGTATCGTCCAGCGCATGGGCCCCCTGGTCGGCCTGCCGCCGACCGAAGAGACGCCCGAAATCCGCCGCCTTCTCATGGTCGACTCCCAGCCGCAGACGAAAGAGGAGAAGCGCGTTGCGGCTCGTTGACCTCATCGGGCCGGATCCGGCCCTTGCCCGCTTTGCCGAGATGCCGGTGATCGGCCTTGCCGCCGACTCGCGCCGGGTCGGCCCCGGCTTTTTGTTCGCCGCCCTTCCCGGCACCAAGCTGGACGGCCGCACCTTCGTCGGCCAGGCGCTCGCGGCCGGCGCCGTCGCCGTGCTGGCACCGGAGGGGACCCGGCTTCCAGAGGGCGCCGAACGCATCGCCCTCATCACCGACCCGGCGCCCCGTCGCCGGCTCGCCCGCATCGCCGCGCGCTTCTACGGCCAGCAGCCCGGGACCGTCGCTGCCGTCACCGGCACCAACGGCAAGTCCTCGGTCGCCGATTTCACCCGCCAGCTCTGGACGCGGCTCGGCGCCAAGGCGGCCTCGATCGGCACGCTCGGCGTCATCGTCCCCGGCCGGCCGACGCGGCCCTCGCTCACCACGCCCGACCCGATCGAGCTGCACGAGATCCTGTCCGAGCTGGTCGGCGTCGGCGTGACCCACCTCGCGGTCGAGGCCTCGAGCCACGGCCTCGACCAAGGGCGGCTCGACGGGCTCAAGGTCAAGGCGGGAGCCTTCACCAACCTGACCCGCGACCACCTCGACTATCACGGCTCGATGGAGGCCTACCTCGCCTCCAAGCGCATCCTGTTCGAGCGCGTGCTGGTCGACGGCGGCACCGCCGTGCTCAACGCGGATGCGGCGGAAGCGGCTGAGTTCGAGGTGGTCGCCAAGAAGCGCGGCCTCCGGACCCTCAAGGTCGGCGCTGCCGCCTGCGCCGACATCCGGCTCCTGCTTCGCCTTCCCGACGCCTCCGGCCAGAAGCTTCGCCTCGTCTCCGACGGCACAACCGTCGAGCTGCGTCTGCCCCTGCTGGGGGCTTTCCAGGCGAGCAACGCGCTTGTCGCCCTCGGCCTCGTCGTCGCCTGTGGAGCGCCCTTCGCCAAGGCCGCCGAGGCGCTCGCCCATGTCGAAGGTGTCCCGGGCCGGCTCCAGCTCGTCGCCCGACGCCGGAACGGCGCCAAGATTTTCGTCGACTACGCCCACGCGCCGGACGGCCTTGACACCGTGCTGGCGGCGCTTCGCCCGCATGTGCCCGGCCGGCTCGCGGTGGTCTTCGGCGCCGGCGGCGACCGCGACGCCGGCAAGCGTCCGCTGATGGGCGAGGCCGCCCAACGCCATGCCGACATCGTCATCGTCACCGACGACAACCCCCGTAGCGAAGATCCGGCCAAGATCCGCCGCCAGGTCCTGGCCGGTTGCCCGGCCGCGCGCGAGATCGGCGACCGCGCCACCGCCATCCGTGAGGCGATCCTCAGGCTCGAGCCCGACGACATCTTGGTCGTCGCCGGCAAGGGCCACGAGCAGGGTCAGATCGTCGGCACCCGGACGATTCCCTTCGATGACGCGACCGTCAGCCGCGAGGCCGTCGCCGAGATCGAACGGACCGCAGGAGCGCTGGCATGAGCGCCGCCCTGGTCGAAATGCCGGCTCTCTGGGCCTCGGTCGAGGCCGCGGCGGCGACCAACGGTCGCGCCGAGGGTGCGCCATGGGTCGCCACCGGCATCGCCCTCGACAGCCGCCAGGTCGTCCCCGGCGATCTCTTCGTCGCGCTCAAGGGCGAGCAGACCGACGGCCATGGCTACGTTGCCGACGCCTTCAAACGCGGCGCCGTCGCCGCCATGGTGCATGCGGCCCCGACGATCCGGAGGAGCTCGCCGCTCCTGGTCGTGCCGGACACGATGGCGGGCCTGATGGCGCTGGCATCGCGTGCCCGCGACCGTGCCCGCGCCCAGGTCGTCGCCGTCACCGGCTCGGTCGGCAAGACCGGCACCAAGGAGGCGCTCAAGCTGGCGCTCGCCGCGCATGGCGGCACCTATGCCAGCGCGGGCAACCTCAATAGCTCGACCGGAGCGCCGCTGGCGCTCGCCCGGTTGCCGGTCGACTCGGCCTTCGCCGTGCTCGAGCTCGGCATGAACCGCGCCGGGGAGATCGCGCCGAACGCGCGCGCGGCCCGGCCCCATGGGGCCGTCGTCACCACTGTGGAAGCGGTCCATCTGCAGTTCTTTCCCTCGGTCGAGGCGATCGCCGACGCCAAGGCCGAGGTCTTCGAAGGCTTCGCGCCCGGTGCCTTCGCCGTCCTCAATCGCGACAACGCGCATTTCGAGCGGCTCGCGGCAGAGGCCCGTGCCCACGGCGCCGAGCGCATCATCGGCTTCGGCGCCCATGCGAAGTCCGAGGCACGCCTTGTCGACATCGGCCTGAGCGAAGCCGAGTCGACGGTAGTCGCCGAGGTCCTCGGCCGCCGGACGGTCTACCGGCTGCCGGTGCCGGGGCGCCATTGGGCGATGAACACGCTCGCCGTCCTCAGCACCGTCGCCGCCCTCGGCCTTCCGCTCGAACCCTCCCTCGCCGCCCTGGCCCGCCTCAGCGTGCCCAAAGGTCGTGGGCTCCGCCACACCGTCCGGCTCGCCAGCGGCGGCAGCTTCGAGCTGATCGACGACAGCTACAACGCGAGCCCGGTTGCCGTCGCCGGCGCGCTCGACATCCTCGGGCGGATCGCTCCCGGGCCGGGAGGCCGGCGCATCGCCGTCCTCGGCGACATGCGCGAGCTCGGATCGGCCGGCCCCGAGCTTCATGCCGGGCTCGCCCCGGCGGTGACCTTCAACCGCGTCGACCAGGTGTTCCTGGTCGGCCCGCTGATGCGCCACCTTGCCGAAGCCCTGCCCAAAGGTGTGGTCGCGGCTCACACCGAGACCAGTGCCGAGATGGCGCCGGTCGCCGGCGCGGCCCTCGGCGCCGGCGATGTCGTCACTGTCAAGGGTTCGCTCGGCACCGACATGGCTCCGATCGTGGCTGCGCTCGCCGCCCGCGGCGCGGACGCTGGGAGGTAACGAACCATGCTCTATCTCCTGCTGCTGCCGCTGGTCGATCAGTTCACGCCGCTGAACCTGATCCGCTACCTGACCTTCCGCGCCGGCGCGGCGCTGGTGACGGCTTTGTTCCTGTCGTTCCTGTTCGGGCCGGCGGTGATCCGCTGGCTCAAGTCGAAGCAAGGCAAGGACGGACAGCCGATCCGGGCCGACGGTCCGGAGAGTCACCTCGTCACCAAGAAGGGCACGCCCACCATGGGCGGGTTCCTCATCCTCCTCGCCATGACCTTGTCGACCCTGCTGTGGGCCGACCTCGCCAACGCCTATGTCTGGGCGGTGATGCTGGTGACGCTCGGCTTCGGTCTCGTCGGCTTTGCTGACGACTACATGAAGCTGGTGCGCCGGTCCTCGCGCGGACTTCCCGGCCGCGTGAAGCTCGCGGCGACCGTATTGTTCGCCGTGATCGCCTCGGCGATCATCGTCGTCTACACCCGCGAGCCGCTGGCGACCTCGCTTGCGGTTCCCTTCGTCAAGCAGGCGCTGATCCCGCTCGGCTGGGCGTTCGTCCCCTTCGCCGTGCTGGTCATGGTCGGGGCGTCGCATTCGGTCAATCTGACCGACGGCCTCGACGGCCTCGCCATCGGCCCGGTCATCATCGCCGCCGGCTGCTTCGCCCTCATCGCCTACCTCGCCGGCAACACGGTCTTCGCCAACTATCTGCAGATCCACTACGTGCCGGGTTCGGGCGAGCTCGCGATCATCTGCGGAGCGCTGATGGGGGCCGGCCTTGGCTTTCTTTGGTTCAATGCGCCGCCGGCCATGGTGTTCATGGGCGACACCGGCGCGCTCGCCCTCGGCGGCGCGCTCGGCGCCATCGCCGTGGTCGCCAAGCACGAGCTGGTGCTCGCCATCATCGGCGGCCTGTTCGTCCTCGAGGCCGTCTCGGTGATGGTCCAGGTCGCCTCCTTCAAGCTTACCGGCAGACGCGTCTTCCGCATGGCGCCGCTCCACCACCACTTCGAGAAGAAGGGCTGGGCCGAGCCGACCATCGTCATCCGCTTCTGGATCATCGCGGTGATCCTCGCCGTCGCCGGCCTCTCCACACTGAAGATCCGGTAGGGGAATGGCCGAAGCGATCCGCATCCCCAGCGTCGACAAGGAGCGTCTGGCCGTACTCGGCCTCGCGCGCTCCGGGCTGGCCGCGGCAGAGACGCTGAAGGCGTCCGGCGCCGATGTCTGGGCCTGGGACGACGACCCGGTGAAGCGGGCACGTGCCGAGTCCAAGGGACTCGTCTGTCGCGATCCGGCCCGGACCGATCTCGCGGGGTTCCTCGGGATGGTGATGAGCCCGGGAATTCCCCACACCTTTCCGAAGCCGCATCCGGCCGCCGCCCGCGCCAAGGCGGCCGGCGTGCCGCTCCTCTCCGATATCGAGCTCCTCGGGCGTGCCTGCCCGCAGGCGCGCTACATTGGAATAACCGGCACCAACGGAAAGTCGACGACGACGACGCTGGTCGGCCACCTGCTGCAGGCCTCCGGCCGCAAGGTCCGGGTCGGCGGCAATCTCGGCGTTCCGGCGCTGTCGCTGGTGCCGCTCGGCAAGGGCGGGATCTATGTGCTGGAGATGTCCTCCTACCAGCTCGAACTGATTCCTCGGCTGGTCTTCGACGTCGCCGTCCTGCTGAACATCACGCCCGACCACCTCGAGCGCCATGGCGGCATGGACGGCTACATTGCCGCCAAGCGCCGGATCTTCGAGCGCCAGGACAGCGAGGATACGGCGATCGTCGCCCTCGACGATCCCGACAGCGAGGCCGTCTACGACGATCTCGTCGCCTCTGGCCGCCAGCAAGTAGTGCCGATCTCCGCCACCCGCATGGTCATGGGCGGCATTTTCGTCGAAGACGGCCTCCTTACCGACGACAGCGGTGGTTGGGGAAGCCCGGTTCTCGATCTCCGCCTCGCGCCGACGCTGCCCGGTCGCCACAACTGGCAGAACGCGGCTGCCGCCTACGCCGTCGGCCGCGTCTTCGAGATCGGCGACCGCGCCGTTGCCCGGTCGCTGCTCTCTTATCCCGGGCTCGCCCACCGACAGGAACGGATCGCGGTGATCGACGGCATCACCTACATCAACGATTCCAAGGCGACCAATGCGGCCGCCACGGGCAATGCGCTCGCCTGCTACGAGTCGATCTACTGGATCGCCGGCGGCAAGGCCAAGGAAGGCGGCATCGAGTCCCTGGCCCCCCACTTCCACGACATCCGCCATGCCTTCCTGATCGGCGAGGCCGCCGACGAGTTTGCCCGCACGCTCGGAGGCCGGGTTTCCCATACGCGCTCGGGCGATCTTGCGTCGGCGGTCGCCTCGGCAACGGCCAGGGCGAGGGCGGACGGGCTCCGCAACGCCATCGTGCTGCTATCTCCGGCCTGCGCCTCCTTCGATCAGTTCGTCGACTTCGAAGGCCGGGGAGATGCCTTCCGCGCCCTGGTCCAGGCGATCCCCGGAGGTCGCGCCTGATGACCACCATCTCCCGCACCGATACCAGCGTGCTCGGCCGGTGGTGGTGGACGGTCGACCGTTGGGCGCTCGCCGCCGTCGCCGCCATCGCCGTCGTCGGGATCATCATGATCCTGGCGGCGAGCCCGGCCGTCGCCCAACGCCTGCACCTCGACGGCTTCTACTTCGTCCGCCGACAGTTTGCGCTCCTGCTGCCGGCATTCGCGCTGATGGTCGCGGTCTCGCTCATGAGCCCGATCCAGGTGCGGCGCCTGGCCGTGCTCGGCCTTGTTATCGGCGTCGGCCTGCTTGTCCTCACCTTTTTCCACGGGATCGATATCAAGGGCGCTCGCCGCTGGATTTCTCTCGGCACGTTCTCGCTCCAGCCGTCGGAATTCGTGAAGCCCTGCTTCGCCGTGGTCTCCGCCTGGATGCTGGCCGAGCAGAAGAAGGGCGAAGGGGTGCCCGGCAACCTCATCTCTGCCGCCGTCTTCCTCGCGTTGGTGGCGCTCCTGCTGCTCCAGCCCGACTTCGGCATGGCCGTGGTTCTCTCCGCCATCTGGTTCGCCGAGCTGTTTCTCGCCGGTCTGCCGATCCTCTGGGTGGCGGCGCTGGTGGTCCTCGGCGTCGGCGGCATCGGCAGCGCCTATTTCGCCTTCCCGCACGTGGCGAGCCGCATCGACCGCTTCCTCGACAAATCGGTCGGCGACTCCTTCCAGGTCAGCCGCTCGCTGGAGGCGTTCCGCAAGGGCGGCCTCTGGGGCCGTGGGCCCGGCGAAGGCATGGTCAAGGACGTCATCCCGGACGTCCACGCGGACTTCATCTTCGCTGTCGCCGGCGAGGAGTATGGGCTGTTCGTCTGCCTCCTCATCGTCGGGCTCTTCGCCTTCGTCGTCATCCGCGGCCTCCTCCGGCTCCGGACTGAAAGCAATCTGTTCGTGATCCTCGCCACGACAGGGCTCCTCGTTCAGTTCGGGCTCCAGGCCTTCATCAACATGGCCTCCTCGCTCCATCTGATGCCGACCAAGGGAATGACGTTGCCTTTCATCTCCTATGGCGGCTCGTCGCTGCTGGCCCTCGCGCTCGGCATCGGGATGATGCTTGCTCTGACACGCCGGCGCGTCGGCCATGGCGGCGCCCCATGAGCCGCCCGCTGGTCGTGCTTGCCGCCGGCGGCACCGGCGGACACATGTTCCCGGCCGCCGCCCTCGCGCGGGCGTTGTCCCGGCGTGGCATAGCCATCGCGCTGGTCACCGATCGGCGCGGGCAGGCCTTTGCCCTGCCCGGCGGCGACCTTGCGATCCATCGCGTTCGCGCCGCCGCGATGGCCGGCGCTTCGTTCGCCGCCAAGGTCAAGGCCGGCATCCAACTCCTCTTTGGCACCGCCCAGGCCTGGCTTCTGCTCCGCCGGCTCAAGCCCTCGGTCGTCGTCGGCTTCGGCGGCTATGCCTCGGTCCCTGCCGTGCTCGCCGCCCATCGCCTCGGACTGCCGATCGTTCTGCACGAGCAGAACGCCGTGCTCGGTCGCGCCAACCGCCTGGTCGCCCCGTTCGCCCGGCGCATCGCCACCTGCTTCGCCGACATCGAGGGCGTCGCCGCGGCCGACCGGCCGAAGCTGGCGCTCACCGGCAACCCGGTCCGCCCGGAGATCGCCGGGCTCACCGATCGTCCCTACCCAGATCTCGGCACGGAAAGTGCGTTGACGATGCTCGTCACCGGCGGCAGCCAGGGAGCGAGTCTGTTCTCGCGCGTGGTGCCGGAGGCGATCCGGCTTCTGCCGGACGGAATGCGTCGGCGTCTTCGCATCCTCCAGCAGGTCCGCGCCGACGATCTCGACGGTGTCAGCGCCCTCTATGCGTCGCTCGGCCTCGACGCCGAGTTGTCGCCGTTCTTCGCCGACCTGCCGGATCGCCTCGCCGACGCCCATCTGATCATCGGCCGGGCAGGCGCATCGACCATCGCCGAGACGGCCGTCGCCGGGCGCCCGGCCATCCTGGTGCCGCTCGCCATCGCCACCGACGACCACCAGACCAAGAACGCCCGCGCGCTCGAGAGCGCCGGGGCCGCCATCGTCATGCCTGAGCCTGCCTTCACCGCCGAAGCGCTGGCCGCCCGGCTGCAGCCGTTGCTGGCCTTGCCCGAGAAGCTCCGTTCCATGGCCGCGGCCGCCCGCACCGTCGGCGTCGTCGACGCGGCGGAGCGGCTGGCCGACCTCGTGCTGGCGATCGCGCCGGCCAACGGCAACGACTCGGCCTCCGCCGCCAAACGGAGCGCCGCATGAGAGCGCTTCCCCTCAGCATCGGCACGATCCACTTCATCGGCATCGGCGGCATCGGCATGAGCGGCATCGCCGAGGTGCTGAAGAACCTCGGCTACTCCGTCCAGGGCTCCGACCAATCGGACGGCACCAACGTCAAACGGCTGCGCGAGTCCGGCATCGATGTCGCCATCGGTCATCGTGCCGAGAACATCAGAAACGCCCAGGTCGTGGTCTACTCGTCGGCGGTCAGGTCCGACAATCCGGAGGTGGTCGCCGCCCGCGCGCGCATGATCCCGGTGGTCCGTCGGGCAGAGATGCTGGGCGAGCTGATGCGGCTCAAGTGGTCGATCGCCGTCGGCGGCACCCATGGCAAGACCACCACCACCTCGATGATCGCCCATATGGTCGAGACCGCCGGCCTCGACCCGACGGCGATCATCGGCGGCATCGTCAACACCTACGGTACAAACGCCCGCATGGGCGCAGGCGAGTGGCTGGTGGCGGAGGCTGACGAATCCGACGGCACCTTCGTCAAGCTGCCGGCGACCATCGTGGTCGTCACCAACATCGACCCCGAGCACATGGACTTCTACGGGACCTTCGACAAGGTCCAGCAGGCGTTCGAAGCCTTCGTCGCCAACATCCCGTTCTACGGGTTCGCGGCGCTCTGCATCGACCACCCGGTGGTGCAGGCGATGATCCCGAAGGTCGGCGACCGCAAGATCGTCACCTACGGCCTCTCCCCGCAGGCCGACATCCGCGGCATCGACGTGGAGATCTCGACCACGGGCGCCCGCTTCAACGTCGCCGTCACCGACCGGCTGCACGGCGAGCGGCGGACCATCGCCGACATGAGCCTGCCGATGTACGGCATGCACAATGTCCAGAACGCGCTCGCGGCCGTCGCCGTCGGCCACGAGATGGGGCTCGACGTGAAGGTGATGCGGAGGGCGCTCGCCACCTTTGCCGGGGTCAAGCGCCGCTTCACCAAAACCGGCGAAGTCGACGGTATCTCGGTGATCGACGACTATGGCCACCACCCGGTCGAGATCGCGGCCGTGCTGAAGGCAGCGCGCACCGCCTGCCCCAACGGCCGCGTCATCGCGGTAGTCCAGCCACACCGCTACACGCGCCTCGCCAACCTGTTCGAAGAGTTCTGCACCTGCTTCAACGACGCCGACACGGTGATCGTGGCCGATGTCTATGCCGCGGGCGAGCAACCCGTCGACGGCGCCAGCCGGGACGCGCTGGCCACCGGGCTGCGGTCGCGCGGCCACCGCGACGTGATGGCGCTCTCCGGACCGGAGGCCTTGGCGGGACTCGTCAACGGCCTGGCCAAGTCCGGCGACTTGGTCGTCTGCCTCGGCGCCGGCTCGATCACCCAGTGGGCGAACGCGTTGCCGGGTCAGCTTGCCGCTTTGAGGAAGCCCCGATGATGGCGCGAAAGGCGACATCTGAAGGACTGATCGGACGTCTGCCGTCCGTGCGCGGGCGCCTTGCCGAGAACGCCTCGCTCGGGCCGCTCACCTGGTTCCGTGCCGGCGGCCCGGCCGAGGTGCTGTTCCGCCCGGCCGATGCCGAGGACCTCGCCCAGTTCATCGCCGGCACGCCAGCTGACGTGCCCACTACGGTCATCGGCGTCGGGTCCAACCTGCTGGTCCGCGATGGCGGCATCCGCGGCGTCGTCATCCGCCTCGGGCGCGGCTTCGCCGAGGTCCGCCGGGTCGGCGACGCGCTGGAAGCGGGCGCGGGCGCCCTCGACGTCAATGTTGCGCTCACTGCGCAGCAGCAGGCGATCGCCGGCCTCGAGTTCCTGTCCGGCATTCCCGGCACCATCGGCGGCGCGCTCCGCATGAACGCCGGCGCCTATGGCCGCGAGATGGTCGACGTGACGATCGCCGCCGAGGCGGTCGACGATGCGGGGAAGCTCCGTCGCCTCACGCCGGCCGAACTCGGCCTCACCTACCGGCACTCGATGGTCCCGGACTCCTGGATCTTCACCAAGTCAGTGCTCAAGGCCGAGCCCGGCGATCCGGAGCTCATCCTTGCCCGCATCCAGGACATCCGAGCCCAGCGCGAGGCGACCCAACCCGTGCGCGCGCGCACCGGCGGTTCGACCTTCGCCAATCCGCCGGGCGCCAAGGCCTGGGAGCTGATCGACCGCGCCGGCTGCCGCGGCCTCCGGATCGGCGATGCCCAGGTCTCCGAGAAGCACTGCAACTTCCTCGTCAACATCGGCGAGGCCACGGCCGCAGAAATCGAGCGCCTTGGCGAGGAGGTTCGCCAGCGGGTCAAGAATACGAGCGGGATCGAGCTCCGTTGGGAGATCCGGATCATAGGAGAGGCCGCGTAATGGCCAAGCGCGTTGCCGTATTGATGGGCGGCTGGTCGAGCGAGCGCGAGGTCTCGCTGGTCACCGGCCGCGAGTGCTCGCGGGCGCTCGAGGCCGCCGGATTCAAGGTCTCCGAGATCGACGTCGGCCACGATATCGCCAACGTGCTGAGCCAGGCGAAGCCCGATATCTGCTTCAATGCCCTGCACGGTCGCTTCGGCGAGGATGGCCGCATTCAGGGCCTGCTCGACATCCTCGGCATTCCCTACACGCATTCCGGCGTGATGGCGTCCGCCATCGCCATGAACAAGGTCCGCACCAAGGAGATCTGCGCCGTCGTCGGCATTCCGCTCGCCGAGCACAAGGTCGCCGACCGCGCTACCGCCTTCGCCGGCAAGGCGATGAACAAGCCGTATGTGATCAAGCCGATCTCCGAGGGTTCGTCGATCGGCGTGCGCATCGTCAAGAACGGCGACAACGGCCCGCCTGAAGAGGACTGGCGCTACGGCGACGAGGTGCTGGTCGAGCGCTACATCGCCGGTCGCGAGCTGACGGTCGCGGTCATGGGCGACCGTCCACTGACGGTGACCGAGATCCGGCCGCGCACGGGCTTCTACGACTACACCAGCAAGTACACGGACGGGAAAGCCGACCACCTGCTGCCAGCGCCGGTGCCGAAGACGATCTTCGATCAGGCGATGTCGGTGGCGCTCCTTGCCCACCGGACCCTCGGCTGCCGCGGGGTCAGCCGCTCGGACTTCCGCTTCGACGACACCGTCGCGCCCGGCCGGCTGGTCTTCCTCGAGATCAACACGCAACCGGGCATGACGCCGCTCTCGCTGGTGCCCGAGCAGGCGGCGTTCCTCGGCATTTCCTTCACCGACCTAGTGGCCTGGATGGTCGAGGAGGCGCGATGCGATTCGTAATCGGCGATTCCGACAAGCGGCGTCCGCGCCGCCGTCGTTCCTGGCTCAAATGGATCCGGCCGGCGACGCTGGCTCTCGCCTTCTCCCTCGCTTTCGGTGCTGGCGGCTACGGCCTGTTCGAGGTCTGGCGCGCCGGCACTGTCGGCAGCGGCATCGAACGGCTCGGCCGTGGCCTTCTCTACATGAGTGCCGATCTCGGGCTTGCGGTCCAGGAGGTCTTGGTGATCGGCCGCTACGAGACCGCCGCCGCCGACATGGTCGCGGCGATCGACGTCCAGCGCGGCACACCCATGCTCACCGTCGACCCGGAAGCGGTGCGTCAGCGCCTGAAGCGGCTCTCCTGGGTGCGCGACACCCGGGTCGAGCGTCGCTTCCCCGGCGTCATCGCCGTCACCATCGAAGAGCGGGTGCCGATGGCGCTCTGGCAGCGCGCCGGCAAGCTCGTGCTGGTCGACCGCGAGGGCGCCGTGATCCTGCGCTCGGGCCTCGAGCGCTTCCGCCACCTGATCACGCTGGTCGGCGACGACGCGCCCAAGGGCGCTCCCGCGCTTCTGGCGCTGCTCGCGACCGAGCCGCAGCTCGAGCGCCGTGTGACCGCCGCCATCCGTGTCGGCGAAAGGCGCTGGAACCTGCAGATGGACAACGGCATCGACGTCCGCCTGCCGGAGACCGACATCGCCGCCGCATGGGCGCAGCTGGCTCAGCTCGAACGCGACCAGAAGGTCCTCGGTCGCGATGTCGTCACCATCGACCTCCGCCTTCCCGACCGCTTCGTCATCCGGGTGAGCCCGGACCAGGCGCGACGCGGCAAGGGGACGGCGAAACAGACCTGACGGAAGGGACGCGGACCTAGAGATATGGCCAAGGGCAACGGCAAGACCCGCACCGGCACCATCGCCGCGCTCGACATCGGCTCGAGCAAAGTATGTTGCGTGATCGCCCGCACCGATCAAGGCGGCGCGCCACGCGTCGTCGGCATCGGCCACGTGGTCTCCAAGGGACTGCGTTCAGGCGCGATCACCAGCATGGACGATGCCGAGGCGTCGATCCTGGCGGCGATCAATGGCGCCGAGAAGATGGCCGGCGAGACTCTCGCCAAGGTCGTCGTCAACTGCTCGGCTGGGGCCCCGGTCTCGGAGACCATCGGTGTCGAGGTGGCGATCGCCGGCCACGAGGTCAGCGAGACCGACATCCGTCGCGTCCTCGACCAGGGCCGACTGCCGCGCACCAACGGCCACGGCGATCGCGAGCTCGTGCATTCGATCCCCGTCGGCTTCTCCATCGACGGCAGTCGCGGCATCCGAGACCCGCGCGGCATGTTCGGCGAGCGCCTGGGCGCCTCCATGCACATGGTCACCGCCGCCGCGAGCGCGCTCCGCAACCTCTCCACCGTGGTCCAACGCTGTCACCTCGACATCGAGAGCCTGGTGGTCTCGCCCTACGCCTCCGGTCTCTCGACCCTGGTCGAGGACGAGATGGACCTCGGCGTCACCGTCATCGACATGGGCGGCGGCACTACCTCGCTCGCGGTCTTCTTTGACGGCGCCGTCGTCCACACCGACGTGGCGCCGATCGGTGGCAACCACGTCACCTCCGACATCGCCCGCGGCCTGTCGACGCCGCTCGCCGAGGCCGAGCGGCTGAAGACGCTGCACGGCAGCGCCACCTCCAGCGCAATCGACGAACGCGAGCTGATCGACGTGCCGCTGGTCGGCGAGGAGCGGCGCGGCGCGCCCAACCACGTGCCGAAGTCGTTCCTGAACCAGATCATCCAGCCGAGGCTCGAGGAGACCTTCGAGGTTGTCCGCGCCAGGCTCGAATCGTCCGGCTACGACAAGCTCGCCGGCCGTCGCGTCGTGCTCACCGGCGGCGCCAGCCAGCTCCAGGGCGTACGTGAGCTGGCCGGACTCATCCTCGACAAGCAGGTCCGCCTCGGCCGCCCGCTCAGGATCTCAGGATTGCCCGAAGCGGCGAGCGGACCCGCCTTCGCCACCTCGACCGGCCTCGTCGGCTATGCCGTCGCCGGCCCGACCGATGCCGCAAGGCGCGGTCATGCCCCGCTCATGCGCCCGACCTCTGACGGTCTTTTCGGCCGGATCGGCGTCTGGCTCAAGGAGAACTTCTGATGCGGCCCGGAAGCCTCAATCAAAAAGGCCGCAAGTCGTGTCACGTCGTGCACCCAAAGACTCGATACGGGAGTGGAAGCAATGTCCATCAACATTAGTGTGCCAAAGGATCGCGAACTCAAGCCACGGATCACCGTGGTCGGCGTCGGCGGCGCCGGCGGCAACGCGGTCTCGAACATGATCCGCTCGAGCCTCGAAGGCGTCGAGTTCGTCGTTGCCAATACCGATGCCCAGGCGCTCGCCCAGACGCTCGCCGACCGGCGCATCCAACTCGGCCAGCGGGTGACCCAGGGCCTCGGCGCCGGCGCCCGGCCCGATGTCGGCCGCGCCGCCGCGGAGGAGGCGATCGAGGAGATCATGGAGCATCTGGTCGGCTCCAACATGGTGTTCATCGCCGCCGGCATGGGCGGCGGCACCGGTTCCGGCGCGGCGCCGGTGATCGCGCGCGCCGCGCGTGAGCGCGACATCCTGACCGTCGGCGTGGTGACCAAGCCTTTCCACTTCGAGGGCCAGCACCGCATGCGCATCGCCGAGGGGGCGATAGAGGAGCTGTCGCAGTACGTCGACACGCTCATCATCATCCCGAACCAGAACCTGTTCCGGATCGCCAACGAGAAGACGACGTTCGCCGACGCTTTCAAGATGGCCGACGACGTGCTGCACATGGGCGTGCGCGGCGTCACCGACCTGATGATCATGCCAGGCCTGATCAACCTCGACTTCGCCGATATCCGCACCGTCATGGGCGAGATGGGCAAGGCGATGATGGGGACCGGCGAGGCCGAGGGTGAGAGGCGTGCCATCGACGCCGCCGAGAAGGCGATCGCCAACCCGCTGCTCGAGGACTCATCGATGAAGGGCGCCAAAGGCGTCCTCATCAACATCACCGGCGGCATGGACATGACGCTGTTCGAGGTCGACGAGGCCGCGAACCGCATCCGCGAGGAGGTCGACTCGGAAGCCAACATCATCTTCGGCTCGACCTTCGACGAGGCGATGAAAGGCCGCATGCGGGTGTCGGTGGTCTCGACCGGCATCGCCTCGGAAGCGGCCTCTCAGAAGCCGCCGCGTCCGCAGCTCGCCGTGGTCGCCCGCGCCGCGCAGCCGACCCGTCCGTCGGCGGCGCCCACGCCGTCGGCCGGGACCATGTCGGCCTATGCGGCGCCGATGGTCCACGGCACCTCGGCCCTCGCCGCGCAGCCGCTCACCATGTCGATGCCAACCGCTCAGGCGCCGGCGGCCCCGGCGGTCCAGATCCAGACGGCTCCGGCCGCGGTCGCCCAGGCGGCCCCGGCTCCCCAGCCGATCCTGGCCGAGGCCCAGCCGGCACCGATCGTCAGCGCCGATCCGGTGCTGGAACTGACGGTGCCCGAGCCGGTCGCCCCCGAACCCATGATCGAGGCCAAGTCGATCGAGGTCAGGGCGGAGCCAGCCCCGGCGCCGGCCACCCGTCCGATGGTGGCCAGGGCCGAGCCGATCATCCAGGCGGACCCGTTTGCCGCCGCGGCGATCGCCAACGGCGCCCGTGAACGTCCGCGGGAGAGCCTGTTTGCTCGGATCACCGGTCTCGGCCGCGGCCGCCAGATCGAGGCCCAGCCGGCGCACGAGGCCCCGGCGACGGCCGGCGCCCCTTCGGCACAGGTGGCGGCGCCGCCGGCGAGGCCTGCCGTGGCGATCCGCGAACCGGTGAGGACGCAACCGCAGCAGACCAAGCTCGGCAACCTCGATCCGGCCGATCGGCTGAAGCCGGCCCATGACGACGACCTCCTGGAGATTCCGGCCTTCCTGCGGCGCCAGGCGAACTGACGTTTTCGCTTCCCTTCCCGACCCCGTCCGCCGCTCGCGGACGGGGTATTTTTCTTCTGGTCAACTTATTGATCCTGCATTCGTTTTTGGAATTCTCGCGGTAACAGTTGGTAATAAAAGGTGATGTGACACCCATGGGGAGAAGGTCTAAGTGAGATCGTGATGACAACCGCCCTTCATGACTCCCGACCCAGGCTCGATCTAGCACCCGCGGTCGCCGTCGCCCGGCGGGCGGCGAGGCGCGGCGAAGCCGTGCCGCAGCGCACCCTCAAGAGCTCGATCCGCTGCGCCGGCATCGGCCTCCACTCCGGCGCACAGGTCGACATGACCCTGAAGCCCGCGGAAACCAACACCGGCATCGTCTTCCGCCGCGTCGACGGCGGCCAGCCGGTCGACATCGCCGCCTCCTGGCGGAACGTCGTCGACACCCGCATGTGCACGCGCATCGGCCTCCCCGGCGGCCCGTCGGTCGCCCTGATCGAGCATTTGATGGCGGCGCTGGCGGGTTCCGAGATCGACAATGCGCTGATCGAGGTCGACGGACCGGAAGTGCCGATCATGGACGGCAGCTCGGCGCCCTTCATGTTCCTGATCGAATGCGCCGGTACGATCGAGCAGCCGGTCGCGCGCCGCGCCCTCAAGATCCTCAAGGAAATCGAGGTCGGAACCGCCGATCACTTCGTCCGCATCGGCCCCGCGACGTCGACCACGATCAGCTTCGACATCGATTTCGAGAGCCCGGTGATCCGCCGCCAGCAGGCGGAGGTCCGTCTCGCCAACGGCACATTCAAGTCCGAGATCAGCCGGGCCCGCACCTTCGGCTTCCTGCACGAGATTGATCAGCTCCACGCCGCCGGCCTCGCCCGCGGCGGCTCGCTCGACAATGCGGTCGTGGTGTCGGCCGACGGCGTGATGAACGAGGGCGGCCTTCGCTACGACGACGAGTTCGTCCGCCACAAGATGCTTGACGCGGTCGGCGACCTCTACCTCGCCGGCGGCCCGCTGCTCGGCCGTTTCCACGGCCATCGCTCGGGCCACCATCTGCATCACGCGGCGCTGGTCCAGCTCTTCTCCGACCCCACGGCCTGGCGCTGGGTCGAGATTCCGGCGGCCGAGGCGGCCGCCGACGGCCGGTTCGCCGCCACCGCCTGAGGCGGTGCTGACAGCCGCCGCAAGCGCCGCTATATAGGCGCCTATGGTCCGCCTCCGATTCGCTCTCCTCGCCCTGCCGCTCGTCCTCGCCGCCTGCGGCGACAAGCCCGAGCCCTATGTCGAGAAGCCGGTCGAGGAGCTCTACAACACGGCGATGAACTCGCTGGAGGACCGGATCTACCTGAAAGCCGCCAGGCAGTTCGAGGAGGTCGAGCGCCAGCACCCGTATTCGGCCTGGGCGACCAAAGCCCAGCTCATGTCGGCCTTCTCCTTCTACCAGGCGAACAAATACGACGACGCGTTGTCCTCGCTCGATCAGTTCATCGAGCTCCATCCGAGCCACCGCGACGCGCCCTACGCCTACTATCTCAAGGGCCTCTCCCACTACGAGCAGATCGCCGATATCGGGCGCGACCAGGAGATCACCGACCGGGCGCTCAAGGCGCTGGACGAGGTGATCCGACGCTATCCGGATTCACGGTATGCCCGCGACGCCCGCCTCAAGATCGACCTGGCGCGGAACCACCTGGCCGGCAAGGAGATGGAGATCGGCCGCTACTATCTCCGGCTCGGCCAGCCACTAGCCGCGATCAACCGCTTCCGCCGGGTGGTCGACAACTACCAGACCACCGAGCAGGTGCCGGAGGCGCTTCTCCGGCTCACCGAGGCCTACCTCAACCTGGGCGTCCGCGACGAGGCCCAGGCCGCCGCCGCCGTGCTCGGCCACAACTATCCCGGCAGCGACTGGTACCGGGACGCCTACGCGCTTCTCGCCGGTCAGGGCCTCGCCCCCGACGGCAGCCAGAAGGGCTGGTTCGGTCGGACCTTCGGGTCGTTGTTCTAGGCGTTCACTTCCTTGCCGGCAGGGCTACAGGCTTCGGCGGCGGGAAACCAGGGCGCGCGGTCGGCTTGGCCGGTAGTTCGTTGCGGACCTCTTCGGCCTCAATATTGAGCTTAGGCTCCACCACTTCGTCCTCGAGAAACGCCGCAATGTCCGAGATGACCCGCCGGGTCATTTCGGCAAGGACCAGGGCCAGCACGACGCCGCCTGTCCAGAATGCCGCCGTCTTGATCGGCCAATCGAACTGGCCGAGATAGCTAAGCGCCTCCAGGCTCGCCATGCCGCCAACATAGAAGATCGACACAGCCATGACCGCCGCGCCGAGCGCCTTTAAAATCCCAACAGTTCCCATGGCTGCTTCGTTTCCTCAGTTCCGATCGTCGGCATAGACGATGTTTTAAAACAATGGCGCTTATTTGTTAACAATTCGCCAACGAAACCCGGATTGTTGATCCCGATGACCATGGCGAAGCGCCTCCGATGGCCGGACTCCCGCCGGATCGATGGGCGGCGGCGCCACCGATCCCACCCCGCCAACCGGGCTGAATCCCTCGGTCATGCCGCGTCGAGGCGGACAAAATAATTTTTCCGCTCAGGTAGTTAAGGACGTGTCGATTGCCACCCGGCAACGGCTTTGGCACCCTCCACCCGCCGATGCTGACCCGACTCGACATCCGCGACGTCGTTCTAATCGATCGCCTGGAGCTGGAGGCGGGGCCGGGCCTCGCCGTCCTCACCGGCGAAACCGGCGCCGGCAAATCGATCCTCCTGGATGCGCTCGGCCTCGCCCTCGGCGCTCGCTCGGAGACGGGTCTGGTCCGGGCCGGCTCGGCGCAGGCGACGGTGAGCGCCGCCTTCGAGGTCGCCGACGACCACCCGGCCTTCGGCCTGCTCGCCGAGGCCGGCCTCGCCGCCGAGCAACCGCTGGTCCTCCGCCGGACCGTCGGCGCCGACGGCAAGAGCCGGGCCTTCGTCAACGACCAGCCGGTCTCCGTCGGTCTGCTCCGGCGCATCGGCGACGCCCTGGTCGAGATCCACGGCCAGTTCGAGCAGCGCGGCCTGCTGGAGCCCGCGACCCACCGCGAGATCCTCGACGCCTTCGGCGGCCTCGGCCGCGAGGCGCGCGCGGTCGCCGAGGCCCATGCCGCCTGGCGCCTTGCGGCCGATACCCTGGCCGCCGCCGAGGCGGAGGCGGCACGGACCCGGAGCGAGGAGGGCTTTCTCGCCGCCTCGGTCGAGGAGTTGCAGCGGCTCGAGCCCAAGCCCGGCGAGGAACCGACGCTGGCGGCGGAGCGATCGATTCTCGCCAATGCCGGCCGCCTGGTCGAAGCCATCAACGCGGCGCTGGCCGACCTGGTCGGCGAGCGCGGGGCCGAGCGGGCTCTCGGCCAGGCGCAGCGGACCCTGACGCGCGTTCAGGCCCAGGCGGGGAGCCGGCTCGACCCGGCCTTGGCAGGGCTCGACCGGGCCGCAGCCGAGCTCTCGGAGGCGGCCCGCGCGCTGACCTCGGTCGGCAGCGCCCTCGACCTCGATCCCCGCAAGCTCGAGGAGGCCGACGACCGGCTGCACGCGCTCCGCGACGTAGCCCGCAAGCACGGCACCACCGTCGACGCGCTGGCCGAGGTGCGGACGGACCTCGAGGGTCGGCTCGACGCGCTGCGCACGTCCGAAAGCCGGATCGGTGGACTAGCGCGGGTGCTCGAGGCGGTGCGCACGACCTACGCCGCCCTGGCCGAGGATCTTTCGAAGGCGCGGAGCAAGGCGGCGAAGAAGCTCGACAAGCGCGTCGCCTTGGAACTGGCCCCGCTCAAGCTCGAACGCGCCCGCTTCGAAACCCGGCTGGACGCCCTGGCCGAGCCGGATTGGAGCGCCCACGGGCGCGACCGCGTCCAGTTCCTGGTGGCGACCAATCCCGGTGCCCAGCCCGGCCCGATCGCCAAGATCGCCTCGGGCGGAGAGCTCGCCCGCTTCATGCTGGCGCTCAAGGTGGTTCTGGCCGAGACCCAGCCGGCCGCCACCCTGGTCTTCGACGAGGTCGATTCCGGCGTCGGCGGCGCCGTCGCCGATGCGGTCGGCGAACGTCTGAAGCGCCTGGCCCGGGCCATGCAGGTCCTGGTGGTCACCCACTCCCCGCAGGTCGCCGCCCGCGGCGACCGCCATTGGCGGGTAGTCAAGGCCCCGCGCGGCGGCGTGACGACGACCCGTGTCGAGCCGCTGGCCGAGCCGGCGCGACGCGAGGAGATCGCCCGCATGTTGGCCGGGGCCGAGGTCACCGACGCCGCCCGTGCCGCGGCGACCGCCCTGATCGAGGGAGGACGTGCGTGAGCGTCGCGGCGGTCGCGAAGCTGACCAAGGCCGAGGCGACCCGGGAGCTCGGACGGCTCCGTGCCGAGATCGCGCGGGCGGATGAGGCCTACCACGCCAAGGATTCGCCGGAGATCACCGACGCCGAGTACGACGCGCTCCGCCGCCGGCTGGAGGCGATCGAGGCGCGCTTTCCCGACCTCGCCGAGGCGCGCCCGATCGCGCCCGGGCCAGCCGGCGGCTTCGCCAAGCTCACCCACGGCAAGCCGATGCTGTCGCTCGAAAACGCCTTCGATCGCGACGACGTCGAGCGGTTCTTCCAGTCGGTCCGCAACTTCTTCGTCCGCCCGGAGGACGTGGCCCGGGTCGAACGCGACGCCATTCGCCTCGTCGCCGAGCCGAAGATCGACGGTCTCTCCTGCTCGCTCACCTACGAGAAGGGGGTGCTGGTCCGGGCGGCGACCCGCGGCGACGGCGCCGTCGGCGAGGACGTGACCGAGAACATCCGCACGATCTCCGAGATTCCGCCGAAGCTGAAGGGAGAGGCGCCCGAACGCATCGAGATCCGCGGCGAAGTCTACATGACCAAGCCGGATTTCCTGAAGCTCAACGCCAAGCTCGAGGCCGAGTTCCTGGCGCTGCCGGCGGAGAAACAGACCAAGAACCGGCGCCGCCAGTTCGCCAATCTCCGGAACGCCGCCGCAGGCAGCGTTCGCCAGCTCGATCCGGACATCACCCGGAACCGCCCGCTCCGCTTCTTCGCCTATGCCTGGGGGGCCGCGAGCGACGAGCCGGAGGGCCAGTGGGATTTCTACGGCCGGCTCAAGGCCTGGGGCTTCAAGGTCAACCCGCTGGCCGAGCGGGTGACCGGCATCGACGCGGCGCTCGCCCGCTATGCCCGCATTGCCGAGGAACGCGCGGAGCTGCCCTATGACATCGACGGCGTCGTCTACAAGATCGATGCCGTCGACCTGCAGGATCGCCTGGGCTTCGTCGGGCGCGCGCCGCGCTGGGCCCTTGCCCACAAGTTCCCGGCCGAGCAGGCGCGCACGCGCCTGAACCGGATTCTCATTCAGGTCGGACGCACGGGCGCTCTCACCCCGGTCGCCGACCTGGAGCCGGTCAATGTCGGTGGCGTGCTGGTCGCCCGCGCCACGCTCCACAACGAGGACGAGATCGCCCGGAAGGACGTCCGCGAGGGCGACACCGTGGTGATCCAGCGCGCCGGCGACGTCATCCCCCAGGTGGTCTCGGTGCTGACCGAAGCCCGGCGGAAGGCAGCCAAGCCCTTCGTGTTCCCGGAGACCTGCCCGGAATGCGGCAGCGTCGCCGTCCGTCCGGAGGGCGAGGTGATCCGCCGGTGCACCGGCGGCCTCATTTGCCCGGCCCAGGCGGTCGAACGGCTCCGCCACTTCGTCAGCCGCGATGCCATGGACATCGAGGGCCTGGGCGAGAAGAGCATCGGCGAGTTCTTCGCCGACGGCCTCGTCCGCACCCCGGCCGACCTGTTCAAGCTCAAGGCCGGGATGCTGGACGGGCGCGAAGGCTGGAAGGAGAAGTCGATTCAGAACCTGCTCGGCGCCATCCGGGCCCGCCGCAAGGTCTCGCTCGACCGCTTCATCTACGCGCTCGGCATCCGCCAGGTCGGCCAGGCGACGGCGAAGTTGCTGGCTAAGCACTACGGCACGCTGGACGCTTGGCGGAGGGCGATGGAGGCAGCGGGTGACCCCGGGTCGGAGGCCTATGCCGACCTGACCTCGATCGACCAGATCGGCCCGTCGGTCGCCGAGGATCTGATCGCCTTCTTCGCCGAGGAGCACAACCGCTCGGTCCTCGATGACCTCGCGCGCTATGTCGACGCGGAGCCCTTCGTCGCGCCATCTGCCCGCGGTTCGCCGATCGCCGACAAGACCGTGGTGTTCACCGGAACGCTCGAGAAGATGACACGGAGCGAGGCCAAGGCCCGGGCCGAGGCACTCGGCGCCAAGGTCGCGGGATCTGTGTCGAAGAAGACCGACTACGTGGTGGTCGGCTCGGACGCCGGCTCCAAGGCCGAGAAGGCGCGTGCGCTCGGCGTCGCTACGCTCAGCGAGGACGAGTGGCTGAAGCTGATCGGCGGATGACGAGCCCGACCGGGACCTAGGCAGTGCTGACGAAGCTGTCCATCACCTTCTTGGTGCCGGCGTGCTCGAACTCGATCTCGAGCTTGTCGCCGTCGACCGCGCGGATGGTGCCGTAGCCGAATTTCTGGTGGAAGACGCGGGCGCCGGCGGCGAAGCCGCCCGAGCGCGACGGAGAGACCGGCACCGCCCGCCCTTCGATCAGCGGAGCCTGACGGCGCGGCTGGGGAAGCCAGGCGGCCGGGCGCGGCTCGAAGGCCGAGCCGAAGCCGCCACCAACCGCAGCGCCGCCGAACAACCCAGACTCGGCCTCGACCTCGATGGCGTCGGTCGGCAGCTCGGCGACGAAGCGCGACGGCAGGCTCGACTGCCACATGTTGTGGATGCGCCGGTTGGCGGCATGGGTGATGAAGGCGCGGCGGCGGGCGCGGGTGAGGCCGACATAGGCGAGCCGACGTTCCTCCTCCAGGCCGGCGTTGCCGGACTCATCCAGCGCGCGCGGATGCGGAAAGAGACCCTCCTCCCAGCCCGGCAGGAAGATGGTGTCGAACTCAAGACCCTTGGCGGCGTGCAGCGTCATCAGGCTGATCTGCTGCGCGGGATCTACGTCGTCGGTATCCATGACCAACGACACATGTTCGAGGAACGAGGCCAGGCTTTCGAACTCGCCGATGGCGCGCACCAGCTCCTTCAGGTTCTCGAGCCGGCCCGGTCCTTCGGCCGACTTATCTTGTTGCCAGTACGCGGTGTAGCCGCTCTCGTCGAGCACGGTCTGAGCGAGGTCGGCAGCGCCGACGCCGTCGGTCATAGCGCGCCAGCGGGCGAAATCCTCGACCACACCGGAAAGCGCCCGCCTCGCCGCCGGCTTCAGCTCGTCGGTGCCGGCAATGGCGGATGCCGCCATCAGCAGCGGGACGCCGCGGCCCCGCGCGAGCTTGTGCAGCGTCTGAACCGTGGTCTGGCCGATGCCGCGTTTCGGCGTGTTGACGATGCGCTCGAAGGCGAGGTCATCGTCCGGCTGGTTGACCACACGGAGATAGGCCAGCGCATCGCGGATCTCCAGCCGCTCGTAGAAGCGGTGGCCGCCGACCACTCTGTAGTTGAGGCCGAGCGTGATGAAGCGCTCCTCGAATTCGCGGGTCTGGAAGCCGGCGCGCACGAGGATCGCCATGTCGCCGAGACCGAGGCCCTTGCGCTGCAGAGACTCGATCTCCTCGCCGATGCGCCGCGCCTCGTCCTCGCCGTCCCAGACCGCCATCACCTTGACGTTGTCGCCGGCCTCCGCCTCGGTCCACAGCGTCTTGCCGAGACGGTCGCGGTTGTGCGCGATCAGGTGAGAGGCGGCGGCGAGGATCGCCGGGGTCGAGCGGTAGTTCTGCTCGAGCCGGACTACGCACGCGCCCGGGAAGTCGGTTTCGAAGCGCAGGATGTTGCCGATCTCGGCGCCGCGCCAGCCGTAGATGGACTGGTCCTCGTCGCCGACGCAGCAGATGTTGTGGCGGCCCTGGGCTAAGAGGCGGAGCCAGAGATACTGGGCGACGTTGGTGTCCTGGTACTCGTCGACCAGGAGGTAGCGGAACTGGCGCTGGTACTGCGCCAGCACCTCGGCTTCGGCAGTGAAGAGCTGCACCGTGTGCATCAGGAGGTCGCCGAAATCGGCGGCGTTCAGCGTCTTCAAGCGCTGCTGATAGGCGGCATAGATCGCCGGAAGCTTGCCGCCGGCGAGATCGCCGGCATCGGCGGCACCAACCTTCTCCGGCGGCAACGCCCGGTCCTTCCAACGCTGGATCACCGTCATCAGCACCCGCGCCGGCCAGCGCTTGCCGTCGATGCCCTCGGCCTCCAGTACCTGCTTCAATAGGCGGATCTGGTCGTCGGTGTCGAGAATGGTGAAGTTCGACTTCAGGCCCACCATCTCGGCGTGGCGGCGAAGAATCCGCGTACACAGCGCATGAAATGTGCCGAGCCAGACTTGCTCGACCGAGGGGCCGATGATGTTGGCGACCCGCGCGCGCATCTCACGCGCCGCCTTGTTGGTGAAGGTGACGGCGAGAATGTTCCATGGCCGCGCCACGCCGGAGGCGAGAAGATGGGCGAGCCGCGTGGTCAGCACACGGGTCTTGCCGGTGCCGGCGCCCGCCAGCACCAGGACCGGGCCGTCGATCGCCTCGACCGCGCGCCGCTGGGCGTCGTTGAGGCCGACGAGATAAGGAGGAGGCTGCGGCTCGGCCGGCAGCGGCTGTGTGGTCATGGGGCCAATATAGGCTGCCGGACGTGCGAGTCTAAGCTGCGGTCTCGCCGTCGATGACCAGCCGGTTGCGGCCCTGGCGCTTGGCCGTGTAGAGCGCCGAATCGGCACGGGAAATCAGGGCCATCGGCGTCTCGCCCGGACGATAGAGGGCGGCACCGATCGAGATGGTGATGCTACCGATAACCTCGCGGGTGTCGCGCCGGACGAATTTGCGCGCGGCCAGGGTGGTGCGGATGCGCTCGGCGATCGGCCGCGCCGCGTGGAGGGTCGTCCGCGGCAGGATGACCGCGAACTCCTCGCCGCCATAGCGGGCCGGCAGGTCGCCGTTGCGCACGCTGTCGGCGACCGTGCGCGCCACCAGCCGCAGGACCTGGTCGCCGACCTGATGGCCGTGGGTGTCGTTGAACCGCTTGAAGTGGTCGATGTCGGCCATCACGAGGGTGAGGGACTCCCGCTCGTCGGTAGCGCGGACGATCGCTTGGCGAAGCGCCATGTCGAACCGCTTGCGATTGGCGATGCCCGTAAGCTCGTCGGTCTCGGCCTGCTCGCGCGCCTCGCCGAGGTTCTGGCGGAGAACGTCGATCTCCGAGCCCGCTGCCCTGAGATGGGCCTGCATGTCGCGGTTGAGGTCGGCCATGCGGCGGGTCTCTTCGACCAGGCGGGCGACGATGCTGCCGATCTCGCCGCCCCTGAGCGCGCTCTCCGCGTCGGCAAGGGCGCCACCATAGGCTTCCGCCCCGCGCGCCTGCACCGAGACCCGCTCCATCAGACGGGCAAGAAGCACATCGACCGCCTCCGATGCCGCTATCGCCTCCGACGCTTCGGCCTTCTGGCCGAAGAACTGGCTGTGGATCTCCTCGGTGGCGACGGCATCGATGCCGCGGCCGCGTTCGATCAGCGCGTCGACCGCCTTCTTCAGCGCGGGCGGCTGATTGCTGAAATAGCCGTACCAGACGAGGAAGTTCGGCGGCGTCGGCGGAATGCCGAGCGCGGCCATGCGCGACAAAGCGTTCCGGGCGCAGAAATCCGCCTGGCCCGGATTCTGCCCCGGTTCCCCCACGCGCGCTGCTATCGGCCGTTTGTCCATGCCTTGGGACGTAGCCTGCCGGACAGGAGGACTCAAGAGCGTTCCACCCGAGCCACCCGCGGCTGGCCGACCGAGCGGCCGACCTCGGCCGGCAGGCCGCGGCTGACGTCATTGGCCACGGCCGCCTGCAGGCGCTGACGGAGCGCCGCCGGAAAGGGTGCCGACCGCCGCGATCCGAGGTCGATGTTGAGCCCGAGGAATTCGATGGTCGCAGCCAGATAGCCCTTCTCGGCGTGGACCATCTCCAGGAAGTACCGGAGCTTCCGCTCTCCCACCTCGACCAGCCAGCTTCGGAACCGGAGAGGATCGCCCTCAAGCACCTCCCGACCATAGGTGACGTGCGCCTCGACCACGAAGAAGCCGTGGTTCGCCGCCTGGCGGTGAGCGTGCCCGAGGCCGAGGCGATCGAACAACACATCGGTCGCTCGGTCGAACGCCAGCACGTAGTAGGCGACGTTCATGTGGCCGTTGTAGTCGATCCACTCGGGGCGGACATGGTCGCGGTAGTCGCCGAGCCAGGGGTCGATCATGGCGATCCGTGTAGCGTATTGGCTCCATCTTCGAAAGCCGCTAGCGTCCGATGCATGCTCGCAGGCGCCCTCGGCTGGCTCGGCCGGCACGGCAAGGCCGTGCTCGCCGCAGGGATCTTCCTCGGGCTCGCCGTGCCGGCGCTGGCCCAGCTCCTCCGCCCGCTCCTGACGCCGTCGGTTGTGGCGCTGCTGGCGCTGACGCTCATGAGGATGGACTGGGCCGACCTCGCCGGCCATCTGCGCCGGCCGCGCGCGCCCCTTCTCCTGGTTGCCTGGCTGCTGGCGGTCTCGCCGGCGCTGATGGCGCTGGCGACCCGACTCGCGGGCCTGCCGCCCGGCCTCGCCGAGGCGATGCTGCTGTGGGCGGCCTCGCCGCCGCTGATCGCCGCGCCGGCCCTCGCGACCTTGCTCGGGCTCGAGGGCGCGCTCGCTCTGGTGGGCACCGCGCTTGCCACCTTCGCCATGCCGTTGACCTTGCCGCCGCTGGCGCTCCTTCTCGCGGGCGTCGACCTCGGCCTAGACCTCGGGCCCCTCTTCCTGAGGCTCGCGCTTCTCACTTTCGGTGCGCTGGCGATAGCCCTCCTCGGACGCCGGCTCGTCGGCGCCGCATCGATCGCTGCCCATCCCAGCCGAATCGACGGGGCGATCGTCCTCACCCTCCTCGTCTTCGCCGTCGCCGCCATGGACGGGATCACCGCCACCGCCCTGGCCGAGCCGCTCCGGGTCGCCGGCTTCGTCGCCGCCGCTTTTGCCGCAAATCTCTCCTTCCAGATCCTCGGCGCCCTCGCTTTCGCGCGCTTACCGCGGCGAACCGCGCTGGCGCTCGGGGTCGCCAGCGGCAACCGCAACCTTGCCGTTCTCGTAGGCTCGCTCGGAGCCGCCGCGCCGCCCGACGTTTTCCTCTATTTCGCGGTCGGCCAATTGCCTATTTATCTGTTGCCGGGCCTGCTCACCCCGATCTACCGGAGACTGGTCGGCGTACAACGAGAATGATAGGGAACAACGTGCCGAGCTCACCCGCAACGGGCAGGGACTAGCCGGTGGCCAGCGCGCTCTCGAAGACGCGCGGCGGCGGTGCCTGGGCCAGGCGCGGATTGATCGTCCTCGGCTCGGGCGTGGCCGCCATCTTCTCCTACGCCCTGACCCTCGGCGACCCGCAGCCCGTTCGCGACCTTGTGGCGCAGGGGACGCTGGTCTTCGGTGCCATCTGCGTGGTCATCGACATGTGGATGTCCCGGCGTATCCGCCGTTCGGGCGGCGTCGCGTCGATCCGCACCGGCATCGGCACGGGGTCGAAAGCCGCCGGCAGCCGATTCTGGATCCAGGCCGAAGGCATGCGTTTCGTCCAGCGCTTCGACGACGCGACCAAGCACGTGCGCGAAGCGATTTCGCTCTTCCGCGAGGCGAAGGATCCGCAAGGGGTAGGCCTTGCCATGCTCGGCCTGGGCGAGATCGCCGAGGCACAGACGCGCTATGCCGATGCCCAGAGCGCCTATGCCGACGCCCAGCAGCAGTTCATCGAGGCAAAGGACGAACGGGGTCAGCTCCGATCCCTACTTCTGCAGGCACGGGCGCAATCGCGGCAGGCCGCGCTCGATGCGGCGCGCGACTTCTACAATCAGGCGCGAGAGCTGGCGTTGCGTGCGGGGGACAAGTATTCAGAGGGCGAGGCTGGCCTCGGCATCGCCGAAGTCGCGGCGCGTCAAAACAAGGTCGAGGAGGCCGGGACGGGTTTCGATGCCGCCCGTTTTTCCTTCAGCCAATCCGGCGACCGGTCGGGTGAGGCGCACGCGCTCACCTGCCGAGCCGACCTTGAGCGGGCCAGGAGAGCGGGAACCGAGGCCGTCACCCGCTACGAACGGGCGCTGATGATCTACAAGACCGTCAGCGACCCGGTCGGCGAGGGCGTCGTCCGCCAGTCTTTGGCCGAAATCATGCGGCTGATGGGGCGCCCGCGCGAGGCCAGAAACTCGGCGGTCGCGGCCGGCGAGCAGTTCAAGATCGCCGGTCGGCGCTTCGGCGAAGGCGAGTTGCTGTCCGGTCGCGGCGACCTCAAACGCGCGACGCTGCGCTTCACCAACGCCCGCAGCTCGGCCGCCCAGTGCGCAAGCATGTTCATCGAGGCGAAGGACAAGCCGGGCGAAGCCCGCGTGCATATCGGCATCGCCGAGCTTGAGCGGCTGATCGGCAACCTGAACGAGGCGCGGGGCCAGTACGAGAAGGGCCGCGCCCTCGGCCGCAGCGTCAACGACCCGGTGATCGAGGCGGAAGCGCTGAAGGGACTCGGCCATATCGAGCGCCAGGGCGGAAGCACTCGTCAGGCGCACGAAATGATGCGCGGCGCCTATGTCCTCTACCGTTCGATCGGCGGCCAGCGCGAGCAGGCTCAGGCGCTGCTCGACCTCGGACAGCTCGACGGGCTGCTCGAGAACTACGACCTCGCCAAGGTCAACTTCACCCACGCCCGCGCCATGTTCGGGCGGATCGGCGACCGCGCAGGCGAAGCGACGTCGATGCGCGCCATCGGCGATCTGGACGCCACCCGGGGCCGACTCGAACCCGCCTGCGTCGCCTACGGCGAAGCCCGTATGTTGTATCAGATGGTCGGCGACCGCGTCGCCGAGGCGGACGTGCTGACCATGATCGGGATCGCCTGCGTCGACAGCGAGCGTCAGACGGCCCTCGCCGCCATCAGTTATGCCGCCCGCCTCTACCGCGCTGTCGGCTGTGTCGAGTGGCAGCGCCGCCTTGCGGGCTGTCACGGCCGGCTTCGCTGATGCGCTGGATCCTGGTTGCGTCGCTGGTGCTGGCACCGGCCCTGGCCCAGGCGTGCGCCGACTTCGGAGGAGCGACGTCGAGCCGTTGGTCGACCGCGCGCGACGACGGCGTAACGTGGCTGGTCACACCGTGCGGCGACCGTTTCCTCTCGCTCGGCGTCAACGTCGTCGATGGCGGCCGGTCCTATCCGAGCCCCGACCGTCGCTATCACTGGAGCCATGTCGATCCAACCCTGGAGGACTGGGCCAGGCGCGCGCGTGGTCGCTTGACCGCGTGGGGCTTCAATACCGCCGGCGGCTGGTCGCTCGACTCGCGCCGCCTCGATCTGCCGTTCACACCCAATCTCGAGCTCGGCCGGAATGCCCGCTTCCACTGGTTCGACCCCTTCGCGCCGGAGACCGAAGCGCGCGTCCGAAAGCTCGCCGCCGAGCAGGTGCGACCCTTCCTCGGCGACCCCCGGCGTATCGGCTACTACACCGACAACGAAGTCGGCTGGTGGCGCGGCGCGCTGTTCATCTTCTACGTCCAGGAGCCGGCCCGCAGCGTCACCAAGCAGCGGCTGATCGAGGCGCTGACCCGGCACTACAAGGACGACTTCGCCCGTTTTGCCCGCGACTTCGTGGCGCCCAAGGGCGTCGCCTCCTTCGACGACCTCCTGATCAGCGAAGGCAATCCGGTCCGCCTCAAGCCGGGCGGGCGCGGCATCGATTTCGTCCGCCTGTGGACGAAGCAAGTCTCCGGCCTCTATTACCGGATGACGGCGGAGGCGCTGCGCGCCGCCGATCCCGAAGCGCTCGTTCTCGGCGACCGGCTACCGATCTACTACGACCCGGATGCGGTCGCGGCGATGACCGAGCACGTCGACGTCATCTCCACCAACTACAACGTCGATGCGCCCGACGGCTGGCTCGCCCGCTACTTCTTCGACGGGCTCGCCAAGATCAGCCAGCGCAAGCCCGTGCTGATCTCCGAATGGTTCTTCGCCTCCCGCGAGAACCGCTCCGGCAACCGGAACACCGGTCACCTGATGACGGTCGGGACCCAGGCCGAGCGCGCCGCCGGCGCCGCCGGCGCCGCCAGGCGTTTCGCCGAGCTACCCGATGGGGTCGGGGCCCACTGGTTCCAGTTCCACGACCACCCGCCCGGCGGGCGCGCCGACGGCGAGGACTACAATTTCGGCCTCGTCGACATCGCCGACCGGCCTTATGACGAGCTGATCTCGGCGCTGACCAAGGCCAATCGCGAAGCCGCGGCGTTGCACGCCAAGCCGGGACCGCCGCCGTCGCGGGCACGGACGGCACTGCCGCGAGCCCAGGTCCGGATCGACGACGGCGAGCTGACCGACTGGCCGAAGGCGCGCTCGCTGCTGCCGCCGCTCATTCCGCAGCCAGGCGAGATCGCCTTCGGCGAGGCCTATGCCGCCTGGAGCGAGGAGGGCCTGTCGTTGGCGCTGATCGGCATGGACTACTACGACCTCGACCTCCTGGCATTCGGCGAGGAGTATCCGCGGAGCGAGAGCTTCCGGGTCGACCTCGGCGTCGATGCCGGATCGGGGCCGCAGCGCTTCCGCCTCCACATCATTCCGCCGCGCGAGGGCCTTGCCGGCGGATCCCAGCGCATGCGGGCCGAGCTCTGCCGGATCGAGGAGGCGGCCTGCCTGCCGTTCGCCGGCGCCAAGGTCCACTATTTCGGCTCGGACCAGCCGCGCATCACCGTCGAAGCGACGATCCCGTGGCGGGCGCTCGGCGTCGAGCGCCCGCCGGAGGACGGCGTCACCCTCGACCTTGCGGTCGTCGCCTGGTACCGCTCGCGCTGGATGTCGTTGACCGGCAGGCCGCCGCCGCTGGTGATGAGCGATCCGTCCAAGTGGCGGCCCTACACGCTGAACGGCCGCTGACGCTGGAGCGGCCGCTTACGGTTCGCAGGCCTTGAGCTGGAAATCCGGCAGCTTCTCGCGATAGCCCTTTGCATCGCCATAGTCGAGGAACTCCGGATAACGGCCAGCGAAGACAACGGGCGCACGCCCCTCAGATAAGCGAAGACCCCGGTTCAGTGGCCGCGATGCTCGGCGCGGACGGGGCCGGAGAAGCCGGTCTTGCATGGCGGCGTTGCGCCTTCGCCCCGATGGCGCTCATCGTCGACGGCTGCGTCTGGCTCGCTCTCGGTTCGCCGGAGTCGAACTCTGAGATCGGCAATCCTGTCGGTCATGGGCCCTGGGCCCGTGGTCTCAGCCGTTCAGGAATTCGTGGACGGCGTTGGCGACGAAGCGCTCGTCTTCCGGGTTCTGCCAGGGATTGCCGGCGCGGTGGCCCCAGATCGAGCGGATCGGCAGCAGGCGCGCGTTGGGCATGCGCGCGACCTCGCGGGCATTGTCCTCGAGCTGGAAGTACAGGTCGTGATCGCCCGGCATGATCAGCGCCGGACAGATGATGCCGTTGAGCGCCGCATCGAGGTCGCCCTTGTAGCGCTCGTTGGCCGAGATGTCCGACTGCTGCCAGGTCCAGAGCTGGGCCAGGAGGTTGTCGGCGTCCTTCTTCAGGTAGTTGCCTTCCCAGCCGGAGATCAGAAAGTCCTCGAGCGAAGCGGCGCCCACCTTGAGATAGAGCCGCTCGCGATACCAGGACTGAGAGATCGCCCAGCCGGCATAGACCCGGCCCATCGCGCGCAGCCCCCGGAGCGGCTGGCGGTGGAACCAGCCGCCCTGGAACGCCTCGTCGGCGGTGAGCGCGGCGCGCACGCCTTCGAGGAACACCTTGTTGTGCTCGCTGGTGCGGGCGGAGGTGCAGAGCGCGCAGATCCGCTCCACCGACTCCGGAAACAGCGCGCCCCAGTGATAGGCCTGCTGGCCGCCCATCGACCAGCCATAGACCATCTTCACCCGCTCGACGCCGAAGACCTCGCGCATCATCCGGCGCTGCACCATGACGTTGTCGTAGGTGGTGACGCCCGGATAGCGGCCGCGGTCGTAAGGCGGGCCGATGTTGCTGGGCGAGGTCGAAAGCCCGTTCCCGAACATGTTGGGGATGACGACGAAGTACTTGGACGGATCGAGGATGCGACCGGGGGCGATCAGCCACTCGATGTCGGTGTGCTGGGCCGAGTACGAAGTCGGATAGACGATGACGTTCGACTTGTCCGGCGCCAACGTGCCGTAGGTCGTGTAGACGATCCTGGCGCCCCTGAGGGTGAGGCCGGACTGGAGGACGACGTCCCCCGCCTCGAAGATCTTGGCTTCGGTGCTCATGGGCGCCCCATGATCCGTCGGAGGATCTGCTTCTGTGTTTCGAAATAGTTCGGCGCCACATGGGCGAAGCGCTCGCCGATCTCCCGGTGGGTCTGCGGCAGCCGGTGGAAGGGGATCGACGGGTAGAGATGATGTTCGGCGTGATAGGGCATGTTCCAGTGGACGAGGTGCACCAAGGGGCTCACCAGCGTCGTCCGCGTGTTGGTGAGCCCGTTGTCGTCGTCGCTGCAGAGCGTGTGCTCGGAGAGCAGCATGACCCGGAGGATCGGCTGGGCCAGCGCCAACGGCACCAGCCAGTAGAGCCAGGGACCGGCCAGGTCGACCCACGACCAGCCGGCGAACACCAGCGCGAAAACCGCCAGCATGGCGGCGACCGAGCGCCGCACTCCCGCCCGCTCGCGCTCGGGGATGTAGGGGAAGTCCTGCCAGTCGTCGCGGAGGATGCGGCCGTAGACGTCGACTCGGCTTCGGTAGTAGCCCCAGCCGCTGATCCGGACCACATAGTCCCGGAGCGTGCGCGGCAGCGGGCCGGCGAGCTCCGGGTCCTTGGCGGGGTCCTGGGTGTGGCGGTGATGGGCGTAGTGGAAGAGCCGGTAGAAGCTTGAATTGATCAACGTCGGCACGCTGGCGATCCAGCCGATGACGACGTTGAGCCAGCGGCTGTTGAAGGCGGTGTAGTGGACACTCTCATGCACCGGAGCGAACAACGCCACCAGGAACCAACCCTGCACGAACATCGCCGGCAGCACCCACCAGGTGCCGCGCGTCCAGGCGACCAGCGCGGCTCCCCCGGCAATCAGGGCGAGATGGATGGCGAAGCGGATCAGGCCCTTCAGGTCCGACCGCTCGCTGAGCCGACGGAGATCGGTCGGGACCAGGACCCGGTCCGGACGGCCGGTATCGGCGACTTCGGCGGTCAGCATGGCTCCTCCCCTCCGGCGGCGATTATGAGGACGAGGAGATGCGCAAGGCAACCACCCCGATCCGGCCGTCTCATGCTTCGAAGCGGTGAAGTCGACTTCACCGGAGCCCAGCATGAGGGTTCTTCCTGGTGGTCTCACCCTGAGCCTGTCGAAGGGTGAGGCATCCTGGGCCTCCTACCGCACAGCCACCTCGGCGGGCACCTGCCACGACATATCCGCGTCGAGCGGCCAGAGCGGGCGCCGGAGATTGGTCCAGGGGAGCCGCTGGAGGACCGGCGTGGTCAGGCCGGGCGCGTCGACCTCCATGATCTGGTCGTCCGTGAAGATGTCGTTGAAGCCGGCGCGGAAATGACCGCGCGACTTGACGACGATGCCGCGCAGGTCCCTGACCTTGAGGCCGAGATGCTCGATCATTTCCGTGTCGAAGCATTGCTGGCGGATCGTGATGAATACCACGTCGATGCGCCCGTCGAGGCGAAGGCGCGCCGACGGGCCGAGGCTCGCCTTGCGGCCGCCGATGGTGCCGCGCCGGCCGATGATCTCGCCGTCGCTGACCGCCATCACCTCGGCCGGCACCGTCAGCCGGCCGGACATCGGATGCTCCTCATCGCGGTTGATCTGCGCCTGGAACCTGGCGCCGACGCCGCGTTTATGCGCTTCCGCCGCCAGCGACGGGTCGTTGTGGATGGCGAAGACCGTCTGGCCGATGCCGGCCTCGAGGAACGCCTTCAGGATGTGGGTGGTATTGCCACGCCCGCCGCCGCCAGGATTGTCGGCGCAGTCGGCGAACAGGAGCGGCTTCTTCGTGGGATCGGCGATCACCGCCTTCAGGCGCTTCGTCGCCTCCTCGATCGACGTCACCTTGGGCGCGAGACGGTGGCGCTGGTCCCAGAGATACCGGGCGAGGTCCTTCGCCAGGTCGTCGGCCGCCTTTTGGTTCTCGCGCGCGGTCACGATCACGCTCATCCCGGTCTTCGGCGAGTCGGCGAAGCTGCAATTGCCGAGGACGGAGACGTTGAGGATCGAGCCCTTGGCCGCCTTCTGGCCCTTGTCGATCGCCTCGCCATAGGGACCGCGATCGGAGAGCAGCGCCACCTGCGGCGGCAGGATCGGCACCTGGATGAAGGCCTTCGCGGTTTTCACGCCGGCGAGCAGCTCGCGCATGGCGAAGGCCGCCTCGCGCCCACGCTCGACCATGTCGATATGCGGGTTGGTGAGGTACGCGATGAGCACGTCCGTATTCTTGACCATCGCCGTCGAGACGTTGGCATGCAGATCGAGGGTGGCGATCACCGGGACATCCGGGCCCACCACCTTGCGGATGAGCGCGAACAGCGTGCCGTCCGGGTCCCAGTCGACGGTGGCCCCAGCGGCGCCGTGGTCCTGGATGTAGATGCCGTCGAAGGGCATCGCTGCCTTCAGGCGGTCCTCGACGATCTCGAGGAACGTGTCGAGGAAGGCCTGGTCCATCGGTCCCGAGGCGCCGGCCGAGGTGTAGAGCAGCGGCACCGGCGTCCAGGCGCCGCTCGCGTTCATGCCCGAGATGAACCCGACGAAGCCGCCGGGCTCTCGCGGCGCCTTGGCTGCTGCGTCCTCGAGGATCGCGTCCCCGTCCATCCAGGTTCGGCGGAAGTCCTTTTCGGTCGCCATCGGCGCGAAGCCGTTGGTCTCCAGGATGTATCCCAGGAGAGCGATGCGCGGGTTCTTGGGGGCGGGCATGAGCGTCAGTCCGTAGAGGTGGGAGGCAGGCGGGCGAGAACTATAGCGGGATCGATGCATCACCCCCACCCTGACCCTCCCCCATCAAGGGGAATTATCACCTTGACTGAACGCTCCGGTTTTGGCATCATCGTGGGCACAGGAGATACCCACGATGTCCCGCGCCGTTGATCTGACGAACCCGATCTTCACCGACCTCGAAGCCGCCCGCGCGCACTTTGAGGCGATCCGCTGGCCGTCTGGCCCGTATTGCCCGTTCTGTGGCGTTACGGACCGCGTGGCGGCCTTGGGTGGCGTGTCGATGGGTCCGGGCTGGTATCACTGCAAGGACTGCCGGAAGAAGTTCACGGCGGCCGTTGGCACGATCTACGAGCGCTCGCACATTCCGATGACCAAGTGGCTTCTGGCGACACATCTCATGTGCTCGTCCAAGAAGGGCATGAGCGCGCACCAGCTCGGGCGGATGCTCGGCCTTCCTTACAAGACTGCGTGGTTCATGGCCCATCGCATCCGTGAGGGAATGCGCGAGTTGAACCCGGCGCCGATTGGCGGCAGCGGCAAGACCGTTGAAGCCGATGAGACGTATGTGGGCGGCAAGGAAAAGAACAAGCACCGCATCAAGCGCAACGCGGACCATATCGGCGGCGTCGGCAAGGAAATGGTGTTCTCGCTCGTTGAGCGCGGCGGCAAGGTTCAGTCGCTTCACCTCCCGTCGGTGAGCGCGAAGACGTTGAAGCCCATCCTTGATCAGCAGATCACGGACGCCGCGAAGACGAAGCTCATGACGGACGGCGAAGGCCAGTACCGCTTGGTTGCGCCGATGTTTGCCAGCCACGAAGTCGTCAACCACGGTATCGGCGAGTATGTGCGCGGCGAAGCGCACACGAACACGATTGAGGGTTACTTCTCGATCCTGAAGCGCGGTGTCATGGGCACGTACCATCACGTCTCGCAGCAGCACTTGAAGCGTTATCTCGGCGAGTTTGATTTCCGCTACAATGAGAGGTCCAAGCTCAACGTTGACGATGTCAGCCGCGCGACCAAGGCCGTTCGCGGCGTGGTCGGCAAGCGGCTGACCTACAAACAACCTCACAGCCGAGAAGCCTAAGAAGTCCAAGGTTAAGACTTCTCGCTGGGGGCCGGTTTCTTCCGGCCCCGATCCGAGGCAGATGGCTTTCCCTTTTTTGAAGGACGAGGACTGACGCGCGGTTGCGGCGGGGTGTTCGCCATTCGGCGGATTACCTCGTCGCGTCGGCGCGCGGTTTCTACGGGGCCATATTGGTCTTCTTTGTTGCCCCTCGACATGCCTAGCCCGAATTATTCATCGGGGCGCTGATATTGGGCTGGCGGATGTAGCGTAATCCGTTGATTTCGTGTAAGATTTTGGTGTCTAGACAAAGTCTTCCACGCCTCGCCGGAGTGCCACACCCGCCATGCAGGACGATAGCCTTCTG
>SHVZ01000021.1 GCA_009694025.1 Alphaproteobacteria bacterium | reverse complement strand
TAAGGGGCCTCGTGCCCCGTCGAACCCAGATCCGCAACCCCCAGCCGAGCCATCGACATCAAACCGCGCCAATCGGGTGCCACCATGCCGCTCGTCCGCACCGCCCCAGCCCAGCTATCCCTTCGCATGGTGAATAGATCGGGCTAGCCGCGCCGGGCCTTTCGACGGGATTTCGGCTTCTTGGCCGCGGTCTCGCGCGCCGCCTTGAGCGCGATCTCCACCCATGGCCGCAGCGCGTCCGGGTCCTCGAGCGCCTCCTCCGGCGGGGCGTAGAAGCCGAGGCTGTAGCTGGCCTCGGTCGAGGACGGACGAAAGCGCTTGAGCCCCGCCGCCTCGCAGGCGGCCTGACCGTCGCCCGCCGCTTTCAGGTAAAGCGTGTCCTTCCACAGGATGGCGACGAACAGGCCGTCGAGATAGATCCCGTGGCCGCCGAACATGCGCCGGCTGGTCGCCCGTCCGAACGGATCGAGCAGCTCCTCGACGAAGGCGACGAAGCCGGCCGCCATGGCCGCAGGCTCAGTGCTGGAACTTGGCAAAGAAGTCGTTGCCCTTGTCGTCGACGACGACGAAGGCCGGGAAGTCGACGACCTCGATCTGCCAGATCGCCTCCATGCCGAGCTCCGGGTACTCCAGCACCTCGACCTTCTTGATGCAGTCCTGGGCGAGCCTGGCGCCGGGCCCGCCGATCGAGGCGAGATAGAAGCCGCCGTGCTTCTTGCAGGCGTCCGTCACCTGCTTCGAGCGGTTGCCCTTGGCCAGCGTGACGAAGCCGCCGCCATTGGCCATCAGGAGGTCGACATAAGAGTCCATGCGCCCGGCGGTGGTCGGGCCGAACGCGCCGGTGGCATAGCCCTTGGGCGTCTTGGCCGGGCCTGCGTAGTAGATCATCCGGTCCTTGACGTATTGGGGCAGCCCCTGGCCGGCATCGATCCGTTCCTTCAGCTTGGCGTGGGCGATATCGCGCGCCACCACCATCGGGCCGGAGAGAGACACCCGCGTCTTGACCGGCAGTTTCGAGAGGATCTGGCGGATCTCGCCCATCGGCCGGTTGAGGTCGATCCTGATGACGTCGCCGCCGAGGGCGTCGTCGGTGACCTCGGGAAGGTACTGGGCCGGATTCTGCTCGAGCTGCTCGATGAACACGCCGTCGGCGGTGATCTTGCCCAGCACCTGGCGGTCGGCGGCGCAGGAGACGCCCATGCCGATCGGGCACGAGGCGCCGTGGCGCGGCAGGCGGATGACGCGGACGTCGTGGCAGAAATACTTGCCGCCGAACTGGGCGCCGATGCCCATCTGGCGCGAGAGCTCCAGGACCTTCTGCTCGGTTTCGAGGTCGCGGAAGGCATGCCCGGTCTTGTCGCCCTTGGTCGGCAGGCCGTCGAGATATTTGACCGAGGCGAGCTTCACCGTCTTGAGCGTGAGCTCGGCCGAGGTGCCGCCGATCACGATCGCCAGGTGATAGGGCGGACAGGCGGCAGTGCCGAGCGTGCGCATCTTGGCGTCCAGGAACTTCATCAGCGCGTCCGGATTCAGGACCGCCTTGGTCTCCTGGTAGAGGAAGGTCTTGTTGGCGCTGCCGCCGCCCTTGGCGATGAACAGGAAGTGATACTCGTCGCCGGGGGTCGAATAGATGTCGATCTGGGCCGGCAAGTTGTCGCCGGTGTTCACTTCCTCGAACATGTCGAGCGCCGCCATCTGGCTGTAGCGGAGCGAGGTCTCGGTGTAGGTGCGCTTGACGCCGCGCGAGATCGCGGCTTCGTCGTCGGCGCCGGTGAACACCCGCTCGCCCTTCTTGGCCATGACGATGGCGGTGCCGGTGTCCTGGCACATCGGCAGCACGCCGCCGGCGGAGATGTTGGCGTTCTTGAGGAGGTCGAGGGCGACGAACTTGTCGTTGGCCGAGGCCTCGGCGTCACCGAGGATCGAGGCGAGCTGCTTCAGGTGCCCGGGTCTGAGGAAATGGGAGATGTCCCGGAACGCCTGCTTGGTCAGGGTCTCGATCGCCAGGGGGTCGACCTTGAGCAGATGCCCGTCGCCGAACGGAACGCAGGTGGCGCCGCCGTCGGCGATCTTCCGCCAGGGCGTCTCGCCCTTGGCGAGGGGAAACATCGGCGCGTAGGCCGCGTCCGCGGCGATAGTGTCCGGACCGGGCATGGGGAACTCCTCGAAGAACGGAAGACGTCTATTTCTTGCGGAAGGCGTCGAGGGTGACGACCTTGGAGCCCTCGGCTGCCGGCTCCTCCGTCGCCGGCGCTGCCGGGGCGTCGGTCTTGGCCGCCGGTTCCGCCTGGGCCGGTTGGCCCTGCGCCGCCGGGGCCTGGGCCGACTGGAACGGCAGCGTGAACTTGACCGCCGGATCGGCGAACACCGTCACCGCCTGGAACGGGACCGTCAGGCGCTCATGCGCGTTGTTGAAGCTGAGCGTGACGGAGAAGGACTCTTCTTCGACGTCGAGGCCCCAGAACTGATACTGGAGCACGATCGTCATCTCCTGCGGGTACCTGGACTTGAGATAGTCCGGCACCACCGTCCCCGGGTGGTCGGTCCTAAACGAGATGTAGAAGTGATGCGCGCCCGGCAACCCGTGGCGCGCCGCGTCGGAGATCGCCTGGCGCACGACGCCGCGCATGGCGGACTCGATCATCTTGTCGTAGCGCAGCAGGTCTTTGGCCATGGTCCCCGGCAACAAGGGAGAAAGCGACGCGAAGTGGGGGGCTTCTGTTGCCCGGTGCCCCCCGAACCGCGCTTACCTAGTGTTAGGCAGCGAGGGCCATACGGTTATCGTTGGCACCTATAAGTGGCCCGATAACGGCGGAACCATGCCGGGCAAAAGATGCGGCTTTACCACGCACGTCGATCCTGGATCGCCCCCGGAAGTCCGGCCACGAGAGGGCCGGGGATTGGTGGAGGCGCCGGGCACTGCCCCCGGGTCCGTAACGCTTATTCCACGCACCGTTTATCGCCATAGTCGGTTTCCCGACGCTCTCAATATAGGAGCCGAGGCCCTCCTAAGGAAGGGGCCTTGCCCGGGACGCGCGCCGACCCTCAAAACCCGCGGCTTCGAGCGCCGCGAGGCTTGCCGTCGGCGCCGGCTTGGTCCCTAGGTTTTCTCGCCGAGCTTCGGCGCGGTCGCGGTTCCCGGCGTCTGCCGGAAGCCGGGCGTTACGGGGACGGGCAGCGCCGGCATCTCCCGACCGGCGACGGCGAGGCGGTGGGCGAGCACGCCGCGGGCGACGATCTGCGGGTCCGCGACCGCCTCCTCCAGGCTCATGACGACGGCGGCGGAGACGTCCTCGCCGGCAAAGAGGGCACGCCACCGAGCCGCCGGGGCGGCGGCGATGAGCCGGGCGACGGCGGCGCGGGTCGCCTCCGGTGACAAGCGGTCGTTGCAGAGCGCTGCCGGAAGCTCGATCAGCGTGCAGAAGCGCTGCCAGAACTTCTCCTCCAGCGGTGCCGCGGCCACCCATCGGCCGTCGGACGTGGCATAGAGCTGGTAGCGCGGCGAGCCGCCAGTGAGCAGCCAGCCTCCGGGCGTCGGCGACTTTCCGGTAGACCACAGTTCGGCCAATCCGCCGACGGCGAAGGTCAGCGACTGCTCGGCCATGGCGATGTCGAGCCGGCAGCCTCGGCCGCTCGTGTCGCGCTGCCTCAGCGCGAGCAGGATGTTCATGACGGCCGGATAGGCGCCGCCGGCGATGTCGGCGGCGAGCACCGGCGGCACCGCGCCGAGTTTCGCCTGCGCCAGCACGCCGGCCTCCGCGAGGTAGGTCAGGTCATGGCCGACCGTGTCGGCCTTCGGCCCGTCCTGGCCGTAGCCGGTGATCGAGCAATAGATGAGCCGCGGGTTGATCGCGGTCAGCCGGTCGCAGTCAAGCCCGAGCCGGGCCATAACGCCCGGCCGGAATTGCTCGACCAGCACGTCGGCGGTCCGCACCAGCGGCTCGATGGTCGCCCAGGCGTCGGCGTTTTTGAGATCGAGCGCGAGACTCCGCTTGCCGCGGTTGAGCAGCGCGAAGAGCGCGCTCTCGCCGGCGACGAAGGGCGGGAAGCTCCGCATGTCGTCGCCTGTTGCCGGCCGCTCGATCTTGAGCACGTCGGCGCCGGCTTCGGACAGAATCAGGGTCGCCAGCGGCCCCGGCAGCAGCGTCGAGAAATCAAGGACCTTGAGGCCGGAAAGCGGTTGCACGCGGCGACGCTATCGGCCGTTTCGCCGGCCGGTCAAGCATGCTGGCCTCCGGCCGCGGCCTCCGACATACTCCGGCCTTTCCCGGTTTCCACGCCCATCGGAGGAACAAGATGGCGATCACGCGTATCAGGCCCGGCGCGCGGCTCTCGGGCGCCTCGGTCCATCACGGTCTTTGCTGGCTCGCCGGCCAGACCGCCGACGACCTGACCCAGGACGTGAAGGGTCAGACCAAGCAGATCCTCGACAAGATCGACGCGATCCTGGCCGAGGCCGGCACCGACAAGAAGAAGCTGCTGACCGTGCAGATCTGGCTCAGCGACATGCGCTTCTTCGCCGACATGAACTCGGTGTACGACGTGTGGCTGGCGAAGGACTCGCCGCCGGCGCGCGCCACCGTCGAAGCCCGGCTGGCGACGCCGCAGCACCTGGTCGAGATCGGCGGCGTCGCCGCGATCTGACGCTGATCGGTCCATCCGCGCGGGCGTCCCTCTCGCGCGGATGGCATCGGCGGAGGAGAAGCGCATGACCGAAGCCGCGCCCCGTCCCCATGCGGACCTCTGGCAGGCGGTCGACGACCACCTGATCCGCTACGGCGGCAGCTTCGCCCCGGTCATCGCCGGCGAGGCGAAGGGCAGCTATGTGCGCGACCTCGACGGCCGCGCCATCCTCGACTTCACCTCCGGCCAGATGTGCTCGACCCTCGGCCACAGCCATCCGGAGATCGTGGCCGCGATCCGCGGGGCCTGCGACGAGGCGATCCATCTCTTCTCGGGCATGCTGTCGCCGGCGGTGATCGGACTTGCCAAGGCGCTGGCCGAGATCCTGCCGCCGCCGTTGACCAAGTCGATGTTTCTCTCGACCGGCGGCGAGGTGAACGAGGCGGCGCTCCGGCTCGCGAAGCTCCGGACCGGCGGCTTCGAGGTCGTCGGCCTGACCGGCTCCTGGCATGGAGCGACCGGCGGGGCCGCGGCCCTGACCTATGCCGCCGACCGGCGTGGCGCCGGGCCGCAGGTGCCCGGAACCTTCGCGCTGCCGGCTCCCAACGCCTATCGCTGCCCGATCCGACACTGCGCCGGCACCTGCGACACCACCTGCCTCGAGGTCGGCTTCGCCCACTACGACGCCCAGTCGGTCGGCAAGCCGGCGGCGGTGATCGCCGAGCCGATCCTCTCCTCCGGCGGCATCATCGAGCCGCCATCCGGCTATTTCCCGAAGCTGAAGGCGATGGCGGCCGAGCGCGGCCTGCTTCTGATCCTGGACGAGGCGCAGACCGCCTTCAGCCGGGTCGGTGCCAACTTTGCCTGCGAGCAGGACGGGGTTGTGCCCGACATCATCACGCTGTCGAAGACCCTCGGCGGCGGATTGCCGCTCTCGGCCATGTCGACCACGCGCGAGATCGAGGAGGACGGCTACGCCAAAGGCTTTCTCTTCTATACCTCGCACGTCTCCGACCCGCTGCCGGCGCGGGTCGGTCTCGCGGTCCTGGCGGTGCTCGCCCGCGAGAATCTCGCCGAGCGGGCCAAGGAGATGGGCGGATACCTGAAGGACGGGCTCCTCGGCCTGAAGCAGCGCTACGAGGTGATCGGCGACGTCCGCGGCCGCGGTCTCCTGCTCGGGGTCGAGCTGGTGAAGGATCGCCACGGCCGGGTGCCGGACGCGCCGCTCGGCGCCCGCATCACGCGCCGCTGCCTCGAGCTCGGCCTCTCGATGAACATCGTCTCGCTTCCCGCCATGGGCGCGGTCTGGCGGATCGCGCCGCCGCTGACCGTCGGCAAGGACGAGATCGACCTCGGCCTCTCGATCCTCGACCAGGCGATCGGCGACTGCGTCGGCCGCGCCTAGGCGGGATTCAACTCCAGGTCGACGAAGTCGGCGACCGGCTCGAAGCCGATGTTCCGGTACATGTGGTTGGTGTGCCCGAGGCTGCGGTCGGCGAAGAGCTGGACCAGCTTCCGCCCGGCCTCGATCTCCTTGGCCGCGAGCGCCGCCACCGCCGCCGAGCCATAGCCGTGGCGGCGGAAGACGTCGGGCGTGTAGACGTTGTTGATCCTGACGGAGCGTGGTGTCGGGCCCGCGAGCGCGGCGATCGCGCGGGGCACGCCGTCGTCCCAGACGAAGAGATGGCCGGCGGCGAGCTTGGATTCGACCACCACACGCGGCTTCGGGGCGCCGGGCAGCCGCGCTTCGCTGCCGAAGGCGGTGGTCCACTCGATGAGCCAGTCCTTCTCTTCGTTCCGTGCCTGGCGCAGGAGTCCGGGCGTGTCGGGCAGGCGCGGCGGCGCCCTCAGCCCATAGAGGGTGTTTTCGAACGTCGGAAAGCCGGGCCAGCGGCGCAGCAGCGCCGCCCGGGCGGTCTCCGGGACGGCTGCGGCGCTCGGCCGCCGGCCGGTGCGCTCCCACCAATCGGCGAGGGCCAGGATCGCCTCGGTCGGCCCCAAGCTGAAGACGACCTTGCCGGCGCTCGCCTGCACGGCCGCAGCGACGGTCTCGCCGCCGATCGTTGCCGTCAGCAGCGCCGTGCCCGGGCGGAAGGCGCCGGGCCGGGCGAGCCAGGCATGGGCCATGCCGTGAACGATGCAGCCCTGGACCTCGTCGATGGCGCCCAGGTTGGCGAGGAGCGCCTGTGGCGTCGGCCAGACCCGGACCTCCGGCGTCATCCCTCGGCGACGGAGGCCGAGGGCAGCGTCACGTTGGTCATGCCCTCGTTCCAGCCGCCGCCGCGGAGGACGGCGATCGGGTTGGCGAAGTTGCCGGGATAGGCCGCAGCCTCGACCTCGGTCGTCGGCACCACCTTGGCGACGGCGGCGATCGTCTTGGCATCGAGGCGACAGTCGGCGGTCGCCTTGTCCGGCGCCGACACGTCGATGCGCGGCTGGTGGAAAGCCTCTTCCAGGCTCATGCCGAAATCGGCGATGAACGAGCAGATCTGCAGAATCGCCGGCAGGATCTTGCGCCCGCCCGAGCCGCCGATGGCGAACCAGCCCCGGCCGCTCTTGGTGGCGATGACCGGACACATGTTGGTGAGCGGGCGCTTGCCCGGGTGGATCGAGTTCGGTCGGCCGGGCCGCGGGTCGAACCACATCATGCCGTTGTTCATGAGAATGCCTGTGGTCGGCATCACCGAACGCGAGCCAAAGCGGGAGAGCAGCGTGTTGGTCAGCGAGACCATGTTGCCGTCGGCGTCGACGGCGGCGAGGTGGGTGGTCGACCCCTTGCCCTTGCCGTCCTCCTGGCCCATGCGCTCGAGCCGGTCGGCATAGGCCTTAGCGAGGGCGGCGGCATAGGCGCCGAACGCCTTCGGGCCGGGCTTGGCGCCGAGGCGCGCCGGGATGTCGGCATAGGCGGCCCGGAAGGTCGGGCCGGCGAAGAGGCCGGACATGGTGTGGAGCACGACGCCGTTCCGCTCGACCGTCAGCGGCTCGACCAGGCGTGCCGCATAGGCGGCCAGATCCTCGGCCCGGATCGCCGAGCCGCCGGATTTGAGGTCCGCGGCGATCGCCTGGGCGATGTCGCCTTGGTAGTAGTCCTGCCATCCGGCCTTGGCGAGGCGCTCGAGGGTTTGCCCGAGCGGCCCCAGATCGAGATAGGGCGGAGTCGCGGTCGAGGTGGTGACCGGCGGCAGGTCGCCCCGGAGATAGGTCTTTCTTGCCACCGGATCGTTGCGGAGGTCGGCCGCTTCGGCCGCGATGTTGAGCGTCGTCCACCAGTCGACGCGAAGGCCGGTCTTGGCGAGGCGGATCGCCGGCGCCAGCACCTTCCGCCATGGCAGCTTGCCGAAGCGGCCATGCACCAAGCCGAAACCGGCGACCGATCCCGGCACGGCGATCGATTCGTAGCCGAGGACGTTGCGGTCGTCGACGACGCCTGGCCAACCGAACAGATCCTCACGGCTCGGCGCTCCGCTCAGCGGATAGCGGCTCGGATCGATGCCGCGCCCGGCGACCGGCCCATAGTCGACCGCATATGTCGCCTTGTCCTTCGCCACATGGACCATCATCGAGCCGATGCCGCCGATGCCGCTCATCCAGGGCTCGGCGACCGTCAGCGCGAACGCGGTCGCCAGCGCCGCATCGATCGCGTTGCCGCCGTTGGCCAGGAGCTCGGCCCCGGCCTCCGCGGCGATGCGGCTCTGCGAGGCGACGAGGCCGGCACGGCTGCGGGTGACGGGCTTGGTGATCTCCCAATGCTCGATGCGGTCGACCATGCGGGCCTCGTGTCGGAAGGGAAGGGCGACGGCGAGCGTGCCACTATAGGCACGGCCCCGCACGAAGTCGCGAGCGCAAGGACTCCACTCGTCTCAAAAAGACTCGCGGATATGCGTGCGGTGACTCGACGCCGCGCGCGCAACTTTTTGCGTCGAGCGCAAGCATTGAGGAGCCGGCGAGGCGCCGACAGGGTCAATTGATATTACAGTGATACTTCGCGGTTTCATTGAGGAAGCCGGGTCGATTTCCTTAGATCATCATAGATGAAGCCAAGGTGGCCCATGGGAGCACTGGCAGTTCATCAGTATTTGCGGGGATTTTACGGGGAAAACGAGTCAGAAAGTCTTTACAAGGGAATTGAAGCTCCGTATGTAGGGGGTGGGTCCGGTTCGGTGCCCAAGTTCTTGTCCGCCCTGTCCAATCGAAGTTCGATCACGTGATGGGATTTTCGGAAGGTCAGGTCAGGAGCCGGGGTGGCTCCAGCAGGGTGGGACGAGTCGGCTTGGGCGTGACGCCGCTCACGGATCGCTGACCATTTCCTTCCGGAGCTTTGAGTCCCATGCCGAACGACGCCGAACAGCCTCCGAGTACCATCCTCACGCGCGGCTGCGATACAAGCAACGCCGCGGCCGCCGAGGCCCTCACCCGCCGACTGATGTCGAGCGGCGGCAAGGCCTCGTCGAAGAAGCGCGCCTCCGCGCCGAAGTTCCCGGTCGGCGAGCGCACCAGCGCCTTCCGCAAGCGGTTCTTCCCACAGGCGACGCTTGCCGAGTGGAACGACTGGCGCTGGCAAGTGCGCAACCGGGTGCGCTCGCTCGACGGCCTCTCGCGCATCCTCAATCTTTCAGAGGACGAGCGATCGGCGATCTCCCTCCACACGGGATCGCTGCCGGTCGGCATCACGCCCTACTACCTGAGCCTGTTCGATCGCGACGATCCGGCGCAGCCGCTCCGCCGCACGCATATACCCGTCGGCACCGAATACCTGAAGACGCCGGGGGAGGCCGACGACCCGCTCGGCGAGGATCACGACACCGAGGTCGAGGGGCTGGTCCATCGCTACCCTGACCGGGTGCTGTTCCTCACCACCGGGTTCTGCTCCACATACTGCCGTTACTGCACGCGGAGCCGCATGGTCGGCGAGGCCGGCGGCGAATACAGCTTCAATTATGCCCAGTGGGAAAACGCGCTGGCCTATCTCCGCCGCACGCCGGCGGTGCGCGATGTGCTGCTCTCCGGCGGCGACCCGCTGACGCTCTCCGACGACCGGCTCGACTGGCTGCTGTCGCGTCTTCGCGAGATCCCGCACATCGAGTTCGTGCGGGTCGGCTCCAAGGTGCCGGTGGTGCTGCCGCAGCGGATCACCGGGGCGCTTGCCAAGATCTTAAGGAAGCACCGGGTCTGGACGTCGATCCACTACATCCACCCCGACGAGGTGACGCCGGAGGTGCGCTTCGCCGCAGACCGGCTTGCCGACAACGGCATCCCGATGGGCAGCCAGACGGTGCTGCTAAAGGGCATCAACGACGACGCCGAGGTGATGAAGAGGCTCGTCCATGAGCTCCTGAAGATCCGGGTCAAGCCCTACTATCTCTACCAGTGCGATCCGATCACCGGCTCCTCGCATTTTCGCACCTCGGTCGACCGCGGCCTCGAGATCATCGAGGCCCTGCGCGGCCACACCACCGGCTATGCGGTGCCGCATTACGTGATCGACGCGCCCGGCGGCGGCGGCAAGATCCCGCTCCTGCCCGACTACGTGGTCGGACGCGACGGCGACGATCTGCTGATCCGCAATTTCGAAGGGAAGGTGTATCGCTACACGGACCCCGAAGGGCGGGTCGGAACCGACCGTCGCATCGCGCTGCAGCACGCGGCGGAGTAGATCTCCGGCGTCTCCCATGCGCGTCGGCTTCACCTATGACCTGCGCGACGACTACCTCAAGGCCGGATACAACCTCGAGGAGACCGCGGAGTTCGACAGCGTCAATACGATCGAATCGATCGAGGGAGCGCTGGTCGGACTCGGGCACGACGTGGAGCGCATCGGCAACGTCAGGGCGCTCGCCGCCCGCCTGGTCGAGGGCCGGCGCTGGGACCTCGTCTTCAACATCGCTGAAGGCATGCACGGCATCGGCCGCGAAGCGCAGGTGCCGGCGCTGCTCGATGCCTATGCGATCCCCTACACCTTCTCCGACACGCTGGTGATGGCGCTGACCCTGCACAAGGGCCTGACCAAGCATGTCGTGCGCGCCCATGGCGTGCCGACCGCCGACTTCGCCGTGGTCGAGACGCCCGAGGACGCCGAGCGCATCGACCTTCCCTATCCGCTCTTCGTCAAACCGGTGGCCGAAGGCACGGGGCGCGGTATCGGCGGCAAGTCCCGGGTCGACGGCAAGGCGGAGCTCATGGAGGGCTGCCGGGAGATCATCGCCACGTACCGCCAGCCGGCGATCGTCGAGACCTTCCTTCCGGGGCGCGAGTTCACCGTCGGCATGGTCGGCGAGGGCGCCTCGGCGCGGTCGATCGGCGCGCTCGAGGTTGGATTCCTCGGCACCGCCGAGAGCACGATCTACGGCCTTGTGAACAAAGAGGAGTGCGAGACCCGCGTCACCTACACGCTGGTCGACGACGCGACCTCGCGGGCCGCCGAGGATGTCGCGATTCGCGCCTGGCAGGTGCTGAACTGCCGCGACGCCGGGCGCATCGATCTTCGCTGCGATGGCGCGGGCAGGCCGGTCTTCATCGAGGTCAACCCGCTGGCCGGCCTCAACCCGCTGCACTCCGATCTGCCGATTCTCGCAGCTCAGGCCGGCATTCCCTATGCGAAGCTGATCGAAATGATCGTGGAATCGGCCGGTCGCCGCGTTGTCAGGAGTCGCGCATGAGGACCGGGAGCTGCAGCGTCGCCGTCGTCCATGGCCGCGTCGCCCCCGATGCGCCGCCGGACGAACAGGACACGCTCGTCCAGGTGACGGAGGTCTCGGCGAGGCTCGCTGAGCTCGGCTGGCGCCCGGTTTCGATTCCGGTCGACCTCAATCTGCAACGAATGGCCGAGCGGTTGAGGCGCCTCAAGCCCGCTTTCGCCTTCAACCTGGTCGAATCGCTCGACGGCAAGGGTGCGCTGATCGGCGCGGTGCCGCTGCTGCTGGAGGCGATCGGCATCGCCTATACCGGCTGCTCGGCCGATGCGATCGCCGCGACCGCGAGCAAGCTCGTCGCCAAGCGGGCGATGGCGCTCGCCGGGATCGACACCGCCCCGTGGATCGAGCCGGAGGATCTGGCGGCCGGGCGGATCCCCGGCGGCTGCTTCATCGTCAAGTCGGTGTGGGAGCACGCCTCGATCGGCCTCGATGCCTCCTCGATCGGCGAGGGGGCCTCGCTCCGCACGATCCAGGCGCAGCGGAGCGGATGCTTCGGCGGCTCCTGGTTCGCCGAGGCCTTCATCGACGGACGCGAGTTCAACCTTGCCCTGGTCGGGCCGGCCGAAGCGCCACGGCTGCTGCCGCCGGCGGAGATCGAGTTCGTCGGCTTCGCCCCGGATCAGCCGCGTCTCGTCGACTATGCCGCGAAGTGGGATCCAGACTCCCACGCCTATCGCAACACGCCCCGGCGCTACGACTTCGCCGGCGAGGAGGCGTTGCTGGCGCGCCTGGAAGCGGTGGCGCGGCGCTGCTGGCGGCTGTTTCGGCTCTCCGGCTGCGCCCGCGTCGACTTCCGGGTCGATCATCGTGGCGATCCGTGGGTGCTCGAAGTCAACGCCAACCCGTGCCTGTCGGCCGATGCCGGGCTTGCCGCCGCCGCCCGACGCACCGGCCTGAGCCAGACCGACCTTGTCGGCGAGATCGTCGCCTCCCTCCGTCTCGAACCGGCCCGCCGGGCCGCCGCCGGCTGATCATGGCGGTCGCGCTGCGGGCTGGCGTCCGGCCGGACGATCGGGTCGCCGTTCGTCGCCTGGTCGCCTCCACCGGCTTCTTCACCGCCAACGAGGAAGAGATCGCCGTCGAGCTGGTCGAGGATGCTCTCGCCAAGGGCGAGTCCGGGAGCGGCTACCACTTCCTTTTCGCCGAGGACGGCGGCCACGTCGTCGGCTATGTGTGCTTCGGTCCGATCGCCGGTACGGCGGCGAGCCACGATCTCTATTGGATCGTCGTCGACAGCGCGCGCCGGGGCGGCGGCGTCGGCCGCGTGCTCGAGCGGGCCTGCGTGGACGCGGTCAAGGCGCTGGGCGGCCTCCGGCTCTATGTCGATACGTCCTCGCGCAGCCAATATGAGCCGACGCGCGCCTTCTATCGCGCCAGTGGCTATGAGGAAGTGGCGAGGCTCAAGGACTTTTACGCCGCCGGCGACGGCAAGGTGATCTTCGTCAAGGCGCTGGACGCGGGAACGGCACCGGGCGCAGCCTGAGCCCGATGGGCCCCATGAACTTCTACGCGGGCGGCGGCCTCGACCGGCTCGCCCATCTCCGCACCGAGGACGGTTGGGTCGAGCGTGTGCTCGGCGAGGAGCGGGCCCGGGTCGTCGCGGTCTGGCAGACCCGGAACCTGGTCGTTGCCGGCGACAGGCCCGAGCCGGCGCTGCTGCCAGTCGAGGCGATCCGCCCGTGGCTCGACGAGGCGCGAACCCTCGCCGTGCTCGGCGAGAGCGGCAGGAGCCTGCATCTCGCCATCGACGTCTCCCATTGGAGCGAGGAGGAGGCCCACCGCCGCGCCGCCGGCATCGGCGAATGGACGGATCTCCGCCGGGTCGGGCCGCTGTTGGGGCGCGAGGACGGATCGCTCCTCGCCTATGCGCGCGGGCTCATGTGGTGGCATGCCCGCCATCGTTTCTGCGGGGTCTGCGGGTCGCCCACCGACAGCGCCGAGGCCGGCCATGTCCGCCGCTGCACGGACGAAAGCTGCAAGGCGAGCCACTTTCCCCGAACCGACCCGGCGGTGATCATGCTGGTCCATGACGGCGACCGGGCGCTGCTGGGTCGCCAGAAGGTTTGGCCGCCCGGCATGTATTCGACGCTTGCCGGGTTCGTCGAGCCGGGCGAGAGCCTGGAGGAGACGGTTGCCCGCGAGGTGTTCGAGGAGTCGGGCATCCGCGTCGCCGAAGTCCGTTACCACTCCTCCCAGCCCTGGCCCTTTCCCGCCTCGCTGATGATCGGTTTCCACGCCACGGCGGCGACCCGCAGCATCCGCCTCAACCAGAGCGAGCTCGAGGACTGCGGCTGGTTCAGCCGGGTCGAGCTTCGCGACTTCGGCCAGCAGGGTAAGGCGTTACCGCGGGCAGATTCCATCGCCCGCCGGTTGATCGAGGATTGGCTGGCTCAAGGGTGATACGCCGTATGTTGAGGTCGCGCGGCCGACATGACGCAACCGATGGCAGTGCTCGCATTTCGTTCGCACGCAGGGGGCGCCGATTCGTTCCGGCGGGACCGAAAGAGAACAGGCGAATCGGGGTCCATGGATTTTCTGTCGCCGCGATCCAAGGCTGTGGCATGGTCGCGGCCCATGCCGATCCTCTCCATCCAATCCTCGGTCGTCTACGGCCATGTCGGGAATTCGGTCGCGGCTCTGCCGCTGATGCGGCTGGGCCATGAGGTCTGGCGGCTCGACACCGTCGCCTTCTCCAATCATCCCGGGCACGGCAGCTTCTCCGGCCGGGTCGTGCCGCCCTCGGAGGTCGCCGAGCTGCTGCGGGGCCTGAAAGCGCTCGGCGTGCTCAAGGACTGCCGGGCCGTGCTCTCCGGATATCTCGGCGAGGCCGGCACGGCCGCCGTGGTCGCCGAGGCGGTCTTCTCCGCCAAGAGCGCCAATCCCAAGGCGATCTATCTGCTCGATCCGGTGATCGGCGACGGCGGCCGGGTCTTCGTCCGCCCCGGCGTGCCCGAGGCGATCGCCGAACGTCTGGTCCCTCTCGCCGATATCTGCACGCCCAACGTCTTCGAGCTCGATCAGCTGACCGGCATGAAGGTGACCGACCTGGACTCGGCGCGGGTCGCCGCCCACGCGCTGAGACGCCGCGGCCCCCGGACGGTGATCGTGACGGGCCTGCCGGAGAACGGCCGTATCTCGACGCTCGCCGTCACCAACCAGGGGATGTGGCGGGTGACAGCACCGAGAGTGGACCGCCCGCTCAACGGCACCGGCGACCTGATCGCGGCTCTGATCCTCGGTCACTACCTCGACTCAAGCTCGATTTCGGAAGCGCTCGGGCTCGCCGCATCGGGCATGGCCGAGGCGATCGAGGCGACCGTCGCCGCCGACCGGCGCGAGCTGGCCCTGGTGCCGGCGCTGGGGCGGATCGTCCATCCACCGAATCCGATCAAGGTCGAGAAGATCGACTAGCCCCGACGGCAATCAGCGTGTGGACGATCAGGGCGACGACGACGATAGCGCCGCCGCCGAGCACCCAGGGGCCGGGATTCTCGCCGTAGGCGAGCCAGACCCAGAGCGGCCCGAGCGCGGTCTCCACCAGCGAGATCAGCGAGGATACGGCCGCCGGTATGAAGCGGGCGCCGGTCGTGAACAGCGCCATGCCGACGCCGAGCTGGCCGGCACCGAAGAAGATCAGGAGCGGCAGCTCGCCTTCGGCCAGCGACAGGGTCGGCGCCAGCGGCAGCGCCACCAGGGCCGCGATGATCGCGGCGAAGCAGGCGCCGGGAACCATCGGCGCGTCACGTTGCGAGCGCACCGTGACGATCGTCCCGGAATAGGCGAAAGCGCTGACCATAGCCAGTACCGTGCCCAGAAGATCGTCGCCGCTGGGGACGCGCCCCAGCATCACCGCGACGCCGGAGATCGCCACCGCGATGGCCGCCCAGGTGCGGCCGTCGATCGACTCCTTCAGCGTCAGGCGTGCCAGCAGGCCGGCGATGATCGGCGCCAGGCTCTGGGTCATCAGCGCGTTGGCGACCGAAGTGAGCCCGAGCGAGACGATGAAAGTGATGGAGCTCAAGGCGAAGCAGCAGCCGACGGCGACCGCAGGCCATCCGGCCTGGCGGAACAGATGCCAGGGCGGGCGTCGTTCGCTCAGCCAGAGATAGAGCAGCAGGAAACCGGCGCAGCTCGCCGATCGCCAGAAGACGATGGTCCAGGAATCGGCGGTGACCGAGCGTACGATCAGTCCACCTGAGCTCCACACGATCGCGGCAGCGAGGACGAGTGCGAAGCCGCGGGCATAGGATGACATTGCGGCCTAGAACGGATGCGCCGCCGCCAGCCGGTCGCCGACGGTGCGGCGGAGGTCCTGTATTCCGGTGTCGACGTGGCGGGTCGGGTGCACGCGGTTGGTCAGGAGCGTCCAAGCGTAGCCGCGCTCGAAGTCGATCCAAAGCCCGGTGCCGGTGAAGCCGGTATGGCCGATGGTCGCGGCCGAACAGCGGTCGCCGCCCGACCAGCCGTCGTAGCGGTGCTCCCAGCCGAGATTGCGGGTCGCCGAATGAGGCGTCCCGATCTCGGCCATCGACTCGGCGTTCAGCGCCTTGCCGGACATCAGGTCGCGGGCGAAGCCGAGCACGCCGTCGACCGTGCCGAACAAGCCGGCATGGCCGGCGAAGCCGCCAAGGCTGTAGGCGTTCTCGTCATGAACCTGGCCGACGATCATCCGCCGTCGCCAGGTGCAGGCCTCGGTCGCGGCGAAACTCTTCTTCTTCGGCAGAAAGGCGAGGCCGGGTCCGCGCGGCAGCTTGGCCAAGGATCGGCCGCGCCGCCGCTCGATCACGATGCCGAGCAGCATGAAGTTGATGTCGGAGTAGACGTTCGGCCCGAACGTCCAGTCGCGCTGGAGGATATGCGCCTTCAGCGTCTCCGGGTCGCTCCCCCAGGTGTAGATGGGCTCGACCGCCGGAAGGCCAGTCTGGTGCGACAGGCACTGGCGAAGGGTCAGCTTCCGGATCGGCGCGTCGAGGACGTATTGGTGCAGGTCCGGGATGTGGAGGGAGAGCGGGTCGTCGAGCCGGGCGATGCCGTCCTCGACCAGCCTCAGGACTTCGGTCGTCGTCGCGATCGCCTTGGTCATGCTGGCGAGGTCGAACCAGGTCGCCCGCGTCAGCTTCTGCTTCCTTGGCACACGCTGGGCAAGGCCGGCGACACCGACCGCGGTTTTTCCGGTCGGTCCCAGCACGCCGAGGATGGCGCCGGGAATGCGGCCGGCGGTGACCGCCGTCTGGGCCGGAGCGAAGGCCTCGCGGGCCGCGGCCTCGAGGGTCATGGGGTCTAGGCGGCCTTCAGCGCCCGGTGCAGCACGCCGCCGGTCATCGGCCGCGGGGCGCCGGTGGTCGTCGGTACGCTCAAATTGAGGCCACGGAGGCTGCGGACGGCGAGGAAGGCGAAGCATTGCGCCTCGAGCGCGTCGCCCTGCCAGCCGACCGCCTCGACCGGTGCCACCGGGGCCTTCAGCGCCTCGGCGAGGGCGGTCATGATCGTCGGGTTGAGGCGGCCGCCCCCGGTGACGAGCCAGCGCTTCGGCCGCGCCGGAAGATGGTCGAGTGAGCGGCGGACGGTTTCGACGGTGAATGCCACCAGCGTCGCCGCCCCGTCGGCCGGCGCGAGGCCCTGCACGGGCGTGGCCGAGAAGTCGTTGCGATCCAGGGATTTCGGCGGTTTTTTCGCGAAGTACGGATGATCCATGAGCCGGGCGAGGGCCGCTCGGTCGACCGTGCCGGATGCCGCGAGCCTGCCGTCGGCGTCGTAGGCGCGTCCGCTGTGCTTCAGCATCCAGTCGTCGATCATGGCGTTCGCCGGCCCCGTGTCGAAGGCGATCACGGTGTCGCCGTCGAGGTAGGTCACGTTGCCGACGCCGCCCAGGTTGAGCACGGCGAGCGGGCGTTCGAGATCGCGAGCGAGCGCCCGGTGATAGAGCGGGGCCAGGGGTGCCCCCTGGCCCCCGGCGGCGAGGTCGGCGTCGCGGAACCGGTTGACCACGTCGATGCCCAGGCGCTCGGCCATCGCCGCGCCGTTGCCGAGCTGGTAGGTCGCCCTGCGCTCCGGGCGATGGAGAATGGTCTGGCCGTGGAAGCCGACCACCGCGATCTTCGAGCGGTCGATGCCGGCCCCCTCGAGGAGCCGCTCGACGGCGCGGGTCTGGGCATCCGTCACCCGGCGGTCGAGCTCGGCATGGTTGTCGGACTCGACCCGCTTGGCATCGGCCACCACCACCCGGAGAGCGGCCGAGAGGTCGTCCGGATAGGGATAGGTGGCCGAAGGACCGAAGGCGGCGACGTGCTCGCCGTCGGTATCGATCACCGCGACGTCGATGCCGTCCATAGAGGTCCCGCTCATCAGCCCGAGGGCGGTCACGATCCCGCTCATTCCAGCCTCGCTCGCGGTCGAATCGGCCGGATCATGGGGGAAGGGCGGACCCGGTCCAAGCACAAGTTGCGGCGGCCGGTGGGCTGAGCGCATGTGTTGACGGTTGACCCGTCACGGTGTGAGATGGCCCTGTCACGTCTTCTGGGAGGAAGCTCGATGATCCGTCTCATCAAGCGCGCCGCCTTCGCGGCCGCGCTCGTCGTTCCACTGGCCGCTACTGCCCAGGTGCTGGAGGTCGCGACCGACGCCTCGCCGGTCGGCCTCGACCCGCATGTCGCCACCGCTTTCTCAACCGCGCTGGTCAACGGCAACATCTATGAAGGCCTGACCTCGATCGACAAGGATCTCCGGGTCGTCCCGGCGGTAGCGGAATCGTGGGCCGTCAGCGCCGACGGCAAGACCTACACCTTCAAGGTCCGCAAGGGCGGCACCTTCCATAACGGCAAGGCGATCACAGCCGCCGACGTCGTCTATTCCTTCGATCGGGTCCTCAAGAAGGAGACGGGGTCGCCCTACGCCAGCCGCTTCACCCTGGTGAAGTCGGTCTCGGCGGTCGGCGAGGACGTGCGGGTCGAGCTGACCGATGCCTCGGCGCCGTTCCTGTCCCAGCTCGTCGTGCTGTCGATCGTGCCGGCGAACCACGGCGACCTGCAGCGCGAGGCCAACGGCACCGGCCCCTTCAAGCTGACCCAGTGGGTGCCGGACACCTTTCTCCAGCTCGCCAAGCATGACGGCTACTGGGACAAGGGCCTGCCGAAGCTGGCCGGCCTCAAGATCAACATCGTGCCGGAGGCCTCGACGCGCCAGGTCGGCATCTCGACCGGCATCTACCAGTTCATGCCGTCGCTCGACGCCTCGACGGCGGTCGCCCTCAAGGGCAACCCTGCGATAAAGCTGCTGGAAACCCGCGACCTCGCGTACTCCCTGGTCGGCATGAACACCACCGTCGCGCCCTTCGACAAGCCGGCGGTGCGCGAGGCCTTCAACCTCGCCGTCGACCGCGCCAAGATCGCCCAGGCCGCCTACTTCGGCCATGCGGTCCCCGGCGGGCCGCTGTCGCCGGCGCTCACCGACTGGGCGACCCCGGTCTCCCAATTCCCCTGCTACGGCCACGACCCCAACAAGGCGAAGGCGCTGCTCAAGGAGGCCGGCTATTCCGGCGACGTGCCGGTGACGCTCAAGGTGCTGGGCTCGATCCAGACCGTGCGCGACGTCGCCCAGGTGGTGCAGGCACAGCTCAACGCCGCCGGCTTCAAGGCCCAGCTCGAGATCCAGGAGCAGGGCAAGTTCATCCAGGACTGGCGGAACTCCAACTTCGAGGGCTTCGTCTCGCAGAACGGAGGCAGCCCGGATCCGGACGACTACTTCTACCGGACCTTCCGCACCGGCGGGTCGACCAACGTGTTCAAGTACTCGAACCCGGAGCTCGACAAGCTGCTCGACGATGCGCGGACCATGCAGGACAGGTCGAAGCGTCAGGCGGCCTACGCCCAGGCGCAGCAGATACTGGCCTGCCGCGGCCCGATCGCCCATCTGGCCTATGCGACGCTGTTCACCGCCGTGCGCAACAACGTGCAGGGCTATGAGCTGATCGCCACCCGCTCCACCCGCTATCTCCGCGACGTCTCCATCGCGCGCTAGCGGCATCGCCCGGCTCGCCCTCTGACGCGCGCGCGCCGCAGGGGGCGAGAAGCTGAGGGCCTCGCCCTGATCGATCGAGGGCGAGGCCCGTTTTTCGGTAGCCACCAATGACCCGCGTCCTGGCGCACCGCCTCCTCGACCTGACGGTCGTCCTTTGGGGCGTCTCGGCGCTCGTCTTCCTGATGATCCGCTTCATTCCGGGCGACGCCGTGCAGATCATGCTCGGCGCCAATGTCGAGATCACGCCCGAGCGCCTGCAGGCGCTCTACCGGAAGATCGGCTTGGACAAGTCGCTGCTCGAGCAATACGCGAGCTGGATCGGCGGCGTGCTGGTCGGCGATTTCGGCACGTCGCTGTGGACCGGGGCTCCGGTCGGCGGAGAGATCGTCGCCCGTCTCGGCGTCACCTGCGAGTTGCTCCTGCTGTCGCTCGGCACCGCGGTCGCGCTGGCCGTTCCCGCCGGCTGCCTGATGGCGTATGTCCGGCGCTCGACCTCGGACTATGTCGTCCGCATCGTCACCATCGTCGGCGTCACCATTCCGTCCTTCTGGCTCGGGATCGTCCTGATCCTCACCGCGTACAAGCTGTTTCCGGGGTTCGCCTCGATCGGCTACGTGCCGTTCACTGACGACCCGCTCGCCAACCTCTCTCGCATGATCCTGCCGACGGTGTCGCTGGCGCTGCCGATCCTGGCCTCGCTCTCCCGCATTATGCGTTCGGCGATGTTGGACGCACTCGGCCAGGACTATGTCAGGACGGCGCGGGCCAAGGGCGTGAGCGAGACCGCCGTCATCTTCCGCCATGCGCTTCGGAACGCGCTGATTCCTTTCGTGACCGCGGTCGGCATCACCGCCGGCTACCTCTTCGGCGGTGCCATCGTAGTCGAGCAGGTCTTCGCGCTGCCCGGCCTTGGCCGCCTCGTGATCGGCGCCATCGCCGAGCGCAACTATCCGCTGATCCAGGCGACGATCCTCCTGGTCACGTCGGGCTTCGTCGTCGTCAACTTCCTGGTCGACATGCTGTACGTGGCGATCGATCCGCGGGTGCGGGAAGCGTGATGCCGCGCCATCCCCTGGTCCTGTTCGGCGGTGCGCTGGTCGTCGTCCAATGCCTGCTCGCGCTGCTCGCGCCGTGGATCGCGCCCTACAGCCCGGTCGGGCAGAGCGTGCTCAACCGGCTGGAGGCGCCGAGCCTCGACTTCCTTCTCGGCGCCGATCAGTTCGGCCGTGACAATTTCTCGCGCATTCTCTTCGGCTACCGCGCGTCGATCGGCGTGTCGCTCACCTCGGTTGCGATCGCGTTGTTCGTCGGCGGATCGCTCGGCGTCGTCTCCGCCTTCTACCGGGGCTGGACTGACCGTATCGTCATGCGGTGCATGGATGTGCTCTTCGCCTTTCCCCTCATTCTGCTCGCGATCGCCATCATCTCGCTGCTCGGGCCCCAGCAATGGACCACGGAGATCGCCATCGGCATCGTCTACACGCCGATCTTCGCTCGCATCCTCCGCGGTCCGGCCCTGGTGCTGGCAGAGAGCGAGTTCGTGGTCTCTGCGCGCGCCATCGGCGCCGGCGATCTCCGCATCCTGCTCGTCCACATCCTGCCCAATCTCGCCAGCGTCATCCTCGTGCAGGCGAGCCTGTCGCTGTCGACCGCGATCCTGGTCGAGGCCTCGCTCTCCTTCCTCGGCATCGGAACGCAGCCGCCGACCCCGTCGCTCGGCCTGATGCTGGCGGAGAGCCGGAGCTATGCGCTGATCTCGCCCTGGACCTCGATCTTCGCCGGTGTCGCCATCCTGACCGCCTCGCTCGGCTTCAACCTTCTCGGCGACGGGCTCCGCGATACCCTCGACCCCCGGCTCAAGGGAATCGAATGAGCCGGGTCTCGCTGCGCCCGGCGACGCCCGAGGATGCCGAAGCGCTCGCCCGCGTTGCCCACATCTCCTTCCACCAGGCCTTCGCCGGAATCATGAGCCCGGTCTCGCTCGCCCAGCGCCCGCGCGCCTTCTTCGCCGAACGCTTCACCCAGCAATGGCCCGAGGTCGTCGTGGCGCTGACGGATGAACGGATCGTCGGCTTCTCCCTGGTACGGCAAGGCCACATCGATATGCTGTTCGTCGACCCGGCCGCCCAGGCGCGCGGTATCGGCAAGACGCTGCTGGCGGAAGCCGAGGCGAACGGCGCCACCACTCTGGAATGCTTTCGGAACAACCGCCAAGCCCGCGACTTCTACGAGAAGCACGGCTGGCGCCTGACGTCATCGCTCAGACGCGGTTTCTGCGGCGAGGATTATGATTTTGTCATCTACGCCAAGACCGCCTGAGTCACTCGTTTCGGCGTTCCGGCGAGCGGTGTGACCGCAATCACATCGACGCCCTCCCGTCCCCCTGTACCGTTGAATTCTCCAAGCCGGTGGAGAGACAAGGGGGTGTCGTGACGCCTCTCGTCCGCCTTCTTCTGATTTTCCTCGTGGTTTCCGCCGGTGCCCTGGTCGCGGGTTTCCTCGCCGCGCCCGATGGCGGTCCGGTCGAGGTCTTCGATGTCGCCGACGCGGCGGTGCCCACGGCGCCCGTTCGCCTAGCGGCGGCGGTCGAGCCCCCCGCCCTCAAGCCGGAGACCGGCTGGTGGTGGAACCCCGACGAACCCGGCCGCGGCTTCGTCATCGAGCGAAGCGGCGCCCAGATCATGATCGGCGCGCTCGCCTACGAGGCCGACGGACGATCCTCCTGGTACCTTTCCTCCGGCTCGATGCGGTGCGGGGTCGAGTTCAGCAGCACCCTCGTCTCCTATGGCGGCGGCCAGACCTTGAGCGGGCGCTTTCGCAAGCCGACCGCCGCGCACGAGGCCGGACGCATCGGCATCCGCTTCCTCAGCCCGACCCAGGCGACCCTTGCCCTTCCGAACGGCCGCGCTGTGCCGCTCGAACGCTATCGGCTCGACGGCGGCGCCCGCCCGGACTTCGAGCCCGACACCGGCTGGTGGTGGAACCCGACCGAGCCCGGCAGAGGTTTCGTCGTGGAGGCGCGGAACGGCGCCCTATTGCTGACCGGCGCCATGTACGACGAACGCGGCAACCCGGTCTGGTACGTCTCCCACGGTCCCCTGGCGGAGGGCCGTACCTATCGCGGTCGCTGGCTCCGCCTCGCCGGCGGCATGACCCTGGACGGCGACTATCGCGTGCCGACCGACGCCGCCGACGCCGGGTCGATCGTCCTTGAGTTTGCCGATGCGACCGCGGCGACGCTGACCCTGCCGGATGGAAGGTTGCTGCCGATCAACCGCTTCGATCTCGCCTCGACACCGGGGCCGTTGGCGCTGACGCCGCTCGCCGCCGAGGCGCCGGCGACCAAGGACTGCGCCGGCAGTCCGGTCCGGCTGGCGTCGGTTCCGGGGTGACGATGGGTGGCGCCGACTCCGGGAGAGGGATGCGGCAATATCTGCCCGGACGTGGCAGGGCGACCCGAGCGGATCCCTCGCCGGCCGAGGCGAAACTCTCTTGTGGGCAAGCATGGTTACGGGAGCTGGTGAAGCTCACGCATCACCGGCGCCGTTCTTGCTGAATGACCGTGGGGTGATGAGCATTGTCGGAGGGCCGCTATGTGGCGTCGTCAGAGTCCGTTTCATATGCCCCCGCTTCTTCGGTTGCTGATTCTCTTCGCGATCCTGACGCTTCCCCTGCTGGCGAACCGGGCGATATCTCATTTGACGGGTGAGGCCCCGAACGGAGCCACGCCTCGGGATCGGCTCACGCCGACGTCGCGAGACGTCCCTAGGCCCTGAGTGGCGCCTCGGCTGTCCGATTGTCGCCCGGGGTTGACCCAGACCCCGTCTGCCCGCTAGGCAGGCGGGTGCGCTTGGCGGCGGGTTGCTTAGGTGTGGAGGCGTCGTGGCCTTTTCCAGCTTTCGTCTCATCTCGGTGGACACCGTCTGTCGCCGCGTTGAGTCGATCGCCGAGGTTCCAGGCCTCGCCAATTCTCTCTTTCGGCCGCCCTATGAGCCCACACCGGCGCCGCGCGACCCGGAGTTCTTCGACGCGGCCGATACCGCCTCTGCCGGCAAGCTCGCCTCGGTCGAGCGCAGCCGAGAGACTTTCGGCATCGGCTTCGATGATTCGCGCGACCGGTTTTTCGCGCGCCTGGACGATGTCATCGTCGAGCGCAGGTCGGTTTACGAGACCGAGTGCTTCCGCATCTTCATCGATCGCGGCGTGGCTTTGTCGGAGCCTTACAATGCTCACTACAAGGCCGATTGGCCGCAACTCCGCAGCGTCGACACAATTACGCTCGACGTGAACGGCACTGCCGTCCCGGTCTACCTCCACCACGAGATCGAGCCTGAGGTCGTTATCGAGCAGCCCGCCTTCTTTCTGGTCGATAGGCGGGCCTCGAACTATTACCATTGGATGTGCGAGGTGCTGCCGCGGCTGTGGGCGAAGGAGGCGTTGCCCGAGCTCGCTGCCGTGCCGCTGCTGGTGAACGATGGCGGGCTCAACTCCTTCCAGCAGCAGACCTTGCGCGCGCTCGCCGGTTCCGCTCCGCTGCTGCCGTTCTCTTGGCGCTGCGCCCGCTTCAAGCGCCTGTATGTTCCCTCGTTCCTCACGGCCGGCGAGACCGGCCGGCGGCTGCGGCCGTGGTTCCGTCATCTTCGCTCTCGTCTCGGCTCGGAGTCGCGGGCCGATCGCCCGCGACGCATCTACGTCTCCCGCGCCGGCGCGAAGCAGCGGCGTGTGGTCAACGATGCCGAGGTCGTCCAGTCCTTGAAGGGCCTCGGCTTCGAGAGCGTCACCCTCGAGAGCATGAGCGTTGCCGACCAGCTTGCGCTCTTCGCCAACGCCGAGGCCGTGGTCCTGCCGCACGGAGCGGCCGGCGCGAATCTCCCGGCGGCGCCGCCGGGAACCTTGGTCGTGGAGTGCCACGCGTCGGCCCTGCTCAGTCCGGCGTACTGGCTCCTCGCCAATGCCATGGAGCAACCTTACGGTCTGGTGGTTTCCGGTCCCCCGCTCGACGGCAAGTCCGACTACGAGGCCGACATGGTCGTCGATCCGGCCAAGCTCCGGCGCGTGGTCGAGGCGGGGCTCGCCGCCTCCCGGCCGCGGCAAGGGTGAGTCTGGCCTGGGTCTGTGCGGCGCTTGTTAGGTCCTGAGCGTCGCGCCGGTCGCCTTCTGGACGGCGGCCACGATCCGGGCCGAGACCTGCTCGATCGCCTCGTCGGTGAGCGTCGCCTCCTTCGGCTGCAGCGTCACCGAGAGCGCGAGGGAGGCCTTGCCCGGCCCGACCTTGTCGCCGACATAGCGGTCGAAGATCCGGGCGTCGGCGATCAACGTCTTGTCGGCGCTTCTGGCGGCGCGCACCAGCGCCTCGGCGGACACACCGGTATCGACGACGAAGGCGAAGTCGCGCTCGACCGGCTGGAAGGGCGAGAGGTCCAGCTTCGGCCGTCCCGTGCCCTTCGATCGCGGCAGCGGTACGCGCTCGACGAACACCTCGACCGCGACGGCCGGCCCCTTGAGGTCGAGGGTGGCGAGCACCTTCGGATGAACGGCACCGAACCAGGCGAGCACGTTCGGCCCCAACCGAAGCGCGCCCGACTGTCCCGGGTGATACCAGCCGGGCGCATCGGCCGAGACCTGCAGGTTCTCGACCGGCGCGCCTAAGGCTTCGAGGACGGCCAACGCATCGGCCTTGGCATCGAAGGCGTCGACGTCGCGGGCCGGACCCTGCCAATGGCGCGGCAGCGCCCGGCCGACGCGGATGGCGGTCGCGGCGAGCGTCTGGCCGGTCGGCGTCGCGTCCCTGTATTGCGGGCCGACCTCGAACAGCGCCGGATCGCCGAGGCCGCGGTCGAGGTTGCGCTTCGCCGCCGCCAGCAGATTCGCCACGATCGACGGCCGCATGGCGTCGAGATCGGCGGCAATCGGGTTGACCAACTTGAGCTCCCCCGGGGTGCCGCCGAAAAGGTCGACCAGCGCCGAGGGCATGAACGAGAAGGTGACCGCCTCTATCAGGCCGCGGACGGCGAGGGTGCGCTTGGCCAGCATCGGCCGGCGCTGGGCCGGCGTCACCGCCGGCTGCGCCATGGCGCCGGCGCCCGGCATCGAGACCGGCAGGACCTTGTCGAGGCCGTGCACACGCACGACTTCCTCGACGATGTCGGCCTCGCCCTCGATATCGCCCCGCCATCCGGGTGGCGACACCTGGATCGCCTCGCCGCCGCCCTTGGTCTCGAAGCCGAGCCGGCGGAGGATGCCCTCCTGCTCGGCGACCGGGATGTCGATGCCGCCAAGCGTGCGCGAACGGGTAGGGCGGTAGGAGACCGCACGCCGCCAGGAGGGCTCGCTGCCGGCGACGGTCAGCTCGGACGCCTCGCCGCCGCACATCTCCAGGATCAGCCGAGTCGCCACCTCGACGCCCCAGAACGGCGAGGTCGGGTCGAGCCCGCGCTCGAAACGGTAGCGGGCATCGGAGAGGAGGTTGAGCCTGCGTCCGGTTGCCGCGACCATGCCTGGCGAGAACAGCGCCGACTCGATGAAGACCGAGGCGGTCGCCGCGGTCACGCCGGAATGCTCGCCGCCCATGACGCCGCCGATGCCGTGTACCCGGCGGTCATCGGCGATGACGACCATCGAGGCGTCGAGGGCGTAGGTCTTGCCATTCAGCGCCGCCAGGCTCTCGCCATCCTTGGCCCAGCGCATGGTGAGGTCGCCGGCGAGCTTGTCCGCGTCGAAGACGTGGAGCGGGCGGGAGATGTCGTGGGTGGTGAAATTGGTGACGTCGACCAGCGCCGAGATCGGGCGGAGCCCGATCGCCGTCAGCCAATCCTGCAGCCAGCGCGGGCTCGGCCCGTTCTTGAGCCCCCGGATCGTCCGGCCGACCACCTGCGGGCAGCCGGACTCGGCGCCAGGGGCGATCTTCCATTGGACCGAACTCTTGAAACGGCCGGGAGCGGGTGTCACGTCGAGGGGCTTCAGCGTGCCGAGGCCGGCGGCGGCGAGATCGCGGGCGATGCCCCGGATGCCGAGGCAGTCGGCGCGGTTGGGCGTGACCGCGACGTCGATGACCGGATCGTCGAGGCCCATCACCTTGGCGAAAGGCTGGCCGACCGGCGCATCGGCCGGGAGGTCGATGATCCCCTCGTGGTCGTCGGAGAGGCCCATCTCGTAGGCCGAGCAAAGCATGCCGTTGGAGGCCTGGCCGCGGATGGCGCCGGCCTTGAGCTCGGCGCCGGTGCGCGGGATCACCGTACCCGTGGCGGCGAAGACGCCCTTCATCCCGGTCCGTGCGTTCGGCGCGCCGCAGACGACCTGCACCTGATCCTTGCCGGTATCGACCAGGCAGACGCGCAGCCGATCGGCGTTCGGGTGCGGCTCGGCCTTGATCACGAATCCGACGACGAAGGGCTCGAGGCCCTTGGCGCGGTTGTCGATGCCTTCGACCTCGAGGCCGAGGCGGGTGAGGGTTGCGCCGATCTCCTCGACGCCGGCCTTGGTGTCGAGGTGCCGCGTCAGCCAGGAAAGCGTGAACTTCATCGGCTGAGCCCTCCCGCCAGGCTCGGAGGATCGAGCGGAACGAAGCCGTAGTGCCTGAGCCAACGGAGATCGGCGTCGAAGAACGGCCTCAAGTCCGGGATGCCGTATTTCAGCATGGCGATGCGGTCGATCCCCATGCCGAAGGCGAAGCCCTGATAGCGGGTCGGATCGACGCCGCAGTTCTTCAGCACGTTCGGATGGACCATGCCGCAGCCGAGGATCTCCAGCCAGTCGCCGCCGGCCCCCAGCTTGAGCTCGCCGCCTTTGCGCGAGCAGCCGATGTCGACCTCGACCGAAGGCTCGGTGAACGGGAAGTAGGAGGGCCGGAAGCGCACCGGCAGGTCGTCGAGCTGGAAGAACGCGCGGCAGAAATCGATCAGGCAACCCTTGAGGTGGCCCATATGGGTCGTCTCGTCGATCACCAGGCCTTCGACCTGGTGGAACATCGGCGAATGGGTGGCATCGGAATCGCTGCGGAAGGTACGGCCGGGTACGATGATGCGGAACGGCGGCTTCGCCTTCATCATCGTGCGGATCTGCACTGTGGACGTGTGCGTGCGCAGGACGACCGGCATGCCGTCGGGGCGCGGCGGCAGGTAGAAGGTGTCGTGCATCTGGCGCGCCGGATGATCCGGGCCGAAGTTGAGGGCGGTGAAGTTGTGGAAGTCGTCGTCGATGTCCGGGCCTTCGGCGACGGAGAAGCCCATGGCGCCGAAGATCTGCACCAGCTCCTCGATGGTCTGGCTGATCGGGTGTATGCGCCCGAGGCCGCCCGGGCGGGTCGGAAGCGTCAGATCGAGGGTCTCGGTCTTGAGCCGGGCATCGAGCGCCGCCTCGCCGAGGCCGTCCTTCCGCTTCGCCAGCGCCGCCTCGATCTCGTCCTTGAGCCGATTGAGCGCCTGGCCGGCGTCGCGCCGAGCCTCGGGCGCGATGTCCTTCAGACCCTGCATGAGCTGGGTGACGCGGCCCTTCTTGCCGAGGGCGGCCACGCGCACGGCTTCCAGCGCCGGAAGATCGGCAGCGGCGTCCACGAGCTTCATCAGCTCTCCCCGCGTCGCCTCCAGTTGATCCAGCATCCTCGTCCTCCACGAATGCGAAAGGGGCCGTCTCCGGCCCCTCTCGTCGTCCACCTTTCGGATCGTACCACCTGCTTAGGCGGCGAGAGCGGCCTGGGCTTGCTTGACCAAGCTCGTAAACGATGCCGGCTCGCTGATCGCGAGATCGGAGAGCACCTTGCGGTCGATCTCGATGCCGGCGGTCTTCAACCCGCTCATCAGCTTCGAATATGTGAGGCCGTGCGCGCGCGCGCCGGCGTTGATCCGCTGGATCCACAGCGCGCGGAACGTGCGCTTGCGGTTCTTGCGGTCGCGATAGGCGTATTGCAGCCCCTTCTCGACCTTCTCGAGCGCGATCCGGTAGTTGGTCGAATTGCGGCCGCGGTAGCCCTTGGCGAGCTTCAGGATCTTCTTGTGTCGGGCGTGGGTGGTGACGCCCCGCTTCACGCGAGCCATGGGAGCGTCTCCTTACAGGTCGTAAGGCATGTGGGTGCGGACGATCTTGGCGTCGCGCTCGTTCATGATCTCCGAGCCGCGCGCGGTTCGGACCATCTTGTGCGGACGCTTGCTCATGCCGTGGCGCTTGCGCGACGGCCCCATCTTGATCTTGCCGGAGGCGGTGACCCGGAAGCGCTTTTTGGCGCTGCTCTTGGTCTTCATCTTGGGCATTTTCTTTCCTTTCAATGGCCTGGAGGGACCCTGAGGCCCCTATCGCGCCGGCCGGGCATGCCCTAACAGGCCCGGCGCGGACGTCGCCCCGTCTCCGAGGAAGCGGGTTTATAGCGGCGGGGTCCAGCCGGCGCAAGCCTCGGAAAACCAAGGGCGAAACCCTTGGCGGGGGCGACTGGCCGCGGCTAGGGTCGACCCTAGCGAACTCCAGGAGAGCCCGATGTCCGCCGCCCTTCCCGTGCTCGATCGCCTCGACCGCGTGCGCCTGGTCCACGGGCCGACGCCGCTGGAAGCGATGCCCCGGCTCTCCGACCGGCTCGGCGGCCCCCGGATCTACGTCAAGCGCGACGATGCGACCGGCTTTGCCGCCGGCGGCAACAAGGGCCGGAAGCTCGAATACCTGATCGGGGCGGCGCTGAAGGCCGGTGCCGACACCGTCATCACCGCAGGCGCGCTCCAGACCAACCACGGCCGCCAGACCGCCGCGGCAGCCGCCAAGCTCGGGCTCAAATGCGTCCTCGTGCTCACCGACGCCGTCACCGACCGCTCACCCGCCTATCACGCGAGCGGCAACCTATTGCTCGACCGCCTGACCGGCGCCGAGATCCGGCGTGTGCCGGCCTCGACCAATGTCGACGAGGAGATGGCGCGGATCGCCGACGAGAAGAAGCGCGCCGGCCGCATCCCTTACGTCATTCCGGTCGGCGGCTCGTCGCCGGTCGGCGCGCTCGGATACGCGGTCGCCGGCGAGGAGATCGCCGAGCAGTCGCGGGCGCTCGGCCTCCGCCCGGCGGCGGTCGTGCACGCGACCGGAAGCTGTGGGACCCAGGTCGGCCTGTTGCTCGGCCTCGCTGCGACGGGCATCCCCGTCACCGGCGTCTGCGTCAGCCGGCCCAAGGATGACCAGGAAGCCCGGGTCAAGGCGCTGCTTAGCCGCACCGTCGGCGAGCTGCAGCTCGATGCGAAGCTCGCAATGCTGGCCGTCGAGGCTGACGACCGCTTCATCGGCCCGGGCTATGGCCAGCCGACGCCGGGCATGATCGAGGCGGTGCGGCTCGCCGCCGAATGCGAAGGCCTGTTCCTCGATCCGGTCTATACCGGCAAGGGGCTCGCCGGCCTGATCCAGCGGATCCGCGAGGGCCGCTACCGCAAGGATGACTCGGTCGTGTTCGTCCACACCGGAGGGTTGCCGGGGCTTTTCGTTTATGACGAAGCCTTCCCCTAGAACGGGTGCAAGGCTGGAGTCGAGGCCAGCCTTCTGCCACTCTCAACGTCAAGAATGACAAATGTCGTCAGGGCCGGCGTCGGAAGCAGCGGTGTCAGGGTGAGGGATTTGTTCTTCGGCGCGGGCGTCGAACTCGCCGCCTGTCACGGTTCATTAACCGTTTGCGCTTACATCTGAGCCATGGATATCGTCGAGACCATCCGTGACTACGGCGAGTGGTTCTATGTCGTCACCTTCGTGTGGACCTTCCTCGAGGGCGAGACCTTCGTGCTCTTCGCCGGGCTTGGGGCTCGGCAGGGGATCCTCCGGCTCGACCTCCTGATCGTCTTCGCCTGGCTCGGCAGCTTCGCTGGCGACCAGCTCTATTTCTGGATCGGCAGGCGATGGGGCCGCTCGCTCCTGCTCCGGTTCCCACGCTGGAGTCCGGGCGTGCAAGCCGCGCTCGACCTGCTGCGCCGCTACAACACCGGGTTCATCCTCTCCTTCCGTTTCATCTACGGCGTCCGCAACTTCTCCTCCTTCGCCATGGGCACCAGCGGCCTCTCCTGGCCGCGGTTCCTCGTCCTCAACTTCATCGCCGCCGGCGTCTGGGCGGTGACCTTCGCCGGCACCGGCTACATTGTAGGCGCCACCTTCGAGCATCTGCTCGGCGACCTCGCCCTCGGCTTCGGGCTGGTGATGCTCGGGATCTTCGCGACAGTCATCGCTCTGATCGCCCGTGCCCGGAAACGGCGGGTCGCCCCGATCGGCGCCACACCCATCCCGGCCCGGATCAAGACGGATCCCCGCCGTCGCTGACCGTCGGGAGTATCAGGCAAACCCTGAAAATCTTTTTGAATCAGACAGATATCTGACGTGGGGTGAAGTGCGCGAATCATTGAAAATAAGTGTTGAATTTTACGCGCTTTTGAATAAACATTGAGTTCTGGCAATCCAAAATGGTATGGCCATCGATGGCAAAAAGCCTCGCATCAGCATCGGAAAGCATCAGCAGACGGCCTGGGCGTTCCCCTCTAGGCGCCCCGGCCGTCGTTGCTTCCGGACATCCGATCGACCTCAGACGTCGAGCCGCGCGACCCTAGGCACGTTCAGCTGGGTGGAGTCGCGCCCGGGCTGCCTGGGTGCCGGTCAGCTTGGCCAGGAAATCGCCTCGACACTCGTCTCGGGCTTTGAACCGCACCGCCGCGCCGTCACGCGACCGAAACCGGAAATGTCAGGAAGCCGCGGAAGCGGGCGCGACCGCCGCGCATGGCTGGAGCGCTCAACCGGTAGTTCGGAAAGCGCGCCAGGAATCGACCGATGGCGATCCGACCTTCCATGCGTGCGATGTTCAGCCCGACGCAGAAGTGCACGCCGGAGGCGAATGCCACGTGGCGATTGTGTGAACGGCCGATGTCGAGCCGATCCGGATCGTGAAATTCAGCCGGATCGCGATTGGCGGCGGCGATTCCGATGGTGATGAATGTGCCGGCCGGCATGGCGACGCCGCCGACGACGGTGTCAGTCGTCGCCAGGCGGTTGCCGATTTGAACGGGGCTTTCGAAACGTAGGAACTCCTCGACGGCGGAATTGATCAGGCTTGGGTCGGCAACAAGCCGGGCCTTCTCGCTGGGCCATTCGAGAAGCGCATAGAGGCCATTGCCAATCAAGTTGGTCGTCGTTTCGTGTCCCGCATTCAAGATGAAGATGACGTTGTGCAGCAGCTCTACCTCCGTCAGCTGCTCGCCACCCTGCTCGCCCTGGATGAGCCGCGTCAGCACATCGCGCGACGGATCTCCGGGGTGCTTGCGCCGATCGGCGACGAGATCGCGCAAATAGACGAGGAACTCCCTCACCGCCCTTTCCCCGTCCACCAGCACGTCCGGTTCGGGCGCTGGTTCGAGAGCCCCCAAAATGGCGAGCGACCAGCCCCGGAGGGGAGACCGCTCCGCCTGTGGAATAGCCAGAAGATTGCCGATCACTTCGATGGGAACGGCGGCGGCGAAGTCCGCGATCAGGTCCGTCCCGCCCTCAGCGGCGATACCGTCGAGGAGGCGGTCGGTCAGCGCGACCATCGGTGCTTCCATCTCGGCTACCGCCCGGGCGCTCAATGCTCCGGCAATGATCTTGCGTACGCGCGTATGCAACGGCGGGTCATTGAAGATCAGGCTCGTGGTGTGATGCTGATAGAGTAATCCGTCGCCGAACTTAGGCAGGAATTCCGCCTTCTTGTCGGAGGAAAACAGCTTGGCGTCCTTGTAGACAGCCAGGCAATCGGCATAGCTCGACAGGAAGTAGCTGCCATCGGGCAAGTGCGCGACGGGATTGTGTTCGCGCAGCGCATTGTATGTCGGGTACGGATTGGCGATGAAATTTAGATCGACCGCCTTCAGGCTGAACCCACGCGCAACGTCGACGGCTTGTCCGGTGGTCGCAAGGTGCGCGGGCGCCGGGTTGGGTTGGCGCATAGTCAACTTCGCCCCTCCCGGGCCGGACGGAGTCGCCTAGACGTCACGGAGTCGCCTAGACGTCCAGGTTCGCGACCTTGAGCGCGTTCTGCTGGATGAAGTCGCGCCTGGGCTCGACCAGGTCGCCCATCAGCTTGGCGAAGAGATCGCCGGCCTCGTCGGCGTGGTTGATCCTGACCTGCAGGAGGGAGCGCGCGTTCGGATCGAGCGTCGTCTCCCAGAGCTGCTCCGGGTTCATCTCGCCGAGACCCTTGTAGCGCTGGATGGTGACGCCCTTGCGGCCGGTCTCCAGCACCGTGTCGATCAGCGCCACCGGCCCGTGGATGGCGTGCTCCTTGTCCTTGGTCTTGAGCCGCCCAGGCTTGGCGTAGATCTTCTGGAGCTCGCCGGCCTTGTCGTCCAGCCGCCGCGCCTCCGGGCTCCGGAGCAGCGTCGCTTCCAGGCGGAAGCGCGAGGTGACGCCGCGGAGCGTGCGTTCGAAGCGGAGCCCGCCGGCGCCGTCGGAGGCGCCCAGCCAACCGCGCTCGTGCAGCGCCGAGAGCAGGTCCATGCGCTTGGCGATGTAGTCGGCCGCCTGGGTCGCGCTGGCGGCGTTCGCCAGGAGCTCGGGCGACAACGCGCCGGCGATGGCGATCTGCTCGGCGAGCGCCATCCAGCCGACCCGGCGGCCGATCGGCTGCAGCCAGGCCCTGACCTGGCGAGCGGCATCGACGAGCGCGCGCAGCTCGACGCCGCCGATCTGCGTCCCGGCGGCCAGGATCAGCACCGCCTCGTCGAGTCCGGCCTCGGTCAGGTGGTTGTCGAGGGCTCGGTCGTCCTTGAGGTAGACCTCGGAGGACCCGCGCTTGGCGCGATAGAGCGGCGGTTGGGCGATGTAGAGATAGCCCTTCACCTTCTCCTCGCCGTTCTCCTCGATCTTGTGCTCGATGACCTGGCGCATCTGCCGATAGAAGAAGGTCAGCAGCAGGGTGCGGATGTGGCTGCCGTCGACATCGGCGTCCGTCATGATGATGATCTTGTGGTAGCGGAGCTTGGCGATGTCGAACTCCTCGCCGATGCCGGCGCCGAGTGCTGCGATCAGCGTGCCGATCTCGGCCGAGCCCAGCATCTTGTCGAAACGCGCCCGCTCGACGTTCAGGATCTTGCCGCGGAGCGGCAGGATCGCCTGCCGGCCGCGGTCGCGTCCCTGCTTGGCCGAGCCGCCGGCGGAATCGCCCTCGACGATGAACAGCTCGGAAAGCGCCGGATCGCGCTCCTGGCAGTCGGCGAGCTTGCCGGGCAGGCTGGCGATGTCGAGCGCGCCCTTCCGCCGCGTCAGCTCGCGGGCCTTGCGGGCGGCCTCGCGCGCGGCGGCGGCCTCGACCACCTTGAGGACGATGCGCTTGGCGTCGGCTGGATGCTCCTCCAGCCACTGCTGCAGCTTGTCGCCGACCACGCTCTCGACCACCGGGCGGACCTCGGAGGAGACCAGCTTGTCCTTGGTCTGGGAAGAGAACTTGGGATCGGGGACCTTGACCGAGAGGACGCAGGTGATGCCTTCGCGGGCATCGTCGCCCGACAGCGTCACCTTCTCCTTCTTGGCGATGCCGGATTCGTTGGCGTACTGGTTGATGTAGCGTGTCAGCGCGCCGCGGAATCCGGCGAGATGCGTGCCACCGTCCCGCTGCGGGATGTTGTTGGTGAAGCACAGCATCGTCTCGTGATAGCTGTCGGTCCATTGCATCGCCGCCTCGACGGTGATGCCGTCCTTGGTCTCGGAGAACGAGATCGGCGGCGTATGCAGCGGCGTATGCGAGCGATCGAGATATGCCACGAACGCCTCGAGCCCACCTTCATAGTGCAGCTCCACGACGCGCGGCTCTGCGTCGCGCGCGTCGGTCAGCATCAGGCGAACGCCGGAGTTGAGGAAGGCGAGCTCGCGCAGCCGATGCTCGAGCGTGTCGAAATCGAAGCGGGTCTTCGTGAAGGTCTGCGTCGACGGCAGGAAGGTGATCTCCGTCCCACGCTTGTCGCCCTGGGGGCCGGCCACCGCGAGGGGGGTTTCGGCGACGCCGTCCTTGAAGCGCATGTAGTACTCATGGCTGCCGCGCCAGATGCGGAGGTCGAGCGTCTCCGACAGGGCATTGACGACGGAGACGCCGACGCCGTGCAGGCCGCCGGAGACTTTGTAGCTGTTCTGGTCGAACTTTCCGCCGGCGTGGAGCTGGGTCATGATGACCTCGGCCGCCGACACGCCTTCATCCTTGTGGATGTCGACGGGAATCCCTCGACCGTTGTCGGTGACCGTGCAGGAGCCGTCGGCGTTGAGCGTCACGGTGACGAGATCGCAGTATCCCGCAAGCGCCTCGTCGATGGCGTTGTCTACCACTTCGTAGACCATGTGGTGGAGGCCCGAACCGTCGTCGGTGTCACCGATGTACATGCCCGGGCGCTTGCGGACGGCATCGAGTCCCTTCAGCACCTTGATCGAGTCGGAGGTGTAGTCGTCCGCGGTTTCTGGCTTCAGTGGGTGGTCGGTCATCGGATTCAATCGCCGGCAAAGGTGACAATCGCGTCGGTGACGCGGAGGAACTGGGCCTGGCCGCGGAGCGGTCGGAAAAGCTGCGCTTCGGTGCCGGTGAGCCACGCCTGGGCTCCCAGCGCCCGAATCTCGTCGAAGAGCGCGGTCCGCCGGATCTCGTCGAGGTGGGCGGCAACCTCGTCGAGGAGCAGCAGCGGCGCCGACCCCGAATGCTCCTTCACCAGCCGGGCGTTGGCGAGCTGGATCGACAACAGCAGCGCCTTCTGCTCGCCGGTCGAGCAGAGCCGCGCCGCCTGGCCGCGACCGACATGGGTCACCTCGAGATCGCTCCGATGCGGGCCTTCGGCGGTGGTGCCGGCCTCGGCATCGAGCCGCCGATTCTCGGCGAGCCGCTCCCTCAGCCGGTCCTCGACGCTGAGCGCCGGGGTATCCTCGAGCCAGGATTCGACCGTACCGGCGAGGCGAAGAGCGGCCTGGGGGAAAGGCCCCGTGCCCACGGTCGCGCCGTCGAGCGCGTGCACCCGCTCACGACGGGCGGCGGCGACGGCGACGCCATGGCGGGCCATGGTGTCTTCGAGTGCATCCAGCCATGTGGGGTCCGAGCGCCCCTCGCGCAACAGCCGGATCCGTTCGCGCTGGGCATGTTCATAGGCGGCGAGCCGCCCGGCGTGGTCGGGATCGGCGCCAGTGACCAGCCGGTCGAGAAAACGTCGTCTGGCTCCGGCGCCGTCGAGGAAGAGCCCATCCATCTGCGGCGTCAACCACTGGATCGCGCCGATCGCGGCAAGCTGCGCTTGGCCGCGTACCGGCCGTCCGTCGATGCGGACGAGACGCTTGTCGCCGCCCTCCGGGTCGAGTCCGGTGCCGACCTCGGTCGGTTCGTCCCGGCCGCGCGCGAGGCGGGCGGCGACCGCCCAGGGGCCGCCGCCCTGGCGGACGAGATCGGTCAGTCGCGCTCGCCGGAGGCCGCGTCCCGGGGCCAGCAGCGACAGCGCCTCCAGCACGTTGGTCTTGCCGGCGCCATTCGGCCCGGTCAGCACCACCGGCCGGTGGTCGACGTCGATCCGCGCATCGCCGTAGCCGCGAAAATCGCTGAGCTTGAGGCGAAGCGCCGCGAGGCCCGAGGCCTCGGGCACCGGCATCGGCGGGACCCTCAAAGCGAGACCGGTCACGCCCCTTACACGCGCATCGGCATGATGACGTAGAGCGCGCTCCGGTCGGACGGATCGCGCACGATGGTGGGCGAGGCGGCATCCGCCATGACGAATTCGGCGCCTTCGCCCTCGATCTGCTGGGTGATGTCCAGGAGGTAGCGCGAGTTGAAGCCGATCTCGATCGGCGCCGCGCCGAACTTGACCTGCAGGTCCTCGGTCGCGGTGCCGTTCTCGGGGCTCGACGCCGACAGCGTCAGCGTATCCGGGGCGAGCGCCAGCTTCACCGCCCGGCTCTTCTCGGTCGAGATGGTCGCGACCCGGTCGACTGCCTCGGCGAACGGCCGGCACTCGACCTGCATGATCTTGTCGTTGTTGACCGGGATCACCCGCTCGTAGTCGGGGAAGGTGCCGTCGATCAGCTTCGAAGTCAGGACCGTGCCGTCGAAGGCGAAGCGGATCTTGGATTCCGACAGCGACAGCGACACCGACCCCGACGTCTCCTCGACCAGCTTGCGGAGCTCGGCGACCGCCTTCCTCGGGATGATCACGCCGGGCATTCCGGCGGCCCCCTCCGGCAGCGCCATCTCGACGCGGGCGAGGCGGTGGCCGTCGGTCGCGACCGCGCGAAGCACATCGACTCCTTCCTGTTTGGCCGCATGCAGGTAAATGCCGTTCAGGTAGTAGCGCGTCTCCTCGGTCGAGATCGCAAAACGCGTCCGGTCGATCAGCGTGCGGAGATCGCCGGCTGGAAGCTCGAAGCGATGCGGCAGCGTATCGCCCGACAGCGCCGGAAACTCCTCGGTCGGCAGCGTCTGCAGCGTGAAGGTCGAGCGGCCGGCGCGGAGCGTGACGCGGCCGGTGTCGCCGGCCGCCGTGAGCTCGACCTGGGAGCCCTCCGGCAGCTTGCGCACGATGTCGTGCAGGGTGTGGGCAGGGCACGTGATGGAGCCCTTTTTCTTCACCTCCGCCGAGACGGACTCGACGATGTCGATGTCCATGTCGGTGGCGCTGATCGAGACCTTTCCCGAAGCCGCCTGGATCATCACGTTGGAGAGGATCGGGATCGTCGTTCGCCGTTCGACGACGCTCTGGACATGGGCCAGAGGCTTGAGGAGCGCGGCGCGATCGAGGGTGAAATGCATGGCGTCGAAGGCCCTTCCGGGGGTCTTTCCATTGTGTGACGGCCGCCTCCCGGAAGCCGTCGGATCAAAGCCAGCGAGTATACCACAGAGGCCGGTCAGCCAAGGGGTTTTGGCGCCTCTAATAGGGCGACTGATAACGCCTCTGCCAGAACTCCCGGGATTGCCTTTCGCCGGCATCGCAGCCCGGCGGGTAGCCCTGGGAAACGCGGCGGATCGGGCCCGAGCGAGCGAGGCGGTGCGCCGGCTGCGGAAGGTCGGCGATCTCGATGATCATCTTCTTGCGAATCGCCTCGGCGAAGGTATCGAAGCCCTCGGCGACGATCAGGAAGGCGCCGGGACCGCCGATGACGCAGTGCTGGTAGTAGAGGTCCAGGTCTCGAAACTGCGGGAATCCCGTGCGGTTCGGGCGGTCGTTGATGATCGGCAGCCCGTTGATGGTGATGCCGCGCTGGAGCGCGACCTCGCGCGGGACGGTGACGAGCGTGCCGGCGTTGTTGGGGCCGTCGCCGGAGATGTCGAGGACGCGGCGCGCGCCCTCGTAGGCTCGGCCGAACATCGGCATCGCGAACTCGATGGCTCCCGAGATCGAGGTCGACATCGCCGAGCGGATCGGAAACGCGGCCAGCTTCGCCGCCGCCGCCTGCGCCGAGGCGTCGTCTTCGATCACCGTCCAGTCGAGGAGGAGGCGACGCGTCTCCGGGCCCGACCACTCGAAATAGGCGATGGCGATCCGGCCTTCGAGGCCCGAGCGGATCGCCTTCAGCACCTCCGGATCGGTCAACGCCGCGACGTACCCTTGGCGCTGCAGCCTCGCCTCGTCCTCGTCGATCGAGCCGGAGATGTCGACGGCGAGCACCAGCTCGAGATCGACCCGCTCGCCGGCCGCAGCGGACCCCATCACGAAGATCCAGGCGATCAGCCCAAGGAACGCCCGACGCATCGACTTCCCCCGTCACCGGCGGGCGGAGTGTGCGCTTATCCGACCTCGGCGATCAAGGCATCGAGGGCATCCGTCGATTCGGCGAGGATCACCTTGCGGGCGATGTCGAACGAGAAGCCGGCGCGGCCGAGGACGGCGAGGTCGCGTTCGCGGTGCTCGCCCCGCTCGGCCTCGGGCCGGAACGGACCGAGACGGCGGCGGTGGGCGAGCCTGGCCGCGGCGCCGAGCTCCTCGGCCGGAGTCCGCGTCGGCGCCAAAGCCTCGTCGATCACCTCGCGCCCGACCCCCTTCCTGGCGAGGCGCTCGGCGATCGACCGGGCCGAGCGTCCCTGTCGGCGGAGGCTCGCGGTCCTGGCCTCGGCATAGACGCGGTCGTCTAGCAGCCCCGAGCGGCGGTAGCGCTCGATCAATGCCTCGATCCAGGCGGCACCGTCCGCGCGGTCGGTGTCGTGGGCGCGGGCCGAGTGCTCGACCTTGCGGAGGAGGACACGCCTCAGGCTCTCGGCCGAGGCGGCGAAGCGCTCGAGATAGGCGAGCGCCGAGCGATCCAGGCTCGCTTCGGTCACCTTGCGCGGAAGCCTGCGTTGCGTTGCCGCCATGGCCGACCGTGCCATGGCATTTCGCGGCCGGTCCATCCCCTTGAGGGACTGGTCTCCGGCGCCTAAGGTGCCGGCCCATGGCCGACACCTCAGCTTCCCGCCGCGAGGCGCGCGCGCTCGATCCGCGTCCGCTTGGACCGATCAACTGGATCGGCCTGTGGACGCTCTATCAGAAGGAAGTCTGGCGCTTCTTCAAGGTCGGGACCCAGACGGTGGCGGCGCCGGTGGTGACCACGCTGCTCTTTCTCGCGGTTTTCGTCCTCGCCATGGGCCGCGGCGGTGCGATGATCGGCGAGGTGCCGTTCATGGAGTTCCTGGCGCCGGGCCTGGTCATGATGGCGATCACCCAGAACGCCTTCGCCAATACGTCGTCGTCTCTGATGATCGGCAAGGTCCAGGGCAACATCGTCGATGTGCTGATGCCGCCATTGGGCCCGGGCGAGCTGATGCTCGCCTGGGCCGGTGGCGGAGTCACGCGCGGCCTCGTGGTCGGGCTCGCGACCGCGCTTGCCATGTGGGTGGTGGTGCCGTTCCAGGTGCCGCATCCGGGCTTCGCGCTCTTCTACGCCGTCGCCGGCTCGCTGATGCTGGCGCTGCTCGGCGTGCTCGGCGGCTTGTGGGCGGTGAAATTCGATCACCTGTCGGCGATGACCAACTTCGTCATCACGCCGCTCGCCTTCCTCTCCGGCACCTTCTACTCGGTCGAGCGGCTGCCGGAGGCCTGGCGCTTCGTCGCCCATTTCAACCCGTTCTTCTACATGATCGACGGCTTCCGCTACGGCTTCATCGGCCATGCGGACGGCGATCTCCCGACCGGGATCGCCGTCCTCATCGCAATCAATCTCGGGCTCTGGCTCCTGGTCGACGGCCTGGTCAGGCGCGGCTACCGGCTCAAGGCCTAGACGGCCGTCCCGGCCCTACAGAAGCTCCAGCCTTTTCCCTTAAGGCCGTATGTGGCGATCATCTTGTCGGCGCCGGATTGGGCAATGATCACGCGGAGCTTGGTGGCGGCCGCGCAGGAGTCCACCGACCGCACCGTGGCCGGAATCTTCTTGGAAGCGGCGCATTCGATGACCGCCTGCGGCAGGGTCGCCAGCGCCTTCAGCGGCCGGTTGTTGACGACGACCGTGTAGTCCGCGGCCTGGCCGCCCTTCACCGTCGCCTTCATCTCGATCCGGCCGAAGCGACTCTTGTAAAGGCCGGCATCCTGCTCGCCGTCGGGCATGCCCTGGGCGACCGGGCGGAAGTCTATGGCCGAGCAGGAGGGCGGCCCCTTCTGGTCGGCGGCGAAGGATGGGGAGGCGAGAAACGCTAGGCCGAGGCCGAGCGCGGGGAAGAGACGCATCGAGGTTCCTCCTTGGGGAGTGGGGATTGGGACCGCCTAAGTCATCGCTCGACGCGCCGGCGCCCGCAAGTTGTCGCCGAAATGTGACGCGGGGACGCGGCGCCCTTTGGGTTACCATCGGCCCATGCGCATCAAGGCAGGCCTGCTCGCCCTTTTCGCCGCCCTTTTTTCGGCCGAATCGGCCAGGGCCGGCGGTCCGGTCCTGATCGAGCTCTTCACCTCCCAGGGCTGCAGCTCTTGTCCGCCGGCCGACGCCTATCTCGGCGAACTCGCCAAACGTCGCGATGTGGTCGTGCTCGCCTTCCATATCGACTACTGGGACTACATCGGCTGGAAGGATCCCTTTGGCGATGCTGCCTGGACTGCGCGCCAGCGCCAATACGCGCAGTCGCTGAAGACGCCCCAGATCTACACCCCGCAGATGGTCGTCGATGGCGGCAACCACGCGGTGGGATCCGACCGCCGCGCGGTCGAGCGGTTGATCGCCGAGGCGGCGAAACGCGAGCGTCCGACACTCGAGCTCAAGCGCACCGCCGAGGGCCTCAGCCTCGCGATCCAGGGGCAGGGCGAGGGCGAGGTCTGGATCGTGGGATACGATCCCCGGCACGAAACCAAGGTCGTGCGCGGCGAGAATGCCGGTCGCACCCTGACCGAGGTCAACGTCGTCCGCGGCATCAGGCAGATCGAAGCGTGGAAAGGGGGCTCGCTGACGCGCAGCCTCGCCTTGGGCGAGCTGCCGCCCGGAGCCGCCTATGTCGCCGTGGTCCAGGCTCCGAACCTCGGGCGCGTCCTCGCGACGGCGGCGACGCCCTAGCCCGAATTATTCATCGGGGCGCTGATATTGGGCTGGCGGATGTAGCGTAATCCGTTGATTTCGTGTAAGATTTTGGTGTCTAGACAAAGTCTTCCACGCCTCGCCGGAGTGCCACACCCGCCATGCAGGACGATAGCCTTCTG
>SHVZ01000020.1 GCA_009694025.1 Alphaproteobacteria bacterium | reverse complement strand
GCACCCGCCACTTCGACGTGGTGCCCGTCGTGCAGCCGACCGTTCGGCCGATCGCCGCCGTCGCCATGCCCTGCGACGCCAGCAGCACGATCCGCGCCCGCTGGCGCAACCGGTGCTCCGTCTTCGTCGAGCGCGCCAACCCTTCGAGCTGGGCACGCTCATCTTCCTTCAGTATGATCGGGGTCGCTTCAGGGATGCCTCTCGCCATGCCCCCTTGAATCACGACTCACGCTTCAGGCATAGCGGGTACTAGTATCGCCCGCCATTCCACGCCTCCGGGGGGAGCTCTCCAGTGAAGATCAGACACCCGTACCTACTGTTTCTCGGCGATGCCGCCGACCAGCTCGCCGCCAAGACCGCCAACGGCGTCAACGTCTGGCGCCCCGATTGGTGCATGGGGCAGTTCCGTCTCAAGGGCTGCAAGGCCGACCTCGGCATCCCGGACATGAACATCGCCCAGGCGGCGAAGGCGGGGGTCAAGACCGTGCTGGTCGGTGTCGCCAACCGCGGCGGCATCATCCCTGCGGATTGGGAGAAGCATCTGGTCAAGGCGTGCGAGCTCGGCATGGACATCGCGAGCGGGCTCCACAACCGCCTGACCTCCCTGCCGAAGCTGGTCGCCGCCGCGAAGGCCAACGGCCGGAAGCTGTTCGACGTCCGTCACCCCGACCGCGACTTCGATGTCGGCACCGGTCTCAAGCGGAAGGGCAAGCGGCTGCTCACCGTCGGCACCGACTGCTCGGTCGGCAAGATGTTCACCTCGCTCGCGCTCGAGAAGGAGATGCGCCGGCGCAAGATGAAGGCGGATTTCCGCGCCACCGGGCAGACCGGCATCTTCATCGCCGGCTCCGGCATCTCCATCGACGCGGTCATATCCGATTTCGTCTCCGGCGCGGTCGAGTATCTGGCGCCGGACAACGATGCCGACCATTGGGACCTGATCGAGGGCCAGGGCTCGCTGTTCCACGCCTCATATGCCGGCGTGACCCTCGGTCTCATCCACGGCTCGCAGCCGGATGCGCTGGTCGTCTGCCACGAGCACGGCCGCTCTCATATGCGCGGCCTCCCGCACTACAAGCACCCGAGCCTGGAAGACTGCATCGCCCGCAACGTCGAGGCGGCGAAGCTGACCAACCCCCGGGCCAAATGCGTCGGCATTGCCCTCAACACCCAGCGGGTCAGCGAGAAGGAGGCGATCAAGCTGCTGAAAAAGACCGAGGACAAGCTGGGCCTGCCGGCGGTCGATCCGCTGCGCACGGGCGTCGACGCCATCGCCGATACGCTCCGCTGATGGCAAGGCGCCTCGCCGTCCGCCCCGAGGTCTTTCCGATCCGGGGCGCCTTCAAGATCAGCCGCGAGACGCGCACTCAGCAGCCGGTGGTGCTGGTCGAGATCTTCGACGGCGATCATGTTGGCCGCGGCGAGTGCGTTCCCTACAAGCGCTACGGCGAGTCGATGGACGGCGTGGTCCAGGAGATCGCCGGGCTTGGCGAGGCGATCGCCAAGGGTCTCGACCGCGCCGGACTGGAGGCGCGGCTCAAGCCGGGCGCCGCTCGGAACGGGCTCGACTGTGCGCTCTGGGACCTCGAGGCGAAGCGGGCAGGGAAGCGCGTCTGGCAGCTTCTCGGCAAGCCGGCGCCGAAGCCGGTGGTGACCGCCTTCACCATCAGCCTGGATAATCCTGAGAAGATGAAGGCCGATGCGGCCGCGGCCGCCGACCGGCCGCTGCTCAAGGTCAAGCTCGGCGGCGAGGGTGACGATGCCCGCGTCCGTGCCGTCAGGGACGGCGCGCCGAAGTCGCGGCTGATCGTCGATCCGAACGAGGCCTGGACCATCGAGCTGTTCGCCCGCTATGCGCCGGAGCTCGCTCGCCTCGGCGTCGAGATGATCGAGCAGCCGCTGCCAGCCGACCGCGACCAGGCGCTGGCGTCGGTGCCGCATCCGGTCGTGGTCTGCGCCGACGAGAGCTGCCACGACCGCCATCACCTGGCCGAGCTCAAGGGCCGCTACGAGGCGATCAACGTCAAGCTCGACAAGGCCGGCGGCCTGACCGAGGCGATGGCGCTGGCGGACGCGGCGCGGGCGGCCGGATTCGAGGTGATGGTCGGCTGCATGCTGGCGACCTCGCTTGCCATGGCGCCGGCGGTGCTGGTGGCACAGACCGCGCGCTGGGCCGATCTCGACGGGCCGCTGCTCTTGGCGAAGGACCGCGAGCCCGGACTCCAATTCGAGGGCAGCAAGATCCTGCCACCCGCGCCCGAGCTCTGGGGCTGATGTCTTCCGCCGGCCGTCGCCCGCGGTTATGGTCCCGGGGCTGACGGGGGACGAAAGAGCCGATGGATCTCGACGGGCTGAAGGCGTGGGTGGGCCGGCGCGACAGCGCCGAGGACACGGCCGCGCTGGCGCCCGTCGCCGCCCTCTCCGCCAGCCTCGACCGTGCCGACCCGCCGCCGAGATCCGGCGACCCGCTGCCGCCCCTCTGGCACTGGCTTTATTTCCTCGAGGCCAAGCCGGCCTCCGAGCTCGGCCCCGACGGACACCCGAAGCGCGGCGGCTTCCTGCCGCCGGTGCCGCTGCCGCGCCGCATGTGGGCGGGAAGCCGTCTCACCTTCCTAGCGCCGATTCCGCTCGGTGCCCCGATCCGCCGCGACTCCGAGATCCTGAAGGTCGAGGTCAAGGAAGGCCGTTCGGGCACGCTCGTCTTCGTCACCGTCCGCCATCGGGTGATGTGCGCCGGGGCCGCGGCGATCGAGGAGGAGCACGACATCGTCTACCGCAATTCACCGAAGCCGGGCGACGCCGCGCCCGCGGCGAAGCCGGAGCCTGGTGACGGCACCTGGAGCCGGCGTCTCGTCCCCGATCCCGTGCTGCTGTTTCGCTATTCGGCGCTCACCTTCAACGGCCACCGCATCCACTACGATCATCCGTACGTGACGACGGTCGAGGGCTATCCCGGCCTCGTGGTGCACGGGCCGCTACAGGCGACGCTCATGCTCGATCTCGTCCGCCGCCAGCGGCCGGCGGCGCGGGTCCGGCGCTTCTCGTTCCGGGCGCTTCAGCCGGTCTTCGCCGACCGGCCGCTCGGCGTCGGCGGTCGGCCGGCCGGGTCGGCGATCGCGCTCTGGGTCGCCAACGACTCGGGCCATCTGGCGATGGACGGCGAAGCCGTGCTGGCGGAGGGCTGAGATGGAAAGCGGCGCTTCCAGCAGTTCCTTGCCGCCCGATCCGATGTCGGATGCCTGTGCCCGCTTCTACCGCACCCATGCCGAGCTCTGGCGCTTCATCGGGTTCGTCTCCGATCTGGCGCTCAGGGTCGACGATATGGCGAGACTGGCCTCCGAGGCGGTGCCGCCCGGCGTGAGTGGGCGCCCGGTCGGCGGCGGCGCCCAGCAGACGCCGTCGACCGAGGGCGCCATGGCGCGAACGCTTCGCGGCCAGCGCCACGTCTTCCTGCACATGGTTCTGGCCCGGGTGGTCGACAGCTATTTGGCCTATCTGGCCGAGCTCACCGTCCTCCTCGCCGTCAACAACCCGCGGGCGCTCGGGCCCGGCGAGGGCGTGCCGCTCGAGCTCCTGGTCGAGCACGACTCCGTCGACGAGGTGGTCGACGCGCTGGTCCGCGATTGCGTCTTCCAGCTTGCCTCCTCGGGCCTGGAGCCGCTCGAACGCTGGGTCGCCGACCGTTTCGGCTTCGCGCTTTTCGTCGAGGACACGGTCCGCGACCGGATCGCCCGCCTGATCGAGATCCGCAACCTGATCGCCCGCCATCGCGGCCTCGCGACCCGCCGCTTCGCCGGCTCCGACCGCGAGGGCCGGGTCCGGCCCGGCCAGCCGGTCGAGCTCGCCGTCGATCGGCTCTTCTCCGATTCGAGCCTGCTCGCCCGCTCGGTCACGGACATCGACGTCCGCGCCTCCGACCAGTTCGACCTGCCGCGCGCGACGACCCCGGCACTCCCTATCGGTTGACGGTTGCGATGCACCATAATGGTCGCTCTCTAAATCGACCCTACCGTTAAAAATCTATTAAGATATTGTTATGGAGCAAAAAATTTTCACATATTGACTTCGCTGCGTCGCGGGAATATTTGTTGCAGCGCGATAGGCGCCAGCCTTCGGGCCCGTCTACCGTAATGCCCTTAGGGGCGTTTCCTCCCTAAACTCGGGCCGTGCCTTCGGGCACGGCCCCTTCTTTTTGAGGCGGGTCAGGGCGGGGCGGTGAGCCCGGGCCCGAGCGCGCGCTGCATCAGCACGCTGTCGACCCAGCGGCCATGCTTGAAGCCGGCGCCCTCGATGGTGCCGACCTGGCGGAACCCGAGCGCCTCGTGCAGACCGATCGAGGCGTGGTTGGCGCTGTCGCCGATGACGGCGACCATCTGGCGCTTGCCCTGCGCCGTCGCCCGCTCGATCAGCGCCGCCAGGAGCCGCCGCCCGATACCGCGCCTGGCCGCCTCCGGCGCCAGGTAGACGGAATTCTCGACCGAGAAACGATAGGCCGGGCGCGGCCGGTAGGGCCCGCAATGGGCATATCCGACCACCCGGCCCCCGACCTCCGCGGCGAGGTAGGGAAACCCCGCCTCGGTCAGGGCGGCAAAGCGCCGGGTCATCTCCGCGAGATCGGGCGGTGTCTCCTCGAAGCTGGCGAGCCCGGTCGACACATGGTGGGCGTAGATGCGCTGGATATGAGGAAGATCCGCCGGCGTCGCCGGGCGGATGATCGGCGCCTCGGTCATTCCCCGGACGGCCTCCCGGGGCCGCGGAGGTCGAGCGTGCGGCGCCCGAGCGCTTCGACCAGGCCGAGGAGATCCCGCGAGACCGCGGCGAAGGCGGCGGTCGGCTCGATCGTCGCCTCGTCCAGGTAGAGCGCGCGGTTGATCTCGATCTGCAGCGCGTGCACGCCGTCGGCGGGCCGGCCGTAGTGGCGCGTGGTGAAGCCGCCGGCATAGGGCGTGTTGCGGACCACCGCGTAGCCGCGGCCGGTGAGAAAGTCCTCGGCGCGCTCGACCAGGAGCGCATCGCAGGTCTGCCCGAAGGCGTCGCCGAGCACGATGTCGGCCAGCGTCTGGCCGCCGGCGGTGTCGCCGAGCCCGCCGGCCGACGGCATCGAGTGGCAGTCGATGAGGAGGGCGACGCCGAAGCTCGCCTGGGCCTTGCCGACCAGCCGGGCCAGCGCATGGTGATAGGGGCGCCAGAAGCGATCGATCGCGCCGAGCCCGGCCTCGACCGGCAGCGGCCGGCGATAAAGCGGGTGCCCGCCGGCCGAGAGCCGGGGGATGGCGCCGAGGCCGGCGACGACGCGGGGTGAGCGGGTGTTGGCCTCTGCCGGCAACGAGCCCTCGAACATGTCCGGGTCGAGCTCCAGCGCTTCCCGGTTGACGTCGACCATGGAGCGCGGGAACTCGGCGGCGAGCAGCGGCACGCCGAGGCCGGGAGCCGATGAGAACAGACGGTCGACGAAGGCGTCCTCGGCGCGGCGGAGCTCGGCTTCCGGAACCTCGACCGATGCGAGGAACTCCGGCGTGTAGCGCCGGCCGCTGTGCGGCGACGCCAGGACGACGGGAAGCGACGGCCGGTCGGGCTCGCTGAGCGAGATCGGGGCCCCGCGCACGGCGTCCAGATAGCGTTCCATGGCTAGCGATTTAGACGAAACGGGCGGCGCTGTCACCGATGCGCCGCCGGAAGGGAGGGCCTGTTGCGCAACCGCCGTCATTGATGGTAGAGGCATCGCCCTCGGTGGCCGAAGCCGCCTCGAATGGCGGGCGCGTAGCTCAGCGGGAGAGCACTACCTTGACATGGTAGGGGTCACAGGTTCAATCCCTGTCGCGCCCACCACCGAGCGTCCCGATCGGTCGGCCGACGCATCTTCCGCGTCACATGCGGTCCGCGGCGAGAAGACGGCGGCGAGCCCGCCCCCGTTGCCCCCGGGAGCGAAGCGTCCTAGCGTCAGGGGATGGGGCTAAAGCTAAAGATTCTGATTCTGCTGATGCTTCTCGCCGGCGCCCCGGCGGCGGCGCAGCCCTTCGCCTATGTCGCGAGCGACGCCGCGACGTCGATCTACGTCATCGACTCCGCCACCTCGCAGCGGGTCGCCACGGTGGCGCTGCCGCTGACCGCGCGGGTGAGCGCGCTGGCCGTCAGCAACGACGGCACCCGCGTCTATGCCGCCTCCTCCGAGACCGGGACCGTGATCGTGGTCAACGCCCAGACCAACGCCGTCATCGGCACCATCACCACCGGACCGAATCCGGCGGCGCTGGCGCTCAGCACCGACGGCGTCACGATCTATTCGGCCAACGCCGACAACGCGACCGTCACCGGCGGCGAGGCCGCCGGCGCCGCCCTCGGCCGCGGCACCATCGTCACGGCCGCGCCGGGCAGCCTCGCCCTCAGCCCGAACGGCGCGACCCTCTACGTCTCGCACCGAGGGTCCGCCACCCTCTCCGTGATCACGACCTCGAATTTCTCGGTGACGAGCTCGATCACGCTTCCGTCGGCCGCAACCCAGCTCGCCCTCAACCCGGCCGGCACGCGCCTCTACGCCCTCGACGCCGACGGCGTCCTCACCATCGTCGATACCGCCGCCGCCGCGGTCCTGACCCGTCGCGCCATCGGCTCGACCCAGCTGACCGGCCTCGCCGTCAGCCCGGACGGCCAGAAGGTGCTGATCGCCGACGGCACCGCCAACACCGTCACGATCGCCGACGGCGGCGGCGCGGTCGTCGCGACCCTGCCGACCGTCGGCACGCCGCAGTCGGTCGCGATCAACCCGGCCGGAACCCTCGCCTATGTCGTCGGGCGGGACACCGGCGCCATCACCGTCGTCAACCTCTCGACCAACACCGTCGCCTCGACCATCGCCATTCCGGCCCGGGGCCAGCGCGTGGCGTTCGCCAGGACGACGCCGACGGCGGCGACGCCGCAGAGCGGCTGGTGGTGGAACACGAGCGAGTCCGGGCGCGGCTTCTCCTTCGAGACCAGCTCGGCCCGGATGTTCTTCGCCTACTATCTCTACGCTGCGGACGGCACGGCGACCTGGCACCTCGGCACCGCGTCGACCGGCGGCGGCTACGTCTCGACGCTCGACCAGTATGCGGGCGGGCAGACGCTCGCCGGCGCCTTCCGGGCGGCGAGCGTCCGGGGATCGTCCGGCCAGGCCCAGGCGATCTTCTTCGGCCCGAGCAACGGCGCCCTGGTCTGGCCCGGCGGCACGACACAGATCCAGCGCTTCGACATCGTCAGCGGCGGCGCCAGCGCCGGGCCGGCATCGGGGATGCCGGAGACGGGATGGTGGTGGAACCCGAGCGAGCCCGGCCGCGGCTTCTTCATCGAGGTGCAGTCGTCGACGATGTTCTTCGCGACATTCCTCTACGACGACCGCGGCGAGCCCGTCTGGTACTCGAGCCAGAACACGATGACCTCGACCGGCCTGTTCCAGGGAACCCTCTCGGAATACGCCAACGGCCAAACCCTGACCGGCACCTATCGGGCGCCGACGACGCTCGCCACGCGCGGTACCGTCACCATCGCTTTCTCGAGCCGAACCGCCGGCACGCTGACTCTTCCCGGCGGCACCTCGATCCCGATCCAGCGCTTCTCCTTCTGAGGCGCGGCATGAGCATTTCCGTCCGTCCCTTGGATCCCGTCGCCCGGCCGGCCTTCGCCGGCGCCGCCGCCCGTGCATCACCCGCGCGAGCCGTCGAAGGCGGATCATGCCTGGGTCGGCACGGCCCCGGATCCTAGTACCGGCGGCGCGCGTAGTGCCAGCCGACTCCGTCGCACCTGGGGCAGTTCTTTTCCCCCGCCAGGCCTGTCCCGGCGCATTCAGGGCACACCGTCCAATCGGTCGTGTTCAGGGCGCTCCCGAATGCGCCCTGGCAGCGCTTCTTATCGAAGCGCTGCCCGCACCGCAGATTAATCAGCGTCACGTTCTTCGTGAAGGTGCCGCACCGGGTGCAGACGGCCACTGGCGGCGAGCGTTGTTCCCTGGAAACACGTTCCATCTGGCGATCACCCCTAAGAGCGCCGGTCCCCGCAGGGCGGCCTGCAATTAAAATGGGCGCCGACACTTAGGACGGCGCCCCGGAAACACCCCACCAATCTGACTTACTGAATGAGCAAGTGAATGATCTGCAGGATCATTATGATTAAACGAATTATCTCAACGTTCACATCGCACCACCTCCCTTCCTTGCTTTCTTGGCGCGCGACGGCGCACATACGGTACGTGGGTACAGAGAGATTGAATTTCAAGAGGTACGTGGGTCTCTTTCGGGCTTCGCCGAACTAGCCCATCCCGAAATACAAATAAGCGCCCGCCGGACCCCGAAGGGCCGAGCGGGCGCTCATGCTAGGATCTATCTGGGCATCAGCGCCCTAGAAGGATGGTCGCCTTGACCAAACTTTTGAGAGAACCGGAAAAGACCCCGCCCGTGGCGAGGATCACCACAGTCTCCCGGGTTAGCCGCCGATAGAGGCGGCAGAGACGCAAGTGTTGTGGGAAAATCGGGAGGTCAAAAGGAGCCGATCCGTCTATCCGGGTCAGCTCCGCGACTCTCAGACTCTATTTAGGACCGTGAAATCGTGGGGCAAGCGTCATCATCACGCCACGATGCGATCCTTCGTGATTGGTGTTCTCGACGATGATCTGCATGCTCGCCGTTCCCACCCCAGATATCGTCATCATCGGGGCATAGGGGAGCCCATCCCATGGGGTCGGGAGGCGCTGATCATCCGCAAGAGGATCGCGCCGTGGCACCTGTGCGGCTGCAGCGCCAATTGAGACGGCTGCAAACACCCCGAGCGCCAGGGCGCCATACTGCGACGGCCGGTTACGGAAGTTGCTTAGAGACATGAATGCAGCCCTCCAGGCGCCTCTAGAAAATACGCCTATGACGCCTGGCCAACAAGGCCCCGTCAATTCAGGGTGGCCGTGCCAGCGATCGTGGCGCCTGGCCTCCAAAGCACCTCCCCGCCATCCGTTCTCCCGTCGAATCACCCGGATCAATGTCCGAGCCGACGAAGAGGTCCGCCATTGGTGCCGGAAGTGGCGGGTGACCGCGTCCCGCCTCAAAGTCACAGTGTACAAGGTCGGGCCGCTCGCCAAGCACGTCGCCCGCAGGCTCGGGAATTAGGGCGACGCCGCCGCCCGCCGCTTCTGCCACGAAGCCCGGTCGGGTACGATAGCTTCTGCGGCGTTTCCCTCCGACGACCGCGGCCGGATGCTCTGCCGGTCTCCTAGCGCATCGTTTTGAGGTCAGGCCATGGCCGTCGCCATCCGTGCATGCGATCCCATCTCTAGGCCCGCCTTCGCCGGCGAGGTCTCCGGCATCGATCTCACGCGCGAGCTGTCGCCCGCGGCGGTGACGGCGATCCATGACGGCATGACGCGCTTCGGCGTCCTGGTGTTCCGCGAGCAGAAGCTGACCGACGAGCAGCAGGTCGCCTTCAGCCGCCAGCTCGGTCCGCTCGAAGACGCGATCAGCGATCTTAGGCCGGTCGAAGAGCGCCGGATCAGCATGGACCTCAGCGACATCTCCAACCTCGACCAGGACAACCGGGTCATGGCCAGGGACGATCGCCGCCGCCTGTTCGGCCTCGGCAACCTGCTCTGGCATTCCGACAGCTCGTTCAAGACCGTGCCGGCCAAATACTCGCTGCTCTCGGCGCGGGCGATTCCACCCAGGGGCGGCAACACCGAATTCGCCGACATGCGGGCGGCCTACGACACGCTGGACGAGGAGGCCAAGGCCGAGGTCCGCGACCTGATCTGCGAGCACAGCCAGATATACTCGCGCGGCCTCCTCGGGTTCACCGAGTTCACCGAGGAGGAGATCAAGCTGTGCGCGCCGGTGCGCCAGCGCCTGGTCAGGCGCCACCCGGTGACCGGGCAGCTTTCGCTCTATCTCTCCTCGCATATCGGCACGATCGTCGGCTGGCCGGTGCCGGAGGCGCGCGCCTTCGTCCGCGACCTGGTCGAGCACGGGACTCAACGGCAGTTCGTCTACGCCCATGCCTGGCGGCCGTTCGATCTGGTGATCTGGGACAACCGCGTCACCATGCACCGGGCCCGCCGCTACGACCCGGCCGAGGTCCGCGACATGCGGCGGACCACCGTCACCAACGAAGTTTCGAGCCTGGAGCAGGCGCCTTAGCCCCAGGAGCGGAACATCTCCGACATGCTGCGGCCGACCAGCCGGCTGGCGCCGAGGACCAGGACCAGGGTCATGACGATGGCGACCGTGCCCATGGCGCTGGCGTTGTGGAGCTCGTCCGAGATGACGTACTCGTAGATCGCGATCGAGATCGTCTTCCACTTGGCCGAGAACAGGAGGATGGTGACGCTGATCTCGCCCAGGAGGGTGGCGAACACCAGGATGGCGCCGGCCAGGATCGCCGGCGCGATCAGCGGCACGACGATGCGGCGCATGGTGGTCGCCCAGTTGGCGCCGCAGAGCGTCGAGGCCTCCTCCAGCTTGCCGTCGATCTGGCCGACCGCCGCCTGCACCGAGCGGAAGATGTAGGCGGCACGTCGGGTGAAGTAGGCCAGAACCAGGATCGTCGCCGTGCCCGTCAGGACGATCCAGCCGTCGTTGAAGCCGACGAGATAGGCGACGCCGACGACCAGCCCCGGCAGCACGAAGGGCAGCATGATCGTGAGGTCGAGCGCCCAGCGGCCGAAGAAGCGCTTCCGCGACACGTAGTAGGCGGTGACCGTGCCGAAGACGACGCAAACCAGCGTCGCCGTGCCGCCGAGGATCAGGCTGTTGATCACCGGCTGGTTCAGGTTGGTGAGGACGCGGGCGAAGTTGCCGAAGCCCCAGATGAGCGGGATGCGGTTTCCAGACCAGCGCTCGACGAAGGAGGAGACGACGACCGTGATCTGCGGCAGGAGGGCGATGAGGAGGACGACGGCGACGTAGCTCCCGGCCGCCAGCTTGGCGCCGGAGCCGGTCGCGCGCCGGGACGCGCGGGCGACGCCGGTGATGGTCGCGAAGGTGCGCCGGCGGTTGACCCAGGCGAGCACGCCGAGCGCGCCGACGGTCAAGGCGACGTTGACCATGGCGATGGCGGCGGCGGCGTTCAGATTGAAGAACCCGTGGATCTGAAAATAGATCAGCGTCGGCAGCACCTGGTACTCGCCGCCGAGGATCGAGGGCACGCCGAAGTCGCCCAGCGCCTTGATGAAGACGATCAGCATGCCGGCGGCGATCGCCGGCACCACGGAGGGAAACGTGATGGTGCGGAGGATGCGCCAGCGCGAGGCTCCCATCATCCTCGCCGCCTCCTCGACATAGGGGTCGCTGGCGGCCAGCGCGCCCTGGACGATGAGGAAGACGTAGGGGAAGTATCCGAGCGCCAGCGCCGTGATGACCCCGAAGGGCCCGTAGATCGACGGCAGCTGGACATCGAAGACATGGGCGACGAGGCGGGTGATGAGCCCGTTCCTCCCCAGGAGGATGATCCAGGAATAGGCGCCGATGAACGGTGGCGAGATCAGCGGCAGCACGGCAAGCGCCACGATGGCGCGGCGGAACGGAATGTCGACCCGGGCGACGGCGTAGGCCAGCGGCAACGCCAGGAGGGTGGCGAGCGAGGTGGCGGTGAGGCCGACGACCAACGAGTTCCAGAAGGCGCGCTTGTAGCTCGTCGAGGTGAGGAAGCGCTCGAAATTGCCGAGGGTGAGGTTCTCGAGCGCGAGCGGTTCGCCGCTCGGCACGAAGGCGCCGCCGATCGCGCACACCAGCGGGTAGACGAGGAAGACGAGGGTCGTCGCCATCGTCAGGACACCGACGAGGATCGGGATCCAGTCGAACGACCGCCGCTCCGCGCCGGGGTGGAGCGCGATCGCGGTCATCGGCCGCTGGCGTAGGCGATCGCGTCGCGCTCCTCGAAGTCGAGGAACGCCTGGGCGCCTTCGCCGGTGCCCGCGATGTCGCGGGGGGCGTCGACGGTGAGCGCCAGCTTCGCCCCTTCCGCCTCGACCGAGTAGCGGATGATGCCGCCGAGGAACTGCCGGCGGAGGATCCGGCAAGGCACCTTGCCGCCGGCGGTGTCGATCCGCAGCCGTTCGGGTCGCAGCATCACCACGGTGTCGAAGCCGGCGACGTCGGCTTCGTCGGCGGGCAGGCCGAGGGCGAGGCGGGGCTTGACCGTCGTGCCGTTGGTGAGCCGGAAGCGACCCTCGCCGAGCGGCGACGCCTCGAGAAAATTGGCCTTGCCGATGAAGTCGGCGACGAAGGGCGTCGCCGGCGTCGAGTAGACCTCCTCGGCCCGGCCGACCTGGCGGAGCTTGCCTAAGTTGAAGACGGCGATGCGGTCGGACACCGACATCGCCTCCTCCTGGTCGTGGGTGACGTAGAGCGACATGATGCCGAGCTCGCGCTGGATCCGGCGGATCTCCTCGCGCATCTGTACCCGGAGCTTGGCGTCGAGGTTGGCGAGCGGCTCGTCCAGCAGCAGCATGCCGGGCTCGTAGACGAGCGCACGCGCGATCGAGACGCGCTGCTGCTGGCCGCCGGAGAGGCCGCCGGGATGACGCTCGGCCAGGCCGCCGAGGCCGAGCAGGTCGAGGATGCGGGTGACGCGCTTTTGGATGTCGTCGGCCGCCATCCCACGGACGCGGAGGCCGTAGGCGACGTTCTCGAAGATCGGGAGGTGCGGGAACAGCGCGTAGGACTGGAAGACCATGCCGATGTTGCGGTGGCGCGCATCGACCCGCGTGTAGTCCTGGCCGGCGAAGACGATGGTGCCCGATGTCGGCGACTCGAGCCCGGCGATCATCCGGAGGGTCGTCGTCTTGCCGCAGCCGGACGGCCCGAGCATGGTGAAGAACTCCGCCTCGGCGACCTCGAAGGTCACCCCGTCGACGGCGAGGATGTCGCCCGACGGCAGCTGGAAGCGCTTGGTCAGGCCGCCGACCCGGAGGCTGCGGGCGTTCATGCGGCCCCCCCCTGGGAGACGATGACCACCGTGCGGTCGTCGGCGCGGATGCGCCCGAGCGATCCTTTGGTCGACGGGTATTCCGCAACCTTGGCCGGATCGACGCGCTCGACCTCGTCGGCTTTGGCCTCCCAGGCGGCGACCGTCGCCGCACCGGGGAGCGCGAAGTAGCCGTCGGTGAACAGCTCGAGCGTGGCGGCCTCCGCCTTCGGCCGCTCGAAAACCCGGACGCCGGCGGCGGTCAGGGTGAAGCCGTCCAGGCTCGAATAGCCGAGGGCGAGGTCCGGCCGGTTCTGATAGCCGCCCTGGGCCCCGATGATGCCGTCGAGGATCAGCCGGGTCATGTCCTCGACGGGGATCTTCGGCAGATCGGCCTTCAGCTTCGCCAAGGCGGCGTCGCGGATGGCGGCGAGGTCCGGCTCCTCGAGCCAGGGTCGGGCCTCTGGCGGCAGCGTGCGCGTGCCCCGCCAGCAAAGCGCACGCGAGGCCAGCTCGGTCATCGTCGGATCGGCGCCGGCGGCGGCGACGCGCCGATAGGCGAAACCGCGGAGCGTCGCGGTAACGTGGTCGAGGTCCTTGTCGTTGTCGACGACTTCGCGCCCGTTGAGGCGCATGCCGCTGTCGCCGATGAAGAAGAAGCCGAAGCGGTCGCCACGATCGACGGCAAGCGCGAGCGTGCTGCCGAAGCGGCTGGTCTCGGCCGCCCTCGCCTCCTCCAGCACGCCATGGGCGCGGTAGGCCGACTGGAAGGCCTGGCCGAGGCGCCGGACCAGGCCGGCGGCGTCGATCGACCGGCAGGCGTCGTCATGGGCGAGCTCGAGGAGGGCGAGCTCGACCGTCTCGGCCGCCACGCGACCGCCGGTGCGGTCGCCGTAGCGGCGGCTTGTGCGGTCGGTGACGCCATCGATGACCGCGTAGAGGCGGTCCGGAACGACGACGAGGCGATCCTCGTTGGTTTCGGGCCGATCGGGGTCCTTGGCCGCCGAGAAAGCCCGGACATGCATGCCCAGGCGATTACTTCGCGGAGAAGATCTTGTCGAAGCGCTCGAGGTATTCCTTCTTCTTCCCGGCCGCGGCGACCGAGTCGTAAGGGACGACCTTGATCTCCTGGGTCGAGGGCAGGCCTGCCGGCGCCGCCACGTCCGGGCGGATCGAGCGGCGGTTGTCGACCTTGACCAGGATCTCGTGCGCCGCCTTGGTATTGGCGTAGTCGATGAACTTCCTGGCGTTCGCCAGGTTCGGCGCGCCCTTGATGATGCCGTTGCCGTCCATGGTGAGGCCGGTGCCTTCGCTCGGGTAGATGGCGACGACCGGCTGTCCCTCCTCCTTCATCGTCAGCACGTTGAACTCGCCGGTGATACCGATCGGGAACTCGCCGGTGCCGACATTGGCGTAGGCCAGCTTCGACGAGGTGACGAAAGTGCCGTTCTGGATGACCTTGGCCATCGCATCCCAGCCGTGGAGGCCGACGATCTGGTACATCTGCGAATAGGCCGAGCCCGACTGTGCCGGCTGGGCCATCAGCACCTTGCCCTTGTACTCGGGCTTGGTGAGGTCGGCCCAGCTCTTCGGCGCCTTGTCGAGCGGCATCATCTTGGTGTTGATGACGAAGGCCTGCAGCGGCTGCGAGAAGCCGTAGTACTTGTGGTCCTTCTGCACGGTCTTGCGGTCGAAGGCGCCGTCCTCGCTCGACTTGTAGCTCTCGAAATTGTCGAGGGCGAAGTCGTAGGCGTCCGAGCTGGCGGCGAAATAGACGTCGCCTCGGGCCCGCGCCGACTCGGCGCGGATGCGGGTGATCAGCTCGCCGACGCCGCCGTTGATCACCTCGACTTTGATCCCCGGATTCTTCTTGGAGAAGTCGTCGACGATCGCCTGCATCAGCTTGAGGCCGCCGGCGTTGTAGAGGACGAGGGAGGACGATTGCGCGAAGGCCGGCGTCGCCGCGAGCGCGTAACCGAGCAGGGCCAAGGAGGCGAGGCGTTTCATGGGGCTCTCCTGGAGGTTCGCAGTTCCGTCACAGAGTATCGCCCGGCGGCCTTGGCGAGCGCAATCGGCGACTGGCGTCAGTTGAGCAGCCGCTTGACCCGCCGCCGCAAGGTTTCGAGCGCGGTACGCACGCTTTTGAGGTGGGGGTTGACGCGGAGCGCTGCTTCCAGCGCGGCGGTCGCGCCCACCCACTCGGCCTCCGCCATCATGATCTGCCCCAGCCCCGACAGTGCCCCGAAGTGCCGGGGCTCGCGGGTCAGGGTCTCCTCGATGTCGGCGATCGATCCCTGGTGGTCGTCGAGGAGGAAGCGGACCGTCGCCCGCTTGTTCCAGGCTTCGGCGAAATCCGGGTCATGGGCGATGGGCTTGCCGAAGGTGATCTCCGCCGGCTCGATCCGCCCGCCGGCGAGCGCGGCGATCCCCTCCTCCATCATCCGGCGCCCGGCTTCGTCGGAGCCGACGCACCAGATCTGCCAGATCTCGGCCTCGATGGTCTCGGCGACGTCGGTGCTGGGCGCCCTGAGGAGGGTGTCGAACAGCGGCGCCAGGCGCGGATCCGCCCGCGCATGCGGTGCGGCGGCGCTCAGGCCCTCGAGAATGGAGAAGACGCGGTCGAACATCGGCCCTCGCTCGGGCCAGCGTAGCCGATCGGGCCGGACGCGTCAGCGTCGCGCAGCTAACGACATCCAGGACACCTCGGCGGTGTAGTTGATGGCGAGGAACCGGTAGGTCTCCTTGATCAGCGCCAGCCCCTCGCCGCCGCGCTCGTAGACCGCGTCCTGCCATTTCTCGATCAGGGCATCCCAGATCATGAAGGCGAAATGGAGGTCGTCGCGGTTCTCGCGGATCCGCTCGATCGCCACGTCGGGATTCTTGAGCAGGGCCACGATCTCCCCGGTCCTGGCGTCGACCTGGGCGAACATGCTGTCGAAGAGCTGGACCGGCGTGCGCATCAGGGCCCGGGCCCGGCCGATCTCGCCCTCGGTGGTCTTGTTTTTGCCGAAAATCCGGTTGTAGCGGCGGAGGCCGGAGGCGATGTCGCGGATGAAGGCATAGCGGTCGCGCAGCCCCTCGACGTAGACGATCTCGCGCCGGATGCGTTCGAGCTGGAACTTGACTTCCTCGGCGCCGCCCTCGCCATGGCCGAGCGCCGCCGCCAGCGCCTGGTGGCCTTTGGCGATGGCCTTCAGGGTGTACGGATCGCCGGCGACCTGCTCCTGGCTCTGGTGGAGCACGATCACCCGCTCGCGCCCCTGGAGCCACGACCACACCTGAAGGTCGAGCCGGTCCCGAGCGATCTCGTGGTGCTTGTCCTCGACCGACCATGAGGCGGTGCCGTCCAGGATCTCCTTCGGGATCGAATCGCCGGGGCGGATCTCGCGGACGTGGCGGAGGCCCTGGGCGACCGTCTGCATGAGGCGGACGTCGACGCCGGCGGGATCGAGCTCGAACTCGAACTGGAGCCGCTCCATCGGCGTGACCGCATACATCTCGCCGAAGGGGAAATAAAATCCGATCTCATCCGAGGGCCGCATGAAGGCGAAATACCCGCCCTTCACGCCGAAGACCGGGTGTAGGAACTCGAAATGCGTCGCCCGCGGCGACGCGGATGCCTCCGGTGCGGTTGCCGCCGGTGCGGTCGCCGCCGCGCTGACGTCTGCTGTGCTCACCGGGACTGCCGTCCTTGTCGAGGGTTGAGTTCCGACCGGCCGCCACCGGCCGTTCGCCAATGTAGGCGATCGAGGTTAAGGGCCGGTTAACCCGGGGGTCGCGGCCGAGGATCGTCACGAAGGAAAAAGAGGGACCTCTCTTGGGTGCCGTGTGCGTGCGATCCCCGGCGCGTTCTCGCGCGATCGCTCGCCGTCGCCCCTGCCGGCTCGGTCCGCCGGCCGGCGAGCGTGGCAATTTCCTCCGGCATCAGCCGGCGGCGGCCTCGTCGGCGCCGGGCGCGCTAGTGCAGCCGTTGGCCGGCGAGCGTCCAGGCCACCGACGTCGCGTAGTTCGTGGCGAGGAACCGGTAGGTCTCCTTGATCAGCGCAAGGGCTGCCTCCGTGCGTTCATACACGGCGTCTTTCCACTTCTCGATCAGGCCGTCCCAGGCCATGAAGTCGAAATGGAGGTCGTCACGGTCCTCGCGGATCCGGTGGATCGACGCGTCGACGTCGCGGAGCAGCTCCAGGATCTGCCCGGTTCTCGCATCGACTTCGGCGAACCTTTTACGGAAAAGCTCGAGCGGCATTCGCATCAAGGCCCGGGCCCGGCCGATCTCACCCTCGACGCCATTGATATTGCCGTAGAGCCGGTTGTAGCGGCCGAGCCCTGCGGCGATCTCCTTGGTGAAAGCACCGCGGTCTCGGAGCGCCTCGATATAGACGATCTCGCGCCGGACGCGCTCAAGCTGGAACTTGACCTGCTCGGCGCCGCCCTCGCCATGGCCGAGTTGCTCCGCAAGCGCCCGGAGGCCCGCTTCGATGGCCTTGCGGGTTTCGGGATCGCGGGTGATCCGATCCTGGATCTGGGGGAGCGCGATCACTTTCTCGCGCCCTTTGGTCCAGGACCAGACCTGCAGGTCGAGCCGGTTGGTGGCGAGCTCGTGGTGTCTTTCCTCGACCGACCAGGAGGCGGTGCCGTCCAGGATCTCCGTCGGGATCGAATCGCCCGGGCGGATGGTGCTGACATAGCGGAGGCCATCCGAGACGATCTGCAGCAATCTGCCGTCGTCGCCCTCCGGATCGAGATGGAACTCGTCCTGGATCCGGTTGATCGGCGCCACCCCGAACATGTCGCCCAACGGGAGATGGAAGCCGACCTCGGTCGATTTCCCCATATAGGCGAAGTAGCCGCCCTTCACGCTGAAAACCGGATGCCGGAAAGTGAAGTGGGTCGCCCGGGCCGGTTTCTTCGACTCGGCCGAATTCGCTGCATCACCAGTTGTCGCGCTCATCGGTTTTGCCTCCTTGTCACGCGATTGGGTGGGCGCTCACGATAGGTTGTGGCCAGACGATATGTTCCCGTGGTTAAGGGGACGTTAACGCAGGGGTTGTACTCGAAAAAATTTTCGCGGCTAAAGACTGGCTGACGGTGGTGTCCCGATTTGGCCTCATCCCGAGCAAGCCCACGCCCGCACGCTTGGAAGCGGTGAAGTCTTCGACTTCACCGAGGCGTTGCGGCTCAGCATGAGGGCGTCGGCTTGCGTCGAAGGGTGAGGCCAAAGTGTGACACCACCCGGCTGATCCGAGGGTTGCGGCCGAGGGCCGCCATGGAGGAGAAAGAGCCTCCTCTCTGGAGTGCCGGCATGCGCGCGATCCTCGGCGTTGTTCTCGGGCTTTCGCTCGCGGTCGCCCGCCCGGTACCGGCGGGCGACGGGCTCGCCGAGCTTGCGGCGGCCCGCGGGCTCACCCGGGATCAGGTGGGTTTCGTCGTCATCGACACCGAGGACGGGCGGGTCCTGGCCGAGCACCAGGGCGACCGGCCGGTCGTGCCCGCCTCGGCCGCCAAGCTTCCGACGACGATCGCCGCCCTCGCCGTCCTCGGCGCCCGGCACCGGTTCGAGACCGAGCTGGCGCTCCAGGGCTCGACCCTGTTCCTGGTCGGCGGCGGCGATCCGCTGCTGACGCCGGAGGATCTGAGGCCGGCCTTCCGCCGCCTGAAGGAGCGGGGCCCGAGGATCGAGCGCTTCGTCTACGACGCGTCGGCGCTGCCGGAAGCGACCGAAATCGATCCGCTGCAACCGGAGAACTCGTCCTACAACCCGGGCATCGGCGGGCTCGCTCTCGACTTCAACCGGGTTCTGGTCGACTGGAAGTCCGGCGGGCGCGAGGTCTCGGCGCTCGCCGTCTCCGACGGCCTCCGGCTCAAGGCCGACGCGGTCCGCCTCCTGATGGCGCCGACGCAGGTGCCGCCGCCCTACCGGTTCCTCGCCGAGGGTCCCGACCGCTGGCTCATGGGCAATCTGCCGGCGGCGGGGCGGATCTGGCTGCCGGTGAAGCAGCCGGCGCTGAACGCCGCGCTGGTGGTCCGCCGTCTGGCCGAGCGTGAGGGCGTGGCGCTGCCACCGCCCGTCGCCGGCATCCGGCCAGCCGACGCGCGTCCGCTCCGCGTCCATGCCAGCCCGGCCCTCGCCGAGGTGACCCGCCGGCTGCTCGAGCACAGCAACAACATGGCGGCCGAGATGGTCGGCCTGGGGACGGCGGCGCGCATCGACGGCGGCCGGCCGGCGAGCCTTGCCGCGTCGGTCGCGACGGTGGACGCCTGGCTCAAGGGCGCGGTCCCGGCGGTCGACTGGACGGGATTCGCGCGTGCCAACCATTCCGGGCTCTCGCCCGCGTCCCGCACCACCCCCCGGCAGATGGCGCTCCTTATGGTGCACGGGCTGACGCTGGTGCCAGAGCTGACCGAGGTGCTGCCGGCGCGCGAGGCCGCCGACCCCGAGGGCCGCGGCGGGAAGGAGAACGGCGAGGCGAGGAGCGGCGGCTTTGCCGTTCGCGCCAAGAGCGGCACGATGGCCTATGCGCGCGGCCTCGTCGGCTTTTTGTGGACCCATTCGGGCCGGCGCGTCGCCTTCGCCGTCTTCATCTACGACGACTCGAAGCGCGTGGCCTTCGACGCCACGCTCGACCGGCGGGTGCCGGAGATGCCGGCGACGGCGGCCGCCTGGATCCGCCGTGCCCGCGGCCTCGAGCACTCGCTCCTCGGATCCTGGGCCGAGACGTTCTGAGGCGGCACTTTTCCCCGTCGGAAAGGGCGGCTACAGTCGTCTCCGTCTTAAAGCCCGCATCCCAAGGATCGCCATGTTCAAGATCGATCCGTCCCGCCTCGACGTCGTGCGCGAGTTCAAGGCCCGGCCCTTCGGCGAGCATTCGCCGGAGCTGCAGTACGTCCTCAACTACATGCGCTCGCGGCCGGTGACGCAGTTCGAGGTCCTGGTGATGACCGATCCCGGCAAGCGCTGGGTGCTGGCCTACATGCCGACCGGCGGCGTCGACGTGCCGAAGATGACGAACCAGACCTTCGACCGGCTGGAGGACGCCGAGTGGCACGTCTTCAAGCTGCGCTGGAAGGACATCACCGGCAAGGACCTGCCGATCGACTGACGCTCCCGACTTTTTCCATCGGAAGACCGAGATGACCAGGATCATGGGCTATGCCGACCGGATCAGCGTCCAGCCGGGCGAGACCGTCGCCGTCATGGCGAGCTGCATCGGGGCTCCGCGCTACCGCGCCGAGATCGTCCGCCTGCTCAATCCGAACGCCGGGATGGGGGCGAGCGACTACAAGGAAGTCCGCATCGACACGCCGGCGAACGCCTCTTATCCCGGCCGCGAGCAGAAGATGCACGCGGGGTCCTTCGGCGTGGTCCCGGCGAAGCGGGCCCTCGAGGGTCTGAGGAGCTTCACGCTCCAGGCCTATGTCTGGCCGACGACGCCGAAGAAGGGCCAGCAGGCGCTGATGGGCCTGTGGTCGGAAGCCGGCACCGGCTTCGGCCTCTTCGTCGGTACGGGCGGCGCCGCCGAAGTCCGGATCGGCGGCTTCAGGCTCTCCTCGGGCGTGCCGATGCTGGAGCGGCGCTGGTATCTTGTGGCCGCCAGCTTCGATGCCGAAAGCGGCCGGGTGCGGCTCTGGCAGGAGCCGATCTACGACAAGACCTTCCACGCCGAGCGGCCGGTGGCGGTCGACGGCAAAGCTAAGGCGAGCCTGCCCGATGCGGGCGCGCCTCTCATCTTCGCCGGCTGGCGGAAGGGCGAGGCGGAGGCGCCGACCGCGTGGGGCCGGCTCCTGGTCTCGGGCCACTTCAACGGCCGCATCGACCGGCCGAGGCTCGCCAGGAAGGCGCTCGACCGAGCCGCCATCCAGGCGCTCGCCTCAGGCAGGCTGCCGTCCGGCCTCGAAGAAGAGATCCTCGGTTTCTGGGATTTCGCCCGCGGCATTTCGAGCGAGCGCATCTCCGACCTCTCGCCCAACCGCCTGGACGGCGAGGTCGCCAACATGCCGACCCGTGCCATGACCGGCCACAACTGGACCGGCGCGGAGATGGACTGGACCAAGGACCCCGGTCAGTACGGCGCCATCCATTTCCACGACGACGACATCTACGACTGCCGCTGGCAGACCGACTTCTCGTTCACCGTGCCGGCGGACTCGCGGAGCGGCTTCTATGCGGCGAAGCTGGTCGCCGACGAGGCCACTTTCTACGTGCCGTTCTTCGTCCGCCCGAAGAAGGGAACCGCCAGGTCCAAGATCGCCTTCCTGGCGTCGACGGCGACCTACACGGTCTACGCCAACAACCGGGCGCGCTTCCTGTCGATGCGGACCGAGCTCTACCAGGGCCGGATCTCGATGATGGACGCGGTCGACATCCTCCAGCTCGAATTCCCGGAGATGGGCGTTTCCACCTACGACCGCCACTCCGACGGCTCGGGTGTCGGCTTCGGCTCGCGCCTCAGGCCGGTCACCAACTGGAAGCCGCATGGGCGGCTGTGGAACTACTGCTGCGACCTGTTCATCATCGATTGGCTGGAGCATGTCGGGCTCGGCTACGACGTCATCACCGACGACGATCTGCACGCCGAAGGCCAGGATCTTCTCCGCCCCTACAAGGTCGTCATCACCGGGTCGCACCCGGAGTACTGGTCGCTCGAGATGCTGGACGCCCTCGACGGCTACCAGCGCCAGGGCGGCCGGCACATGTACATGGGCGGCAACGGCTTCTACTGGCGCATCGCCTATCACCCGAGCAAGCCCGGCCTGATCGAGGTGCGGCGCTCCGAGGACGGCGTGCGGGCCTGGGACGCGCGCGTCGGCGAGTACTATCACCAGTTCACCGGCGAATACGGCGGCCTCTGGCGCCGCCAGGGCCGGGCGCCGCAAGTCGCGACCGGCGTCGGATTCATCAGCCAGGGCTTCGATGCCTGCTCCTACTACCGGCGCACCGAGGCGAGCCTGGATCCGCGGGTCGCCTTCATGTTCGAGGGCGTCGCCGACGAGATTCTCGGGAACTTCGGCGTGCTCCAGGGCGGGGCGGCCGGCCTCGAGATCGACTGCGTCGATCCGGCGCTCGGCACGCCGCCGCACGCGCTCGTGGTCGCCCGCTCGGAGAACCACTCCAACACCTACATCCTGGTGGCGGAAGAGGTGAACGTGCCGCATGGGGCGATGGATGCGGTGCAGAACCCGGCCATCCACGCCGACCTGACGTTCTTCGAGACGCCGAACGGCGGCGCCGTGTTCTCCACCGGCTCGATCGCCTATGCCGGCAGCCTGCCGGTCAACGGCTTCGACAACAATATCGCGAGGCTCACGACCAATGTCCTCAGGCGGTTCGTCGACGAACGGCCGTTCGCGATGCCGACGTAGCGGAAGCTTCACGGCACTGCCAAGGTGTTGCCGCATTCTTTTGGCGATATGCGGCCGTCGCCCAAGGACCGGCGAGCGAGGGAATGAGGTGTTTCCATGGATGGACCGACGCCGGCGGCCAAGCGCTTCGATCGCGCCTGGACCGCCCTCGAACAGCACCGCGGCCGCGTCTCCCCCCTGCATCTCCGCGACCTGTTCGTCGGCGACCCCGAGAGGTTCCAGCGGTTTTCGCTGACCCATGAGGATCTGCTGCTCGACTATTCCAAGCAGCGGGTCACCACCGAGACCATGGCGCTGCTGCACGAGCTGGCGCGCGCCGCCGACCTCGCCGGATGGACCGACCGGATGTTCTCCGGCGAGCACGTCAACATGACCGAGGACCGTGCCGCCTTCCACGTCGCGCTCCGCAGCCGCTCGACCGCGCCGATGCTGGTCGACGGCCGCGACGTGATGGCGGACGTCCGGGGCGAGCTCGAGCGCATGCGGGGATTCGCCGGCCGTGTCCGCGCCGGCGAATGGCCGGGCGCCAGCGGCCGGCCGATCCGCAACGTCGTCAACATCGGCATCGGCGGCTCCGACCTGGGCCCGGTGATGGCCGACCAGGCGTTGGCTCGCTGGCGCCACCCCGGCCTCGACATCCGCTTTGTCTCGAACATCGACGGCGCCGATCTCTCCGACGCGCTCGCCGGTCTCGACCCCGCGGCGACGCTGTTCGTCGTCGCCTCCAAGACCTTCACCACCCAGGAGACGATGACCAACGCCGCTTCGGCCCGCGCCTGGCTGGTGGGCGCGCTCGGCGAGGCGGCGGTCATCAGGCACTTCGTCGCGGTCTCGGCCAATCCCCAGGCGGTCGCCGCCTTCGGCATCGGCGCCGACTCGACTTTCGCCTTCTGGGACTGGGTCGGCGGCCGCTACTCGCTGTGGTCGGCGATCGGGCTGCCGCTGATGATCGGTATCGGCCCGGAAGCCTTCGACCGCCTGCTCGACGGCGCGCATGCGATCGACCGGCATTTCCGCGACGCGCCGCTCGGCGCGAACTTGCCGGTGGCGATGGCGCTACTCGGTATCTGGAACACCAATTTCCTCGGCGCCCGCACCCATGCGGTGCTGCCCTACGACCAGGGGCTGCGGCGCCTTCCGGCCTATCTCCAGCAGCTCGAGATGGAATCGAACGGCAAGAGCGTCGACCGCTACGGCCGGCCGGTGCGCCACCCGACCTGCCCGGTCGTCTTCGGCGAGCCCGGCACCAACATTCAACACGCCTTCGTCCAGCTTTTCCATCAGGGCCCGGACCCGGTGCCGACCGATTTCCTGGCGCCGGTCGAGCCGCACCACGATCTGACCGGGCACCACGACATCCTGCTCGCCAACATGATCGCCCAGGCCCAGGCGCTGGCCATCGGCCAGGACGAGGCGGAGGCGCGCGTCGCGATGATCGCCTCCGGTCTCGATGGCGCGACCGCCGACCGCCTGGCGCCGCACCGCACATTCCCCGGCAACCGTCCGAGCACGACCCTGCTCTTCCGCCGTCTCGACCCGTACACGCTCGGCCGGCTGATCGCGCTCTACGAGCACAAGGTTTTCACCCAGGGTGTGATCTGGGGGATCAACCCCTTCGACCAGTGGGGCGTCGAGCTCGGCAAGACCCTGACGAAGAAGATCCTGCCGGAGCTGTCGCTGGATGCGCTCGCCGGCAGCGACCAGGATTCGTCGACCGCAGGCCTGATCGCTCACGTCAGGGCGACGCGGTCTCGCCCGATCTGACGTCGGAACCGGCCAACCGCGCCCGGTCCGCCCGGAGCGCGGCTGACAGGAAATCGAGGACGGCACGGATGCGGGCGGCGCTCCGGAGGTCCTCATGGGTGAGCAGCCAGAGCCCGTGCGTCAGCTCGGGCAGCGGCGGCGAGAGGCGCACGAACCGGGGATCGCCGTCGCCGAGGAAGCATGGCAGCAAGGTGGCGCCGAGGCCGGCGGCGGCGGCGGCCGCCAGCCCGAGCACCGAGTCGGCGCGGAGCACGACGCGGTCGGGCGCCTCGCGGGCGACGAAGCGGGCGAAGGGCGTGTGCCCCATGGATTCGTCCGGGGCCACCCAGTCGTGCTCGGACCAGAGGGCGGCCGAGCCCTTCGCCGCGGCGTAGGCGGGCGCCCCATAGGCGGCCATCGTCATGTCGCCGAGCCGCTGGCCGACCAGGGTTTCCGGTGGCGAGTCGGTCGCCCTCAGCACGATGTCGGCGTCGCGCCGGGTCAGGTTGGCGAGCGCGTTGCCGATGCTGACCTCGATGACGATACCCGGATGCAGCCGGCGGAAGCGGGCGAGGTGAGGGCCCAGCAGCGACCAGGCGAGGGAGTCGAGGGTCGACAGCCGAACGATTCCGGTGAGGCGGAGGTCGTGGCCTGAGATCCGCCGGTCGAGGGCGTCGGCGGCCTCCTCCATCGCCTCGGCCGCGCGCCGGAGCTCTTCGCCGGCAGCGGTCGCCACATAGCCCTCCGGCCGTCGGTCGAACAGCCGGACGCCGAGCCGCGCCTCCAGGCTCTTCAGTCGCCGCCACACCGTCGCGTGGTTGAGCCCGAGCGCCCGCCCGGCGCCGGAGAGGCCCCTGGCGCGGGCGATGGCTAAGGCGATCCGTAAGTCATCCCATTCCATTCTTGCAAATATGCAAGGATTTATTTCATAAAAGTAGCTTTATCTTGCGAAAAGGAAACGCCACATGCTGGCGATCGCAACCTCGGGGGAAACCCATGATCGACACCCGCTACGCTCCTTACGCAGCCCTGCTGCTTCGCCTCGGCCTCGGCACCATGTGGATCGCCCATGCGCTGCCGAAGGTCCTGGTCTTCACCCTGCCCGGCACTGTCGCCTTCTTCGAGAAGGTCGGCTTCTGGGGCCCGCTCGCCTATGTCGTGGTCGCGGCCGAGCTCCTCGGCGGCCTGGCGATCCTCACCGGCTTCTTCGGGCGCTACGTCTCGGCCGCCCTGCTCCCGATCATGGCCGGCGCGCTGATGACCCATCTGCCGAACGGCTGGGTGTTCTCCGCCGCCGGCGGCGGCTGGGAATATCCGGCGTTCCTGATCCTCGCCTCGGCGGTCCACGTTCTCCTCGGCGATGGCGTCTATGCGCTCGGCCGGGGGACGTTTGCGGGCTTCGCCCAGGTCGGGCGCGCGCATTCCTGACTCCCCGGGCGTCGCCCCGGCCTTGAGCCGGGGCGGCGCCGCCTGTCATCATCGGGAGCTTTCCTGGAACGGAGACTCCCGATGAAACGCGGCATCGTCGTGGCCCCTCAGCCCGAGGCGGTCGAGGTCGGCGCCCGCATCTACATGGCCGGCGGCAACGCCGTCGATGCGGCGATCGCCACCGCCTTCGCCCAGGGCGTCGTCGACGGGCTGATGTGCGGCGTCGCCGGCCTCGGCTCCTGCCAGATCTATGCGCCGGCCCAGGGCCGGCACGAGATGATCGACTTCTACTGTCGCGCGCCCTTCGCCGCCCGCGCCGACATGTGGACGCATCTGATCGAGTACCAGACCCGCGACGGCTTCAGCTTCGTCCTCAAGGACCGGGTCAACGACTTGGGCTACGGCGCCATCGCCACGCCCGGCGCCATCGCCGGTTTCCACGCCGTGCACAGCCGCTACGGTCGCCTCAAGTGGGAGGCGTTGCTGGCGCCGGCGGTGAAGCTGGCCGAGGACGGCTACACCGTCACCCCCTTCGTCCATACCTACTGGAACTCGCGCGAGGGCCTGGGGCGCGCCGACCCGATCGAGCGGATGGAGCTGTGCCGGACGGCGGCGGCGCTGTTCTTCGGCGCCGATGGCGGCTTCCATCCGGTCGGAACGCGCGTGAAGAACCCGGCCTATGGCCGGACGCTCCGCCGGCTCGCTGCGGAGGGGCCGGAGATCTTCTATCGCGGCGCGCTGGCGCAGGAGATGGTCGCCGCCCTCTCCGCTCATGGCGGCCTGATGACGATGGCGGATCTCGATCGCTACCGCGTGGTCGAGGGCCGGCCGATCAAGATCGACTATCGCGGCTACGAGGTCGCGGTGAACCCTCCGCCCGGCGGCGGGTTGATGGTGGCGATGATGCTGAACATCCTGGAGTGCTTCGACCTCGCCGGCATGGGCCACAACACGCCCGCTTATATCCGCACCGTCGCCGAGGCGATGAAGCGGGCGATGCTGATGAAGGAGAAGCATCTCGGCGACCCCGAGATGGTGCCGGTGCCGGTCTTGGAGATCGTCGACAAGGCGCCTGCGAGGGCGCAGGCGGAGGAGATCCGGCGGGGCAAGAAGGCCTCGCTCGTCCGCCAGGGCCTGAAGGAGGCCGCCGACACCACCCATGTCGCCGCAATGGACGTCGATGGCCTCACCGTCACGATGACGCACACGCTGGGATACCAGTCGGGCGTCATCACCGAGGGCCTGGGCTTCATGTACAACGGCGCCATGGGCTTCTTCGACCCCAGGCCCGGCCATCCGAGCTCGATCGCTCCGGGGAAGAGCCGGGGCTCCACGGCGTGCCCGACCATCGTCTCCAAAGACGGAAAGCCGGTGCTGGCGCTGGGAGCCCCTGGCGGCGCGCAGATTCCGATGGGCGTGCTCCAGGTGATCCTCAACGTGCTCGATCACGGCATGAGCGTCGTCGAGGCGATCGACGCGCCGCGCTTCTCGGCGACCAGCGACACGATCGACCTCAGCTTCCGCATTCCGGGCTACGTTGCCGAGGCGCTGGAGGTCGACGGCTACAAGGCGGTGAGGCTCCCCTACAGCTACGCCTTCGCCCGGGTCCACGCGGTGCACGCCGCCGGCGGCCACGTCACCGGCGGGGCCGATCCCTATGCCGGCGGGATGGCCCTCGCGGTCTAGCGGCCCCGGCGAATCAGCGAGGCTGCCAGGCGGGGCGCGCCTCAATCTGCGCGCCATCATATCCTTTATCTTGTAGGTCACCTGTGGTCGCACCCCAGAATATAGGGTGTCGGCGGGATTCAGGGTTGACGGCCCCTTCGAACTTCGGTTAGGGGACTGTGACAAAAATAGCGCTCGCCAAAAAAATCCAAGGCGTGGCGCGGGTACAACAGGGAGCGGTCGTCCGGTTGGTTCGGGAGTCGTCGGGCGACCTGGAATTGAGCACAAGGGGGGCTGGGATGTTTTCATCGGCGCGCGCGATCGCCCTGCTAGCGCTGATTGCCACCGCTGCGGCACCGGTCGGGCCGGCCCTGGGGGGCTGGCTCGACTGGGGCTTAGGCGAACGGTCGGCGGCCCGCGGGGAAGCGACCAGGGCCGAGAGCGGCCAGCATCAACTCACCGTCGCCGTCGAGCGCGGCGACACGCTGTTGAAGATCCTGGCCGGGGCCGGTGTCCATAGCTCGGAGTCGGCACGGGTGCTCGACGCGATGCGGGATCTCGTCGATCCCAAGCGCCTGCAGATCGGCGACAGCGTGGTCCTGACCCTCGGCGAGGCCCAGGGGCGGCCACGGCTGGTCGCGCTTCACGTCGATTTCCGCCCCGACATGTCGCTGACACTGGTTCGTGGCCAGGACGGCGGTTTCCACGCCGCGAGCGTCGGCGGCCGGTCGAGCCTGGTGGTGGAGACGGTCGCTGGCAAGGTCGCCAAGAGTTTTCGCCCGTCGCTGGTCCAGGCGGGTCTCCCCGCGACCCTGGCCGACGAGGTGATCCGGGCGCTCGACTACGACCCGGGCCTGCCCAAGCGGATCAAGACCGGGACCGAGTTCCAGGTGATCTACGAGCGCTTCGGCGCCACCTCCGGCGGCAAGCCCGGCGACCGCCTCCGGCTGCGCTACGCGCAAGTGACCCTCGGCGGCACGCCGCACCGATTCTATCACTACGCTCCGCCCGGCGCGGCGCCGAAGTTCTTCGACGAGGGCGGCCGGCCGCTGGATGCGATCCGGTTCGTGACCCCGATCGACGGCGGCAAGGTCAACTCGCCCTTCGGTATGCGGCTGCACCCGGTGCTGCGTAAGATGCGGCTGCACCGCGGTGTCGACTTCCCGGCGCCGAAAGGCACGCCGGTCTACGCCGCCGCCGACGGCGTCGTCGAGGATCTGGGCTGGCGCGGCAACTACGGCAACTACATGCGCATCGCCCACGACGCGCGCTACGCCACCGCCTACGGCCATCTCGACGGTTTCGCGCCGGAGGTCGTGGAGGGCACCCGGGTGGTGCAGGGCCAGCTCATCGGCTATGTTGGCCGCACCGGGCTCGCCAGCGGGAATCACCTGTACTGGGAGGTGCTCGTCGACAACAAGCAGGTCGATCCGATGAAGGTCCGCACGGTCAAGGCCGGCGGGCTGGAAGGGCCCGAGCTGCAGAAGTTCCAACGATTCGTCAAAGAAACCCACGCTCAAGCCGCTGCGTTGCGCTGACCGCTGACCTAGGCGGCGTGTCATGAGACCCCGGCGTCGCCGCCGCCGCTGGTGGGGGCCGGCGCTGGCCGTCCTGATTTCCGCGGCCGCCTTTGGCCTGTTCGCGCAGATCGACCTCGATTCGGTCCGCGGCCGCGCCGTCGATGCGGTCTCGGCGTGGCTCGGCCACCCGGTCATCCTGGGCGGACGTCTCGGCATCCGCTTCTCCGACGGGCCGGTGCTGCTGCTGCCGGAGCTCGAGGTCGGCGACAAGATGCTGAGCGTGCGCGAGGTCAGGATCGCCGTCCGCCTCTGGCCGCTCCTCCTCGGGCGGCTCGAACCGAAGGCCGTCACGCTGGTCGGCCCCCGGTTCCGCCTCCAGGCGCTCGCCTCATGGCGATCGGCGACCGGCGAGTGGCCGGCCCTTCCGATCGAACGGCTGGAGATCGTCGAGGGGACCCTCGACGGCCTCGAAGGCGAGATGGTCGAGCAGCTGGCGCTCACGATCGTGCCGGCCTCGCCGACCGGCCCCTTCGACATCCGCGGCACCGGCCGGCGCAACGGCGAGGTGCTCCGTCTGGAAGTGACGCTCGGCCGGTTGGAGCCAGGGCGGCCGGTCGGCTTCGCCAGCCGGGTGCAGGGCGCCGGCATCGACGCCTCGCTCGCCGGCGCGGTCAACCGCGGAACCGACGGCCTCGAACTCGGCGGCCCGCTCAAGCTGACCGCCGCCGACGCGGCAAAATTCCTGGCGCGGATCGGCATCGTCGCGGCGCCGCTTGCCGGCCCGGCGAAGGCGGAGGCGAAGTTCGCCTGGGCCGAAGGTCGGGTGATCCTCTCCGAGCTCGCCTTCGAGGCGGGGGGACTCCGGGTCACGGGCCGGATCGACCTCGCCGAGAGCCTGAGGGCGGGAGAGACGCAGCTCGCCTTCGGCCGCCTGGAGCTGGAGCGCTGGCGGGAGACGATCGCCGGTCTTCTCGGCGGTGCCGGCGGACGAGATATCTCGGCGCTCCTCTCAGCCGAGGCGGTCGACCTCCGCGGCGCACTGGTCCGCCAGGTCCGGGCCGAGATCCGGCTCCTCGATCGGCAGATGGCCCTTCGCCAGCTCTCGGCCCTCGCTCCCGGGGGTACCGAGATCACGATCTTCGGGCGGATCGACTCGACCGCGACCGCACCGGTTTACGAGGGCGAGGTCGACCTGGTCTCCGACAACCTCCGTCTCGCGCTCGCCTGGCTCGGCCTCGAGCCGACCGGCATCGCTCCCGACCGGCTGCGCCGGGCTGCCGCGTCGTTCCGGATGTCGTTCGATGGAAGACGGCTGACGATGACGTCCCTCGACCTCAAGCTCGACACCAGCCGCATGCGCGGCAGCGGCAATCTGGCGCTGACGCCGGCGCCCCGCGTCGATCTCAGGCTCGCCGTCGACCGGATGACCCTCGATCCCTATCTGCCGCTGCTGGCTGCCGCGATCGCTGCCGGCGTCGGCGGCACCGTCGCGGTGTCGGCCGACGCGCTCACTTGGCAGGGGCTCGGGCTTCGCGACGTCGAGATCGAGATCGGTCTCGCCGATCGGGTGATGGATCTTCACCGCCTCAGGATCGCCGAGGTCGCCGGCGCCCGCTTCGCCGCCGCCGGGCGGGTCGCGCTGGACGGCGGCGCTTCGGAGCTCTCTTTCGACCTCACCACCAGCCGGCCGTCGGATCTCCTCCGCCTCTTCGGCAACGGCGATGTCGCGGGCATCCCTGTCGGAAAGACGATGGCCGCCGCCGGCCGTCTCAACGGTGCGCTCGCGGATCTTGCGCTCACCGGGGCGATCGTCAGCCCGGAGGGGACGACCGGGTTGGATGGCGCAGTGCGTTTCGCCGGACCCGGCGTCGCGGTCTTCGAGCCCGGGCCCGAGCTGAGGCGATTGATCGACGCCCTAGCCGCTCGGGGCCGTTGAGCGGATCTCGGCCTTCAGCGTGTCCAGAACCAGGAGCCGGAGCGCGCTCGAGAGGTTGCCTTCGCGCCGGCCGTCGACCTCCGCTACCAGTTGATTGAGGCTCACCCGCCTGCTCTCGGCGATGCGCTTCAGCTCATCCCAGAACGGGCCCTCCAGCGACACGCTGGTGCGATGGCCGGCGACGACGACCGAACGCTTGACGATGCGTAGGCTCGGCGACCCTCGGGTCATGGGCTCGATGACGCTCATCGGCGTGGTCCCAGCATCGCGCGCGGATCGACCCATCGGTCGAAGTCTTCGGCGGTGACGTCGCCGGAGGCGATCGCCGCCTCCTTCAGGCCGATGCCGCCCGCATGCGCCCGCTTTGCGATGGCGGCCGCCTTGTCGTACCCGACATGCGGGGCGAGCGCGGTGACCAGCATGAGCGACTGCTCCAGGTGACTGGCTATCCGCGCGCGGTCCGCTTGGATGCCCTCGATGCAGCGTTCGGCGAAGCTCTCGGTTGCGTCGGCCAGAAGACGGACGGAGCGGAGCACGTTCCAGATGATCACCGGCTTCATGGCGTTGAGCTCGAGGTGGCCGCCGGCGCCGGCGACCGTCACGGCGACATGATTGCCGATGACCTCGGCCGCCACCATCGTCACCGCCTCGGCCTGGGTCGGGTTGACCTTGCCGGGCATGATCGAGGAGCCGGGCTCGTTTTCCGGCAGGATCAGCTCGCCCAGGCCCGAGCGCGGGCCGGATCCCAGGAGCCGGACGTCGTTGGCGATCTTGGTCAGCGCCGCGGCGAGCGCGTTGAGGACGCCCGAGAGCCGGACCAGCGCGTCATGGGCGGCGATAGCGGAGAAGAGGTTGGGCGCAACCCGGAAGGGGAGGCCGGTCAGCCGCCCGAGATGCTGGGCGACCTGGCGGCCGAAGCTCTCGGGCGCATTGAGGCCGGTCCCGACCGCGGTCGCTCCCTGGGCGATGGCGTAGACCTCCTCCAGCGCCACGGCCAGGGCGCGGCGCGCCTCCGCAATCTGCTGGGCATAGCCGGAGAACTCCTGGCCGAGCGTGACCGGCGTCGCGTCCTGGAGGTGGGTCCGCCCGACCTTGACGATGTCGGCGAAGGTCGCCGCCTTGTCGGCGAGCGCGCGTTCGAGCCGGGCGAGCGCCGGCGCCAGCCGGTCGCGGGCGAGGACCGCCGTCGCCACATGCATCGCCGTCGGGAAGCTGTCGTTCGACGACTGGCAGAGGTTCACGTGGTCGTTCGGGTGCGCCGGCTGCTTGGTGCCGAGCGGTGCGCCCAGGAGTTCGTTCGCCCGATTGGCGATCACCTCGTTGGCGTTCATGTTGGTCTGGGTGCCGGAGCCGGTCTGCCAGACCACCAGCGGGAAGTGGTCGAGCAGACGCCCTGACGCGACCTCCTCGGCCGCCCGGATGATCGCATCGGCAATGTGCGGCTCGATCAGGCCGAGCGTCCGGTTGGCGAGCGCAGCCGCCTGCTTCTGAAGCCCGAACGCTTGGATCAGCGCGTCCGGCATGCGTTCGCCGCCGATCGGGAAGTTGCGCCGCGAGCGCTCCGTCTGGGCTCCCCAGTAGCGGTCGGCGGGGACCTCGATCGGGCCGAGGCTGTCGGTTTCGGTGCGCGTGCCGGTCATGACGCCTCGCGGCGAAAGTGGGCGACCAGCTCGACATGGGGCGACCACAGGAACTGGTCGATCGGCCGGACGCGCAGGAGCCGGAAGCCGCCGTCGACGAGGATTCGCGCATCCCTGGCGAAGGTCTGCGGGTTGCACGAGACGGCGACGGCGGTGGCGACGGAGGACGCTGCGAGGGCTTCGGCGACGGCGCGGGCGCCGGCGCGCGGCGGGTCGAAGACGACCGCCTCGAAGCGATCGAGCATCGATGGGTCGGGAGGATCGCGGGCGAGGTCGCGTCGCTCGACGAGGACCGCGGCGCGTGCGGCTGCTGCCGACGCCGCGAGCGCACGGACGGCCTCGGCGTCGCCTTCGAGCGCCGTTACCCCGGCCCTTTGCGACAGCGGCAGGCTGAAGGTGCCGATTCCCGCATAGAGGTCGAGGACCTTCGTCGCATTGCCGACGCCCGCCAGGACCTCGGCGATCAGAGCGGCCTCGCCCGCCAGGCTCGCCTGGAGGAACGCCGCGGGGGGGAAGACGGCGGGTACGCCGTCGAAGTGGACCTGGACGGGGCGGCGCTGGACCAGAACCTCGACGGTGCGGCCGGGTTTCCGCCACGAGAGACGAGCGATATCGGCCTCGGTCGCCAGCCTCGCCAGCCGTTCGCGGGCCGCGAGGTCGGGCGCCGGCCCGATCTCCAGCACGAGGTCGACGCCGCTCGAGGTCAGGGTCGCGATCGCCTGCCCGCGTTCGCCGGAGCCGAGCAGCCAGGCGAAGGCCGCCTTGAGCGCCGGCAGCAGGCGGACCAGCGCCGGTGCCGTCACCGGGCACTCGGCGAGATCGACGATGGCGTGCGCCTGGGCCTCGGCGAAGCCGATCGCCGCCCCCTCCTTGCGGCCGACCGCCGAGAAGACGGCGCGCCGGCGATCGCCGGGCGGCACAACGAGAACGTCGGCGACCGTCGTCTCGGCGAGGCCGTGCCGCGACAGGGCCTCGATGATCGTCGCACGCTTCCAGGCAGCATAGGCGGCCGGGGCCAGATGCTGGAGCGCGCAGCCGCCGCAGCGGCCGAAATGCCGGCAGGCGGGCGTGGTGCGGGTTTCGGCGTTGGAAAGGCGGCGAACGACGGCGGCGGCGCGGCCGTCGCCGCGGGCGGCACCGGGACGGACGGCGACCCGCTCGCCGGGAAGGACGCCGGGGATGAAAAGGCGCTGGCCGGTGTGCTCGGCGATGCCGTCGCCGGCTGCCCCGAGCCGGTCGACGACGACCTCGACGGCGCCCGTCGTCACGGCCGGCGAGGCGCGACGGCCGCCGCCCGGAGCGTCAACGGAAGACGACCTCGAGCGCGCCCGAGGGCTGGACCGTGCAGATGAACGCATACCGGCGCGGGAGCCCGGCCGTCACGCCTTCGACCGCGCCGTGATAGCGGGCATCGCCGTAGTCGTCGGTGTTGGCGATCTGGCCGACGGCGAAGCGGAGGCTGTCGACGCTGGCTACCCGTTCCTGCGCGGCGTCGTGACAAAGGCTGACGATCTCTCGCCGCCCCTCGCGGGTCTGCAGCAGCGGGTTGGGACTCAAGCCGGCCGCCGAGCGGACATCGTGGCGGACATCCTGGCAGCCGACAACGCTCACGACCGCAACGCCTAGGGCGAATGCGCGGGCCATCATGGTGCTAAATCTCCCCGGCGTGCCGCGCCGCGCGGCCCTACCCCTTGGACGCGTCCCCCATTATGAGGCAGGACGCAGCCCGCGGCCAAGGGGCCTCACCGGGGCATCGACCTCGACCAGGTGCCCGACGACGTAGCCGAAGCTCGAATCGCTCTCCAGGCGCACCGGCAGCCAAAGGGCGCCGTCGCCGAAGCGGGCGACGTAGAGGATGGAGATCCTGGGCGCCTTGGTGTTGAACTGCGGGTTCGGCTGGAAGCCGGCCAGGCGCTCCATCTGGACCTTGCAACGGACCGCCGCGCCGGAGAACACGGTGTGGTGGCTCGGCTCGACGACGCCGAGACCGTCTTCTTCGAGCACCAGGTTGAACCGCCGACGGCCGTCGAAGACCGGCACCTTGCCGTTGCAGGGACGTCCGGTCTCGGCCGCCGCCCGGTTGAGGGCGATGAAGGCGCTGATCGGATCGATGGAGCCCAGCTTCATGTCGTCGGGCACGGGCGGTCGGTCGTCGTCCTGCGCTGGATGCAGCACCGCTTCGATACGGCCGTCCTCCCGGTAGTCGAGCCGGGTGGACCGGCGGTTCCCGAAGAAGGTTCCGTCGGTGAGGTAGAGGAGGGGCGTGGTCGCCGCTCCGATCCGACCCCGGACTTCGAGCTTCTGGGTGAAGCGGAGGATCGAGTCGATGACCCCGAGGGTCTTAAGGCCGGCTTCCACGTCGTAGGTGTGATCGCTGACCACGGCACGCGCCTCGATCGACAGCGCCTTGAAGCCGCCCGTGTAGATTTCGTAGCGAGCGCCGAGGGTCTCAGCCGACGCCGGCAACCCGATGCCGAGCAGGCCGATCGCCGCCGCCCTGGTCAGAGCCGTCGCCATCGTCGACATCCCCGTTGGTGGAACCCCGCGATATTAGCTGAATTCGATTATATATGGTCGTCAGGAGGAGAACGATCCCATGGATGGCATCCGGAGCGCCGTTTGGCTGTGGGCTGGCCTGCTGGTCCTGGTCGCGGCGGGCGCCAGGGCCGATACCACGCCGATTCCCTGGGTCGTCTACTACGCGGCCGACCTGCCGCCGACCGCTTTCTACGGCTACGACCTGGTGGTGTTCGAGTCCGACCGTCACCCGCCGCTGGAGCCGCTGGTCGACCGCGGCAAGAAGGTTGTGGGCTACCTCAGCCTCGGCGAGGTCAACGAGGGGCGCCCCTATTTCGCCGAGCTCAAGGCCGAGGGCCTTCTGCTTGGCGAGAACGAGAACTGGAAGGGCAGCTTCTTCCTCGACGTTCGCGATCCGCGCTGGACCAAGCGGGTGGTCGACGAATTGGTTCCGGCGATCCTTCGCCGCGGCTTCCACGGCATCTTCATCGATACGCTCGACAACCCCGGTCACCTCGAGCGCCTGGATGCCAAGGCCAATGCCGGCATGCTCGAGGCGGCGGCGCGGCTGGTGCGGACGCTGCGCCGCAACTTCCCGAAGATGATCATCGTGCTCAACCGCGGCTACGACCTGCTGGCGGCGGTCGAGCGCGACATCGACATGGTTCTTGGGGAGTCGGTCTATGCCGACTATGACTTCGCCCGGAAGCGCTACGCCCTGGTCGACCGCGACACCTACCGCCAGCAGGTGGAGATCCTGCAGGCGGCGGCCCGGCGTCAGCCGCGCCTCCGGGTGTTGACGCTCGACTACTGGGACCCGAACGACGCCAAGGGGATAGGCGAGATCTACCGGATCGAGACGGAAAACGGCTTCAGCCCGTATGTGGCCACCGTCGAGCTCGATCGGGTGATCCCGAGGCCGAAGCCGCAATGAGGCGGTCGACCCTGTTCCTGGCCGCCGTTCTCGCGCTCTTGGCGGTGCTCGGAGCCGGGGCTCCCTCGGCCGCGGCCCAGGGCAGGCCGATCCCGCGAACGGTGCTCGCGTTCTATGACGGCAGCGCATTTGAAGACATTCGTTTCACGCCGATCCACCGGGTCGTCGAGATGCCGCTCAACCATCTCGGCCTGGTCCTGGCCTTCCACGATCTACGGCAGCCGCTGCCGGGCGACGCGGAGCTCGGCGACGTTCGCGGCGCGCTGCTGTGGTCGTCCGGCGACACGATGCCCGAGGCGAGCCAATTCATCGAATGGGCTCACCGCTTCATGGACGGGGGCCGCAAACTGGTCATCGTAGGAGCGCTCGGGTTCGCCAAGGACCGCACCGGAAAGCCGACGCCGGTCGAAGCGGTCAACGAGCTTCTCGGCCGTATCGGCCTTCGGTTCGACGGATAGCGAGTCGAGCTGACGCACGACGTCCGTGTCGTCCGCAGGAGCCGGACGATGCTGGATTTCGAGGCGGCGCTGCCGCGCCAGTTTCCGGCTTACGACCGCATCGCCGCCGTCGACGTGCAGACCGCCTCCCACCTGGTCGTGCGCGAGGGCAGCAATACGGCGACGGATACCACCTTGATCAGCACGCATCCGAACGGCGGCTACATCGCGCTCGACCTGATCCACCGCGGCGACAACCTGAAGACCACGAGGCAGCTCTACCTCAATGTCTTCGAGTATCTGCGCCGCGCCTTCGCCACCGACGACCTGCCGAAGCCCGATACCACCACGATCGTCGGCCGACGTATCTATTACAGCCACATCGATGGCGACGGCTGGCGCAACCAGACGCGGGTGAAGGAATACGTCCAACGCCGCGCCCTCTCGGCCGAGGTGGTGCTGCGCGAGGCGGTCGAGGCCTATCCGGACATTCCGGTCACGGTCGCGCCGATCGTCGGCGACCTCGATCCGGCCTGGTTCGGCTCGGAGCGGTCGATCGAGATCGCTCGCGACTTCTTCAAGCTGCCGCAGGTCGAGATGGCAAGCCACACCTTGAGCCATCCCTTCGACTGGGGCTTTTTCGCCGACGGCGATCCGTCGAAGGAAGTGGGGCTCCTCAACCGCTACCCTCGTCGGCCCGGCGGCGAAGACCAGGAAAGCTGGCGACCGATCCTGAGCCAGGCATCGCGCCGGCAGGATGCGGACACGTCGAACTACGCCGCCAAGTTCCTCGGCATGCCAGGGACCTATTCGGTGCCCCGGGCCTATGCGGTGAGGCCGTTCGACATTTCAGCCGAGATCAAGGGCTCGATCGACTTCCTCAACCGTCTGGGGCCGCCCGGAAAGCAGGTGGCGCTGCTGCAGTGGTCTGGCAACTGCCTCCCCTGGGAGGACGCGATCGCCGCCACCTACCGCGCCGGGGTGCTCAATCTCAACGGCGGCGATTCCCGCTTCGACCGCGAGCAGCCGAGCTACACTTCGGTCGCGCCCATCGGTCGGAAGCTGGCGGGCGGCATCCAGATCTACGCCTCGAATGCCAACGAGAACGTCTATACCGATCTCTGGACGAGCCGTTTCTTCGGCCACACCTTCCTGCCGCAGACTTGGCGGAACACCGAGTCGCCGATCCGGGTGAAGCCGAAGAATCTCTACTATCACATGTACTCCGGCGAGAAGGTGGCGAGCCTCCGTGCGCTCCTCAACAACCTGAAAGAGGTGGAGTCCGAGCCGATCGCGCCGATCGCGGCCAGCGCCTTCGCCGCACTCGCCGTCGGCTTCTACTCGACGGAGATCGCCGATCTCGGCGAGGGACGCTGGCGGATCGCCAACCGCGGCCGCCTTGCGACCATCCGATTCGACCGGGCCATCGACCGCAAGGTCGATTTCCAGCGCTCGACCGGCGTGCTCGGCCAGCAGCATTTCCAGGGCAGCCTCTACGTGGCGCTTGATCCGGCCGAGCCGCTGCCGGTCATCGCGCTCGTCGCCAGCGAGCGAACTGACGTTCCGCCGGCGGCGTCGCGCCCTTACCTGATCGATAGCCGTTGGCCGGTCGAAGGTCTGTCGGCTATCCGCGAGGGATTCGCCTTCCGCGCCCAGGGCTACGGCCCGGGCGAGATGACCTGGAGGGTCGAGGGGGCCGGGCGCTACCAGATCATCGCCATGGACGGCGACCGCGAGATCGACAGCTTCGCCGAGGCCGGGCCCGACGGGATTCTCTCCTTCACGCTTCGAACCCGGCGCTACGCCCAGGCTTCGGTCACGGTGCGGCGCATTCCGGGAACCTGATGCGCGCGCCCCACATCGTCCTCGCGGTCCTGGTCGGCATCGGCGTCGCGTCGAGCATCGCGGTGATCCCGCGCGACCACGAGTTGGCTCTCATGTACCTGAAGGGGCTCGACCTGGAGTCGGCGCAGGTTGCATTCGAGCAGCGCCTCAAGTCCGGCGATCTCTCGGTCGGCGTCGTCGTCCCGCTCGCCCGCGTCTATCTCGAGATGGGCGAGTTCGATGCCGCGGTGGTTCTCATGGAGCGTTTCGCCGCCGCGAACCCGGACGATGCGGAGGTCAAGGTCGAGCTGGCCAAGCTCTACAAACAGGCGAGCCGAATCTACGACTACGTCAGCATACTCGCCGATCTGGCCCGGATCCGCCCGACCGAGAAGATCCTGCGCGAGCTCTCGGACCACTACGGCGACCACGGCGAGACCGAGAAGCAGATCGAGGTGCTGCGCGTCCTCGTCCGGCGCTTCAATCCGACACTCGATGACTGGATGGACTTGGCGCAGATCGAGGCGGATTTCGGCAACTTCGAGGCGTCGTCGATGGCGCTGCGCGAGCTCGATCGGCGCCACAAGGTCGCGCGCAACCAGCGTACGATCGAGTTCTACATCAGCGTGCTCGCGCGGACCGGTCGGGAGGCCGAAGCCTACGAGCTTTCGCGGACCTGGCTCGACGAGACCATGACGGCGCCGACGGCACTCGGCATGGTCCGCCAGTTCGTCGGCGCCGGGAAGGAGTTGCAGGCTCTCGCCATCCTCGATCGGCTGGAGCCGGCGATCGGCGAGGAGCCGGTCCTGTTCGCCGAGCGCGTCCGCCTGGAGCTTCGCCTCGGCCGGCGAGATGTGGCGTTTCAGCGGCTTCGGGTGGCTTATGCGGCAGATCGTCTGCCGCCGGATCTCGACGACGACCTGATCGACCTGGCGCTCGAACGCAACCTCATGCCGATGGCGTTGGCGGTCGCCCTGCGCGGCTCGCCGATCCGGCTGCCCGACTGGCAGCTGTCGTCTCTGGTCGGCATGACGCCGACCGAGCGAAAGAGCGACGTCGCGAAATGGGTTCTGGCGGCACCTCAATTCCTCGAGCGCCGGCCGGTGCTCGCCGCCTCGGTCCTGAAGACGATCGGCGACGTCCGCGGCGCGCTCGCCATGGCCGACAGGGCGCTCGCCAATCCTACCGAACTCTCCGCCGACCAAGTGCTGGGGCTCATCCTCATTCTCGCCGACCTCGATCGGCTCGAGCAGGCGCGACGCCAGCTCGCCTCGCTCCTCGACCGCTTCGGCTGGGAGGAGGCGCTCGCCCTCGACATCGCCAACGCGATGATCCGATTGGGGCAGTCCGTGGATGGATGGCGGCGGATCCAGGTCGTCCGCGATCGCCAGCGCCAACGCCTGCCGGCGATCGATGCCGCCTGGGCGCTGCTGTCGGCCGCCGCCGGCCGCGCCGATCAGGTCGTCGAGTGGGTGGAGGGTCCGCAGGCCGACCAGCTCGACGCGGCGATCCTCGGCCAGCTCGCCGACCTCGCCATCGCCAACGGCCAGCCGAAGCTGGCGCTGGCTGCTGCCCGGCGGCTGGTCGCGGTTCGCGATGGCGAGGACACCCGCCTGCAGCTTGCGCGCGCGCTCGCGGCGCTCGGCCGTCAGGAGGAGGCGCTGGCCGAGGTTCGTCCGCTGCGGGCCAACTCGCCGGAGGCCGAACGGCTCTACGTCATCGCGCTCGCCACCGTCGCCAAGCGCGCCGACGCCGCGGCGCAGACCGAGCTGGCGGAATTCTGGCGCCAGCAGCTCGCCAGCGCCGACCTCGAGGCCGAGACCCTGTCGGTTCTCGTCTACACGTTGCTCGACAAGGGCCTGGGCGCCGAGACCTTGCCGGCGATCTTCTGGCTCGCCGAGCGGGTTCCGGAAACGTGGTTGCCGGCGGCTGCTGAAGAGGCGAAGAAATACCGCCGCCAGGCCGAGGCGCGCACGTTCTTCGCCCGCCAGCTCGAGCGTCGCGACCTCTCCGTCGAGGTGCGCGAACAGGTGCTGTTTGCGCTGAACGAGGTCGGCGGCACTGTCGAGACGCTTCCGGAGATCGCGCGGCTGGCGCGATCCGACGTCACCGACAAGTGGTTCTACGCCTATCTCGATGCGGCGACGAAGTCCGGGCGGAAGGCCGATGTCCTGGCCTTCCTCACGGCCGAGCTCAAGCGCGGCGATCTCGCCCGGGCCCGGCGTGAAGCCCGGCTCTACGCCTTTCTCGACCTCGCCGGGCCGGAGGCGGCGCTGCCCGAGCTCAAACGCTTCGCCGAGACCTACGGCGGCGATTGGGCCAATGCCTACGACGAGGCGCTGGCGAAGCTCGGCCGCACCGAGGAGCGCCGCCGAGTCCTTCTCGCTAGGGCGGGGCGTTCGGGCGCCAGCGCCGAGGAGCGGCGGGAAATCGCCTACCGGCTGATCGATCTCGGCGACCGCGAGTCGGCGATCGGGGTCTTCCGCACGCTCGCCGCCCAGGCCGGGCCCGGCGACCCGGTTGTGGGCGAACTCGTCTTCCTCTGGCGCGATGCCGGTCAGTCGTCGTCGTCGGCCGATTGGCTGGCGGGTCGCGCCGCGTCGGCGCCGACGGCCGAACGCCCGGCCTGGGCCCGCCAGCTCCTCGACGCGGAAGCCCCGGGCGGGCGCTGACCGCGCTCGGCCCCGACTCGCCCGCCGAGCCGGACGATGCCGCCGCCGTCCGCATCGATGCGCTGGTGGCGCTGAAGCGGCTGGGCGACGCCGGCCGCATCATCGCCGCCCGGGCCGAGGCCGAGACCGACGTCGCGCGTCTGCGGATGCTCGCCCGGCAGGGGCATGAAGCCGACAGCAAGCTCGCACTGAATGCCGTTTACCGGCGGATCGCCCGGCAGATTCCGGGAGATCCGGAGTCCGAACGCTGGCTCGGGCTTCAGGACTTCGCCGGAGGTCGTATCGGACTCGCCCGGCGTCACCTTGCCCAGGTCGTCAACACGCCGTTCGCCGACCACGAGGCCAATTCCGCCTATGGCGAGATCCTGCAGCAAGCGGGCGAGCGCGACGCGGCGCGATTCCACTTCCGCCGGGCCCTCGAGCAGGTCGATGCGGTTCCCGATCCGCCCGTCTCCGTGCGCGTCGCCCGGGCGCAGCTGCTCAACCGCCTCGGCGAATCCGGTCGGGCGCTGGCGCTGATGGCGGCCCTGCTCGAGGAGCGGCCGGCAGACCCCGGACTTAGGGCGGATTACGCCAATCTCCTCATGGACAACAAGCAGTACGATCAGGCGCGCCGCATTCTCGCCGGGCGGTGACGAATCGGGCGTGAAATGCCTGGGCGAGATTTCTGCCAAATGCCGTATATTTCTAGGACGTTAAAGGACCTAGTGCCCGCTATGCCTGAAGCGTGAGTCGTGATTCAAGGGGGCATGGCGAGAGGCATCCCTGAAGCGACCCCGATCATACTGAAGGAAGATGAGCGTGCCCGGCTCGAAGGGTTGGCGCGCTCGACGAAGACGGAGCACCGGTTGC
>SHVZ01000019.1 GCA_009694025.1 Alphaproteobacteria bacterium | reverse complement strand
CAACCGGTGCTCCGTCTTCGTCGAGCGCGCCAACCCTTCGAGCCGGGCACGCTCATCTTCCTTCAGTATGATCGGGGTCGCTTCAGGGATGCCTCTCGCCATGCCCCCTTGAATCACGACTCACGCTTCAGGCATAGCGGGTACTAGGATCTATTCCAAGCGCAACGCTGGCGACCGCCGTTGGCGCATATCGACAACTCAGGAGGTCCCCAATGATTTCGTCTCGCTTCCGATCGACCGTCGCGGCGATCGCGACGCTTCTCCTCGGTCTCGGCGGCGCCCTGGTCGCGCCCGCGGCTGACGCCGCCGATCCCAAGCACGGCGGCACCCTCCGCTTCGTCATGAAGTACGAGCCGCCGACGCTGGCGGCCATCAACAACACCTCGACGCCGACGACTTCGGCCAAGATCTTCGACGGCCTCGTCACCTACGATATCGACCTGAAGCCGCTGCCGATGCTGGCCACCGCCTGGAAGATCTCGCCCAACGGGCTCGAATACACCTTCACCCTGCGCGAGGGCGTGACCTGGCACGACGGCAAGCCCTTCACCTCAGACGACGTCGCCTTCTCGATCAAGCGCCTGAAGGCCGGCCATCCGCGCGGCCGCGGCACCTTCGCCAATGTCGAGGACGTGCGCACCCCGACGCCAAGACGGCGGTGATCGTGCTCTCCAAGCCGTCGCCCTATCTGATGGTCGCGCTCGGCCCATCGGAGTCGCCGATCGTGCCGAAGCACCTCTACGACGGCGTCGACGTGGCGGCACCTCCGGGCCCGCCGCTCCATATCGGCACCGGGCCCTTCATCCTCAAGGAATGGGTGCGCGGCAGCCACGCCGTGCTCGAGCGCAATCCCAACTACTGGGACAAGCCTAAGCCCTATCTCGACCGCGTCATCATCCGCTTCATGCCGGATGCCGCGGCGCGGGCGGCGGCATTCGAGGCGGGAGATCTCGACCTCGGCGGCAGCGCCCCGGTCCCGCTTTCCGACCTCGCCCGCTACAAGGATCACCCGAAGCTCGCGGTCGACACCCGCAGCTTCGCCTATACCGGCGCCCAGCATCAGATCTTCTTCAACCTGGACACGCCGGTGCTGAAGAACAAGAAGGTGCGAGAGGCGATCGCGCACTCGCTCGACCTCGACGCGATCGTCGAGACCGTGTTCTACGGCCAGGCGAAGGTGTCGCCGTCGCCGGTGAGCGTGGCGCTGACGCCCTGGTACGATCCCGCGGTCCAGGCGCGCAAGTTCGACCCGGCGCTCGCCAACAAGCTATTGGACGAGGCGGGGCAGCCGCGCGGCGCCAACGGCATGCGCTTCCCGGTCAGACTCCTCATCAACCCGTTCATCGACGGGCGCCTCGCCGAGTTCGTCCGTCAGTCGCTGCGCCGGGTCGGGATCGACGCGACCACTCAGAACCTCGAGTTCGGTGCCTATGTGAAGAACGTCTACACCGACCGCAGCTTCGACCTCACCATCGAGTCGCTGACCAACGTCTTCGACCCGACCGTCGGCGTCCAGCGCGGCTATTGGTCGAAGAACTTCCGTATCGGCCTGCCGTTCTCGAACTCCGCCAACTATAGCAATCCGGAGGTCGACCGCCTACTCGAGGCGGCCGCCATCGAGATCGATCCGGCCAAGCGCAAGACGATGTTCTCGCAGTTCCAGAGGATCGTTCACGAGGACATCCCCTCGGTCGACCTGATCTCGCCGTTGGAGATCATCATCGCCAACAAGCGTATCCGTAACTACGCCCCCGGCGCCGAGGGGCTCGGCGCCAATTTCGCCGACGTCCACTTCGTCGACTGAGGCGAGATCGTCGCTTGAGGGGACCGGGCCGGGCGGCCGATGCACCCCGGCCCGGTCCCGCCTTCCCGCATTGACTGATCGGCCGGCCGAGACCGTAATCGACCCATGTTCGAGAACCGACGCCTGCTCCGCGTCCTCCGGCGGACCGTGGTGCAGGCGGTGCCGACGGTGCTGGGCATCGTCGTCCTCAATTTCCTCCTGCTGAAGCTGGCGCCGGGCGACGCCGCCGACGTCATGGCCGGCGAGTTCGGCACGGCGACCGAAGAGACGATGGCGATGCTGCGCCGGCAGTTCGGCCTCGACCTGCCGCTCCTCCAGCAGCTTCTGGCATATCTCGGCAACCTTGTGCAGTTCAGCCTCGGCTTCTCGCCGCGCTACGGCATGCCGGTCAGCGAGCTGATCGGTCAGCGCCTGCCCAGCACGCTGATGCTGATGGGCCTCGCCCTGGCGATCGCGGTTGTCGTCGGCATCGCCCTCGGCACGACCATGGCGATGACCGCCGGTCGCTGGACGGACCGCGTCCTTTCCGTCGTGTCGCTCCTCTTCTACTCGGTGCCGGGCTTCTGGATCGGGCTCATGCTGATCGTCCTCTTCTCGGTCAAGCTCGGATGGCTGCCGAGCGGTGGGCAGGAGACGATCGGCGCCGGTTTGACCGGCCTCGATGCCGTCGCCGACCGCCTGAAGCACATGATCCTGCCGGCGACGTCGCTGGCGTTGTTCTATGTGGCGATCTACGGGCGCCTCACCCGCGCGGCGGTGCTGGAGGTGGCCTCCCAGGACTATGTCCGTACCGCGGCCGCCAAAGGGCTGGCACCGCTCACCGTCACCCTCCGGCACGTGCTCAGGAACGCGCTGCTGCCGGTCACGACGCTGGCGGGCATCCATTTCGGCGGCATCCTCGGCGGCGCCGTGGTGGTCGAGACCGTCTATAGCTGGCCCGGCCTCGGCCGTCTCGCCTTCGAGTCGGTGATGCGGCGCGACTTCAACGTGCTGCTCGGCGTCCTCTTGCTCTCGTCGTTCCTGGTGATCATCGCCAACACGCTGATTGACCTGCTACACGCCTGGCTCGATCCCCGGATCGAGGTCCGCTGATGACCGCCGCGACGTCCGGGCACACTCCCGACATCGCCGTGGCCGCTCCGCCGCTCGGGTCATGGCGGGCCGTGCGGGCGTTCCTGCGCAATCCCGCCGCCGTCCTGGCGACGCTGTTCCTTATCATGGTCGCGGTGACCGCCGTCGCCGCGCCGCTGATCTACCCGGAGGACCCGCTCTCGATGGTCGCCCGCCCGTTCCTGTGGCCGGGCCAAAACCCGACCTTCCCGCTCGGCAGCGACAGCTTGGGACGAGACGTGGCGGCGGGACTGGTCTGGGGGGCGCGCATCTCGCTCCTCATCGGCATCGCCGCCATGGCGCTGGGGGTCACCATCGGCATCGTCGTCGGCGCGACCGCCGGCTACTTCGGCGGCTGGATCGATGACGCGCTGGTTCGCCTGATCGAGATCTTCCAGACCACGCCCAGCTTCCTCATGCTGGTGGTGCTGGTCGCGATCGCCGAGCCGCGGGTCGAGAGCATCACCGTCGCGATTGCGCTTGTCACCTGGCCGACGATCGCGCGACTGGTCCGCGCCGAGTTCCGCTCGCTCCGGGAGAAGGACTTCGTGACCGCCGCCCGCGGCCTCGGCTACGGCCACGCCCGCATCATCTTCATCGAGATCCTGCCGAACGCGCTGCCGCCGATCATCGTCACCTCCTCGGTGATCGTCGCCTCGGCGATCCTGATGGAATCGGCGCTGTCGTTCATGGGGCTCGGCGATCCCAACCGCATCAGCTGGGGCAGCATGATCGGCGCCGGCCGCGAGATGTTGCGAACAGCGTGGTACCTGACCTTCATCCCCGGCATTGCCATCGTGCTGACCGTGCTCGCGCTCAACCTGATCGGCGACGCGCTCAACGATGCGCTCAACCCCCGACTCTCCTCCGAGCCATGACGACGGCCGCGCCCCTGCTCGACGTCGCCGACCTCACCATCGCCTTCCCGACGGGAACGCCGGTGATCGACTTCGGCTTCACCGTCGCCGAGGGCGAGACGCTCGCGGTGGTCGGCGAGAGCGGGTCCGGCAAGTCGTTGACCGCGCTGGCGGTGATGCGGTTGCTCCCGCCAGCCGCAAAGATCGTCGCCGGGGCGATCCGCCTGAAAGGGCGCGATCTCCGGGCCCTGCCGGAGCCGGAAATGCGCCGCGTGCGCGGCCGCGAGATCGCGATGATCTTCCAGGAGCCGATGACCTCGCTCAACCCGGTGCTGACCGTCGGCCGGCAGATTGCCGAGGTGCTGCGCCTGCACGAGGGGATGTCGGCGCCGGCGGCCCGCGCGCGGACGATCGAGCTCCTGGATCTGGTCCGCGTCGCCGATCCCCACCGCCGGGTCGACGACTTCCCCCATCGTCTCTCCGGCGGCATGCGCCAGCGCGTCATGATCGCAATGGCCGTCGCCTGCCGGCCGCGCCTGCTCATCGCCGACGAGCCGACCACCGCCCTCGACGTGACCATCCAAGCGCAGGTGCTCGACCTCCTGGACCGGCTCCGCCGCGACCTCGGCATGGCGCTGCTGCTGATTACCCACGACCTCGGCATCGTCGGCCAATGGGCCGACCGGGTCGTCGTCATGTACGCCGGCCGGCGGGTCGAGCAGGCGGACGCGACCAGGGTGCTGGACGACCCGCTGCACCCCTATACCCGCGGCCTGCTGGCCGCCTCGCCCAGGCTTGACGCCAGCCTCCACTACAGCGCCGGTCCCTTGCGCGAGATTCCCGGCAGCATCGCCTCGGCCCGGGGCCAGCCCGGCTGCCCCTTCGCTCCACGTTGCCCCCTGGCGCAGCCGTCCTGCCGCATACGCCCGCCGCCGCTCGCGGCAGTCCGTCCCGGCCGGCTGGTCGCCTGTCCGGTCACCACGGCGTCGGAGCTGGCGGATGTCGCTGCTGTCGGTCTCTGACCTCCATACCCACTTCCCGACGCCTCAGGGCGCGCTCCGCGCCGTCGACGGGGTGTCGCTGACCGTCGCCAAGGGCGAGAGCGTCGGCTTGGTCGGGGAATCCGGTTGCGGCAAGTCGACGCTCGGCAAGACCGTGCTGCGCCTGGTCCCGCCGACCTCCGGCGAGATCGTCTTCGACGGCGAGGACATCGCCCGCCTCCCGGCCGACTCACTCGGGCCGTTCCGGCGACGGGCGCAGATGATCTTCCAGGATCCGTTCAGCTCGCTGAACCCCCGGCACACTATCGAGACGATCCTCACCGCGCCCCTCTACGTCCACGGCATCGGCGACCGTGCCGAGCGCCGCCGGCGCGTGCGCGCGATCATCGAGCGGGTCGGGCTGCCCCTCTCCGCCCTTTCCCTTTACCCGCACGAGTTCTCCGGCGGCCAGCGCCAGCGCATCGGTATCGCCCGCGCGCTGATCCTCGGGCCGGACCTCGTCATCTGCGATGAGCCTGTGTCGGCGCTAGACCTGTCGATCCAGGCCCAGATCCTGAATCTGCTGGTCGAGATGAAGCGGGACTACGACCTCTCGTATCTGTTCATCTCGCACGACCTCTCGGTCATTAGGTACTTCGCCGACCGGGTGCTGGTCATGTATCTCGGACGGATCGTGGAAAGCGCGACCGGCGCCGACCTGTGGGCGCGGCCGCTCCACCCATATACCCGGGCCCTGATCGCAGCGATCCCCGATCCATCCCGGCGACGTCAGGCAGCGCCGATCGGCGGCGACATCTCGAGTCCGCAGGACCTGCCCCGCGGCTGCAGCTTTCATCCCCGCTGTCCAATCGCCACCTCGATCTGCGCCGAGCGCGATCCGGCCCTGGAGATGCACGGGGCCGGCCACCAGGTCGCCTGCCATCACGCCGGCAGCCTCGTCCGCCCGTCGACCGAGATGGTCGGTACCTAGCCAGGAGATTAGAGGACCCATGTTCTCCCTTGCCGAGCTCGACGCCGCCGCCGCCGAGGTCAACGCTGTCATCCCGGCCACCCCGCAGCACCGTTGGGCGCTCCTTTCCGAGCGCGTCGGCGCCGATGTCTGGGTCAAGCACGAGAACCACACGCCGCTCGGCGCCTTCAAATGCCGCGGCGGCGTCACCTATCTGAGCCGGCTCAAGCAACGCGAGCCGGAGACGCCGGGCGTGGTCAGCGCCAGCAGCGGCAACCACGGCCAGAGCCTCGCCTACTCCGGGCGACGCATGGGGCTCCGGGTCATGATCGTGATCGGCTCGACCTCCAATCCAGAGAAGCGCGCCTCGATGGCGGCGCTCGGTGCCGAGCTGGTCGACCAGGGTGACACAACCGAGGAGAAGATCGCGCTCGCCCAGCGCATGGGCGCCAACAGCGGGCTCCACTTCGTGCCACCCTGGCACCCCGACCTCGTGCTGGGCGTGGCCTCGTATGGCCTGGAGCTGCTGCGCGGTGTCCCGGATCTCGACACGGTCTATGTGCCGGTCGGCCTCGGATCCGGCGCCTGCGGCGTGATCGCCGCCCGCGACGCGCTCGGCCTCAAGACCCGCATCGTTGGCGTCGTCGCCGCCAGCGCCAACGCCTACGAGCTTTCCTTCGCCGCCGGGCATGTGATCAGCAAGCCGGGGCGGACACCGGTGGCCGAAGGCATCGAGATCGCCACGCCCCACCCGGAGGCCTTCGCCTGGCTGAAGCGCGGCCTCGAGCGGATCGTCGCGGTCACCGACGAGGAGATGCTGGCGGCGATCCGGGTCCTGCTCTCCGACACTCACAACCTGGCCGAGGGCGCCGGCGCCGCGGCGCTTGCCGCACTCCTCAAGGAGCGGGAGCGGAGCCGGGGCAAGCGGGTCGCGGTCGTGCTCTCCGGCGGCAACGCCGATGCGGCCCTGATCGGCCGCGCGCTCGGCGAAGGCGCGCAGCCGGGGTAGACGGATGCCGTTCAGGAGGCGGCGGCGGCCCAGACCGGCACCGCTTTCGGTTCGTCCGGACCAGATGGATGGTCGGCGCCCAGCAGGCGATGGGGACGCCGGCATTCGCCTCGCACGTCGCCAAGCTCGATCAGATCGCCCAGCGCGACTCGACGCTCACGCCGATGGTTCAGGCGCTCCGTGAGGCGTTCGGTCGCCACCCGGCTCCGGCGTCGCCCGATGATAGCCGAGAGCCTCGAAGATGAACGGGCCGGCCGCCAGCAGGATGCAGTAGCCGAGCAGGGTGAAGACGATCGCGGGCTCGGCCGCCCAGAAATAGAAGCCGCCGATCAGCCAGGGGAGGGCCTTTCTCATCTCCAAAACCTACCCCCCCGCCCGCCGATCTTCAACCCAGGAGCCTCCCATGGATCCTCGTGCCGCAGAAACCCTCGCAGCGGCGGTAAAGATGGCCGATGCCGTAGACGACGAGATCCGGCAGGGTCAGCGATCGTCGAAGACCTGAAGCCATCGCAAGCTCCCGGGGCCGTGGGGGTGGCTACGCCGGGACAAACACCGAGCCGGTCGCGGCGGTTGCCGAGACGGCGTGCGGCCTCACCCGCGGCTGCGGGCCCGCATCAGCAGGCGCTTGAGCTCGGCCAGCTCGTCGGCGACGGCCGCCAGATCCCGAGGCGGCATCGCCTTGGGGACCGGCGCCGCCTGGGGCAGCTGGGCGCGGACGGGAGGCGGCGGGGGCGGCGTCTCTGGGGAAGCGGGCGGCTCGACCTCGCCCGCCCCGTCCGACGACCGGTCGCGGAGCAGCCGCTGCACGCCCTTGATGGTGTAGCCGTCCCGATAGAGGAGCTGGCGGATCCGGCGCAGCAGCTCCACGTCTTCGGGCCGGTAGTAGCGCCGGCCGCCGCCACGCTTCAGCGGCCGGATCTGGCTGAACTTGGTCTCCCAGAACCTGAGCACGTGCGAGGGCACGTCCAGATCCTCGGCCACCTCGCTGATGGTGCGGAAGGCGCTGGCGGACTTGGCATGCCGCCGCCCCGCCGCAACCTCGACCTCGCCGGTCATGCCCTAGTCCTCGCCCTCTTGCCCGGCCCTAGTCCGAGGCCGCGGAGGACGGCACCGCGAGGGCGCCGTTGATATGCCCCTTCAGCACATGGGAGGCGCGGAAGACGAGGACGCGCCGGGGCAGGATGGGAACCTCCTGCCCGGTCTTGGGATTGCGGCCGACGCGCTGGCCCTTCTGGCGCACCGAGAAGGTGCCGAAGGAGGAGATCTTAACCATCTCGCCGCGCGTCAGAGCGTCGGCGATCTCGTCGAGGACGGACTCGACCAGAGCGGCGGACTCGTTCCGCGACAAGCCGACTTCCTGGTAGACCGCTTCGCTCAAATGCGCGCGGGTGATGGTCTGCTCGGTCATGGCGGCCTCCCTCGGGCAGAACCTTAGCTTGGCCGAAAAAATCGGTCAACGACAGGGAGATGGCTGCTGATCTTGAGACGAGATGGAGCGCGAAGGACGGTTTACATCCGAACCAGCGCGGCCCCCCAGGCGAGCCCGCCGCCGATCGCCTCGAGCACCACCAGATGGCCGGGCTTGATGCGGCCGTCGTCCATGGCCTCGGCCAGCGCCAACGGCACCGAGGCGGCCGAGGTGTTGGCATGGCGGTCGACGGTCACCACCACCTTCTCCCTCGGCAGCCGGTACTTGTCGGCCATGCCGTCGATGATCCGCCGGTTGGCCTGGTGGGGGACCAGCCAGTCGATGTCGTCGGCCGTCATGCCGTTGGCGTCGAGGGCCTCCTGGATCACCTGGGCGAGCTTGGAGACCGCGTGCTTGAAGACCTCTTTGCCCTGCATCCGGACGTGCCCGACCCGGCCGGTCGAGGACGGCCCGCCGTCGACATAGAGGGCATCGTGGCCACGGCCGTCGGAATGAAGGTGGGTCGAGAGGACGCCACGGTCCCCATAGGAGGCCTTGAGCACCACGGCGCCCGCCCCGTCGCCGAACAGGACCGCCGTGCCTCGGTCGTTCCAGTCGAGGAGCCGCGTGAAGGTCTCGGCACCGATGACGAGCGCGGTCTCGGCCTGCCCGACCTTGATGAAATTATCGGCGACCGCCAATCCGAAGACGAAGCCGGCGCAGACCGCCTGGACGTCGAACGCCGCCCCGCGGGTGAGGCCGAGCAAGGCCTGGACCCGGGTCGCGGTCGCCGGAAAGGTCTCGTCGGGGGTGGTGGTCGCGAGCACGATCAGGTCGATGTCGGCCGCCTTCAGGCCGGCCGCGGCCAGCGCCCGCTCGCTGGCCTTGACCGCCAGATGGGAGGTGAACTCGCCTTCGGCCGCGACATGGCGCTGGCGGATCCCCGTCCTCTGGATAATCCAATCGTCCGTCGTGTCCATCTGGGCCGCGAGGTCATTGTTGGTCACCACCCGCTTCGGCAGATAGGCGCCGGCGCCGAGAATGACCGAGCGCCGGGTCATGCCGGCGCGCCCTTGAGGTTGACCGCCGCGAGCTCAGCCAGCTCGGCCCGGACCTTGTCGAGGAAGCCGTGGACGGCCATGTCGTTGGCGACACCGATGGCATTGGCGAAGCCCATGGCGTCGGTACCGCCATGGCTCTTCACGGCGATACCGTTGAGGCCGAGGAAGACCGCGCCGTTGTAGCGGCGAGGGTCGGTGCGCTCGCGGACCTTGCGGAGCGCGCCACGGCTCAGGAGATAGCCCAGCCTGGCCAGGATCGAGCTCTTGAAGCTCGCCCGGATGAAGTTGGTGTAGAGGCGGGCGGTGCCTTCGGCGGTCTTGAGCGCCACGTTGCCGGTGAAGCCGTCGGTCACCACCACGTCGACCGTGCCGGCGGTGATGTCGTCGCCCTCGATGAAGCCGTAGAACTCGACCGGGACCTTGCCTTCCCGCAGGATCACGCCCGCACGCTTGACCTCGTCATGGCCCTTCATCTCCTCGGAGCCGACGTTGAGGAGGCCGATCGTGGGCTTCGGGATGCCGAGGACGGCGCGGGCGAACATGTCGCCCATGATGGCGAACTGGACGAGGTTCTCGGCGTCGCACTCGACGTTGGCACCGAGGTCGAGCATGCAGCTTTCGCCGCGCTCAGTCGGGTAGAACGACACGATCGCCGGCCGGTCGATTCCGGGCAGCATGCGGAGCGTCAGCTTGGCCATCGCCATCAGCGCGCCCGTGTTGCCGGCCGAGACGACGCCGGCCGCCTTGCCCTCCTTGACCGCGTCGATGGCGAGCCGCATGGACGAGTTGCGCCCGGCGCGGAGCGCGACCGAGGGCTTGTCCTCGTTCTTCACGACCTCGTCCGTGTGAACCAGCGTGGTCCGATCGGCGAGGGCGCGGTGACGGTCGAGCAGCGGCTTGATTAGACCTTCGTTGCCGAAGACCAGGAAGTCGAGCGACGGAAACCGGATCCGGGCCATCTCCGCCCCGTCGATGACCATGTTTGGAGCCTGGTCCCCGCCCATGGCGTCCAACGCGAGCGTGAGCCTCTGGCTCAAGGGGCAGCCCTCGGGCGGCCGGGGTGCTAGATCCCGTTCTGGATCAGGCCTTTGAGGCGACGACTTCGCGGCCGTCATAGTGGCCGCACGCCTTGCAGACGTGGTGAGGAAGCTTCTGCTCGCCGCAGTTCGAGCACTCGATCACCGTCACCGGCTTCAGCGCGTGATGGGCCCGGCGCATGTTCCTGCGCGACTTCGAAACCTTCTTCTTGGGAACTGCCATGGCAACCTACTTTCGCTAAACGGGCTCTAACCGTGGCGCAGGCGCGCCGAAACGCGCTCGGGGGCGCATCAGCCCGTGACGGCCGGCGAGGGCGCTTATGTAGCCAAGAAGCCCCCCTGGGGCAAGCGGCTTTACGACCCGCGCCTGAGCTTCGAGAGCGCCTCGAACGGCCCCTCCCCGCCCCCTTCCTCACCCGGAATTTCGATTGTCGCCCCGGGCTTTCGCGGATATGGGTCGAGCGCCAGCGAGAGCGCCTGGGCGACCGTCTCCCCGACGTCGATCACGCCCCCCTCGATCGCCTCCGGCGTGTCGACCTCCGGGTCGAGATCGAGCTCGGTCGCCTCCCGGTCGGCCAAGCCATAGCGCTCGACCAGGTGCTCGGCCAAGCGGCTTGCGAACGGCTCCAGGGTGATCACGCAGGTCTGGACCACATCCGCCTCCCAGTCGGCCTCGACCCGGTAGAAGACGCCGGAGCGCGACAGCCGGACCTTCGCCGCCAGACGATCCAGCCTGACCAGGCCGACCCGGCGGGCCAGCGCCAAGCGCTCGGCCTCGCTTGCCGTGATCTCCATGATCCGCCCCCGCTCGGCGATCTGGTCGATGGGCACCGGCCGCGAGAATTCGGATTCCAAGTCCATCGTCGACCCTCAGGCGACCTCGGGAAAGGACACGCGGCCGGCAAGGAACCCCGACGTCGCCTGCGTCGCAAGGCCGCGGTCCGCGAGCCTGAGGTATTCGGCGAGGCGTGCGAGCGTCCCGTCGTCGGTAGCGACCGTGCCATAGGCGTTCCGCCGGAGCGCATCCTCCAGGTTGCTGCCGTCGATGCCGGCATCGTAAGCCGCGATGCGCCCGTAGAATCCGGTGGCCATCTGCTTGACCCTGCGGCCGACGCCGAGATCGCCGACGCCTGCCTCGCGGAGCGAATTGTCGAAGTCTACGAACATGCGGTCGAACATCGCCTGGGCGAGTCCGGCGGTCGCCGGGTGATCGCGTTTGAGCCGGCGAAGGAGCAGATAGGCGTGCAAGGCCACCATCTCGTAGCGCCCGTCGAGGGTGTCGGGGATGGCGAGTTCGGCAAAGAACACCGGCCGGCGGGCGGCCTCGACGACGGCGCGGTAGAGCGAGTCGGCAGCTGCCGCGCTCCTCTCGTCCCGACGTCCAAACAGCCTAGCCAGCACCGTAGCCTCGTCCATGACCTCGCCGGTTGACAACCCCCAGCTTCGCGGGGCAACTAGCCCGATCAGGCCGCCGGGGTCAACCGGGCGGCAAGCGGTTTCGAGGAGTCTGCGCCCCATGCGTGCGAGCCGGTTGGCGCCCCTGGCGATGGCCGTCCTGATCGCCGCCTGCAGTCCGGTCGTCGATAGCCGCGGGAGTCTTCCGGAGGCTGAGGATCTCGACAAGATCAAGGTCGGCGCCTCGACCAAGGACGAGGTCGCGACGCTCCTCGGCAGCCCCTCGGCAGTCGCCACCTTCGATCCGAACACCTGGTACTATATCAGCAAGCGGACGGAGACAGTGGCGTTCTTCCGCCCGGAAGTGCTCGACCAGAAGGTGTTGACCGTCCGCTTCGACGAGGCGGGACTGGTCCGGGAGGTCGTTCACACCGGCAAAGAGGCCGCCGAGAACATCGACCCGGTGTCGCGCACGACGCCGACCTCGGGCCAGACCTTCAGCATCTTCCAGCAGCTCTTCGGCAACATCGGCCGCTTCGGCGATACGGCGCCCAGGCGGAACCGGGCCAGGGTGCCCGGCGGCTCCTGAGCCCCTCCGTCGTCCGAAACAGAAGACCCCGACGGTCGCCCGCCGGGGTCTGCATTCTTGCAGCGCCGCCTCGGCTCAGCCGTGGGCGAGAACCGCCAGCAGCAAGAGCGCGACGATGTTGGTGATCTTGATCATCGGGTTGACCGCCGGGCCGGCGGTGTCCTTGTAGGGATCGCCGACCGTGTCGCCGGTCACCGCCGCCTTGTGGGCGTCGGATCCCTTGCCGCCATGGTGGCCGCCTTCGATGTACTTCTTGGCGTTGTCCCAGGCGCCGCCGCCGGCGGTCATGGAGATGGCGACGAACAGGCCGGTGACGATGACGCCGAGCAGCATGGCGCCGACCGCGGCGAATGCCGCCGCCTGCCCGGCGATGGCCTTGATCACCCAGTAGAGGACGATCGGGGAGAGCACCGGCAAGAGGCTCGGGATTATCATCTCCTTGATCGCCGCCTTGGTCAGCATGTCGACGGCCTTGGAATAGTCGGGCTTCGCCCGGCCTTCCATGATCCCGGGGATCTCCTTGAACTGACGGCGGACCTCGACCACGACCGCCCCGGCGGCGCGGCCGACGGCGGTCATGCCCATGGCGCCGAACAGATACGGCAGGAGGCCGCCGATCAGCAGCCCGACGACGACGTAGGGATTGGAGAGTGCGAAATCGATCGCTCCGACTTTCAGCAGACCCTTCTCGGTGAAGTACTTCAGATCTTCGGTGTAGGCAGCGAACAGCACGAGCGCGCCGAGGCCGGCCGAGCCGATCGCATAACCCTTGGTGACCGCCTTCGTCGTGTTGCCGACCGCGTCGAGAGCGTCCGTGGTCTTGCGGACGTCCTTCGGCAGATCGGCCATCTCGGCGATGCCGCCGGCATTGTCGGTGACGGGGCCGTAGGCATCGAGCGCAATAACGATACCGGCCAGCGCCAGCATGGTGGTGACCGCGATCGCGATGCCGAGAAGACCGGCCAGCAGGTGGGTGGAGATGATGCCGGCACAGATGATCAGGGCTGGCAGGGCCGTCGCCTCGAGCGAGATGGCGAGGCCCTGGATGACGTTGGTGCCGTGGCCGGTGGTGGACGCCTGCGCGATGCTCTTCACCGGCCGATAGTTGGTGCCGGTGTAGTACTCGGTCGCCCACACGATCAACCCGGTGACGACCAGGCCGATCACCCCGCAATAGAAGAGATGGCGACCCAGGAAGACCTTGCCCGCAACCGTGTAGGCGATCGACATGCCGATCACGTAGTCGGTGACCGGCCAGAGCACGATGATCGACAGCACGCCAGAGGCGATGAACCCTTTGTAAAGGGCACCCATGATGTTCTCGCTGGCGCCGAGGCGAACGAAATAGGTGCCGATGATCGAGGTGATGATGCAGGCCGCGGCGATGGCCAGCGGGTATGACATCATCGCGGCCGCCTGCGCGCCGGTGAAGAAGATCGAAGCGAGCACCATGGTCGCGACGATGGTCACCGCGTAGGTCTCGAACAGATCGGCCGCCATGCCGGCGCAGTCGCCGACGTTGTCGCCGACGTTGTCGGCGATCACCGCCGGATTGCGGGGATCGTCCTCGGGGATGCCCACCTCGACCTTGCCGACCAGGTCGGCGCCGACGTCGGCGCCCTTGGTGAAGATGCCGCCGCCGAGACGGGCGAAGATCGAGATCAGCGAGGCGCCGAAGCCGAGCGCCACCAGCGCGTCGACCAGCGCCCGGGTTTCAGTACCGACCGAGAGCAGGAACACGTAGTAGCCGGCGACCCCGAGCAGCGCCAGGCCGACCACCAGCATGCCGGTGACCGCTCCCGCCTTGAAGGCGATCGACAGTGCGTGCGCAAGGCCCTGGCGCGCGCCTTCCGCCGTGCGGACATTGGAGCGCACCGACACGTTCATGCCGATGTAGCCGGCGGCGCCCGAGAGAATCGCGCCGATCAGAAACCCGGCGCCGACCTTCCAACCGAGCAGGAAGATGAGGATGAGGAAGATCACCGCCCCGACGATGCCGATCGTCGTGTACTGGCGATTGAGGTAGGCCTGCGCCCCCTCCTGGATCGCCTGCGCGATCTCCTGCATGCGCGCCGAACCGGCGGGAGCCGCCAGGATCGCACGCGAGGTGACGACGCCGTACAGCAGGGCGAGCACGCCACAGGCGATGACGAACAAATGTAGTCCGCTCATGTCTGGGATTCCTTAGAAACGGGAGGGCCGCCACCAGCGGCCGCTAAGTCGGCCGGAACATACCAGACATTTTTCGATGCGCAACAGCGGCTTGGGTATCCCCAACATGCGTCCGTGCGCCAGGGTGTGGCACCGGCCGGGTCAGGCCGCCTGGACGGACGTCGCCGCGCGCTTGCGGATCGTGGCGAGCCAGAGGCTGGCGGCGGCGCTGACGGCGACAACCGGAAGCACGCCGAGATTGACCGCCTCCCAGCCGAACTGATGCTGAAGCGCACCGGACGAGAAGGCGGCCGCGGCGGAGCTCGAGAACACCAGGAAGTCGTTCAGGCCTTGGGCGGCGGCCCTCTCGGCCGGCGCGTAGGTCTCCGTCACCAGGGTCGAACCGCCGACATAGAGGAAGTTCCAACCGATCCCGATCAGCACCAGGCCTGATAGGAAATGCAGCATTTCGAGGCCGGAGAGATTGATCGCCGCCGCGAGGGCGAGCAACGCCGCGCCGGCGAGCAGGATCCGGACGATACCGAAACGCGAGATCAGCGAGCCGGTGACGAAGGATGGCGCGAACATGCCGACCGAATGCCACTGGATGACCAGCGCCGCGTCGGTAAAGGCGAATCCGCAGCCGACCATCGCCAGCGGCGTCGCCGTCATCACCAGGGTCATGACGGCGTATCCCACCATGCCGGAAACGACGGCGACGATGAACATCGGCTGCCGGGCGATGACGCTGAGAGGCCGACGGGGGCCGGCGAGGTCTGCCGCCTTGGGCTTGGGCAGGGAGAGGCTGAGGACCGGCAGGATGGTGGCGAGCCAGAGCGCTCCGATGGCGACGAAGCAGCCGGCGAAGATGAAGGCGGGAAGCAAGGTCCGGGTCGCCTTGGCGAGCTCGGGCCCAAGAAGCGCGGCGACGACACCGCCGGCCATGACGTAGGAGATCGCCTTGGGCCGGAACGCCGGGCTTGCCGTGTCGGCGGCGGCGAAACGGAAGAAGTGGCCGACGGCGACGGCCGATCCCATGAAGGCGCTTCCGACGATGAACAGGAGGAACGACCCGAGGATGATCGAGGCGGCGGCGAGGCCGGCGCCGATGGCTCCGATCAGAAGGCCGCCGACGAACCCCGCCTTGCGGCCGAAACGGCCCATGGCCATCGAGGCCGGCACGGTCGTCACCATGGTTGCAGTCATCTGCACGGCGAGCGGCAACGTCGTCAGCGTCTTGTTCTCGGCCAGCATGTCGCCGACCAACGCGGACAGCGTCATGATGACGATGACACCGCTGAAGAACAGGGACTGGCAAAGGACCAGCAGCGCGACGATCAGACGCTCGGAACGGGTTTGGCTCATTGCATCGGCTTCTCGAAGGCGTTGCGGAAGAGGATGTCGCGGACCTCGCCGGCGCCCACCACTTGGGCCGAAACGTTGAGGAGGCGCTCCTTGACGAAGTCGAGGTCCTCGAAACCCGGCTGGATACGCAGGTTCGCGAGCGAGTGCAGATATTGGATGTAGGCATCGACCAGACGCGGTACCTGGCTCTTGACCCGGAGCATCGCGTCGTTGCCGGCGCAGATAAGCGACATCTCGAGGGTGAGGAAGCGGTCGGGCAGCCCCCCCTTGAACAAGGGTAGCGTGATCGGCTCGAGCGGCAGGGCGACGCCTGGGGGCTCCCTCGGCTTCATCATCTGCGCAACCTTGGTTTCGATCGGCTCGCGATAGAGGGTCCAGGCGGCAAAGCCGCCGCCGCCGAGGAGGGCCACCAGGACGATCAGGAGGATGAGGAGCTTCATGTCACCTAGAAATGCGTGTAACCGCCAGCGGAGAGCGTAACCGGACGGCCTTGCCGATCAAGCACGGTGACACCGCTCCCGGCCTCGACCCGGCCGATACAGGCGATCGGCGTGCTGGCGAGTGCGTCGGGGAGGGCCTCGGTCGAGGTGAAAGCCAGCTCGTAGTCGTCGCCCCCGGCAAGAATCGCGTCGATCAGCCGCGGATCGGCGACGAGCGCGGCGCGGGCCGCCGGCGACAGCGGCACGCGTTCGGCCTCGATGGTGATACGGACGCCGGAGGTCGCAGCGATGTGGCCGAGGTCGGCGACCAGCCCGTCGGAGACATCGATCGCCGCACTGGCCTTGTCGACCAGCGCCCGGCCGAGCGCGAGCCGCGGCCGCGGCAATAGATAGCGGCCCGCGAGCGTCCCCTCGGCGTCATCGGCGAGCCGCCCCTCGAGCACCGCGAGACCGAGAGCGCCGTCGCCGACGGTCCCGCTCACATAGACCCGGTCGCCGGGACGGGCGCCCGAACGACGAAGGGCCCGGCCGGCCTCGACCCGCCCGATCGCCGTCACCGAGAGCGTCGCCGGGCCCGGCGTCTTCACGGAGTCGCCGCCGGCCAGCACGATGCCGAATTCCGCCTGGTCGGCGGCGAGGCCACGGACGAAGGCAGCGAGCCACGCTTCGTCGACGGTCGCCGGAAGGATCGCCGCAAGCGTGTAGCAGATCGGTTCAGCCCCCATCGCCGCGAGATCGGAGAGGCTGACGCGGAGCGCTTTCCTGGCGACCAGGTCGGGAGGGTCGCCGCTGCGAAAATGGACACCGGCCACCAGCGCGTCGGTGGTCACCACCAGCTCGCGGCCGATGCCCGCGTCGACCAGAGCGGCGTCGTCGGTGAGCCCGAGCGCACCGGGGAAGCCGGCGGCGAGCGGCGCGAAGAAGCGAGCAATGCGGTCGAACTCGTCGAGGGCGGCCGCCATCTCCGTCTAGCGCGCCTCCGCCGGACGCGCCTCGCGGCCGATATGGTCGAGCACGCCGTTGACGAAACCCGGCTCCTTGCCGGAGTAGAAGGCGTGCGCAAGATCGACCCATTCGTTGATGGCGACGCGGAGCGGGACATCCGGCCTGGCGACGATCTCGTAGGTTCCGGCACGGAGGATGGCGCGGAGCACCAGCTCGAGGCGCTCGAACGACCAGCCCTCGACCAGATGGCCGGAAATCCTGAGATCGATCTCCTCCCGGCGCTGAGTCACGCCTTCGACCAGGTCTATGAGCATCGCCTCATCGACGGCAATGCCGGCGACGGCATCGTCCGATACCGCACCGTCGCGGAGGCGAACGTCGGCCAGGGCCGCGGTCGCGCCGGCGCCGGTCATCTCCATCTGATAGAGTGCCTGGACGGCCGCGAGCCGCGCGGCCGACCGGGTAGAGCTGCGCGGCTTTGCCTTGCCGGTGGGAACCGTCATGGCGTGACCAAGCCGAAGCGGCGGCGCGCCTCGAACACCGCGAGGCAGGCCTCGACCGCTCCGCCTCCCTTGTTCTGATCGTCGGGCCGGGCCCGCACCATCGCCTGCTCCCAGGTCTCGCAGGTGAGGATGCCGTTGCCGATCGCGAGCCCGAAGCTGACGGCCAGCACCTGTAGACCGCGGGCGCTTTCGCTGCACACGGTCTCGTAGTGGCTGGTTTCGCCGCGAATGACGCAGCCGAGCGCCACGAATCCGTCGAACTTCGGGTTGGCACCCTGGTTGGCGATGCCGATCACCGCCGGGATCTCCAGCGCGCCAGGGACGGCGATGCGCTCGAATCCGACGCCGGCGTTCATCAATACGGTCGCCGCGCCGTTGAAGAGGTGATCGGAGATCTCCTCGTAGAACCGGGCCTCGACGACCAGGAAGCGGGGCAAGGCCATGCTCAGGTCTCGTGATGGGGGATCGAGCGCTGCTCGACGATCTCGAGCCCGTAGCCGTCGAGGCCGACGATGGTTCGTCGAGTGTTGGAGAGGAGGATCATGCGGCGAACCCCGAGGTCGAGGAGGATCTGGGCGCCGACGCCGTAGTCGCGGAGGCCGGTTTCCTTCCCCTGCCCGGCCTGACGCGCACGGACGCGATCGGAGAGGCTGGTCGCATGCGGCTCGCGAAGCAGGACGACGATGCCGCGGCCCTCGCGCCCGATCAGATCCATCGCCGCCTGAAGCTCGCCGCCGCGCCCGAGGCTGGTGTCGCCGAGGACGTCGTCGAGCACGTTCAGCGCGTGCATGCGCACGAGCACCGGATCGCCCGAAGCGATGTCGCCCTTCACCAGGGCGACATGCTCGGCATAGGAGGCCTTGTTGACGTAGACGATCATGCGGAAGCGGCCGCCGTGGCGGCTCTCGAGCGTGCTCTCCTGCAGACGCTCGATCACCGACTCCGTCCGCCGGCGATAGGCGATTAGGTCGGCGATGGTCCCGACCTTGATCCCGTGCTTCTGGGCAAAGGCGACGAGGTCGGGAAGGCGCGCCATGGTCCCGTCGTCGTTCATGATCTCGCAGATCACCGCCGACGGGTTGAGGCCGGCCATGCGGGCGATGTCGACACCGGCCTCGGTATGGCCGGCGCGGACCAGGGTCCCGCCGTCGCGCGCCACCAGCGGGAAGACGTGCCCGGGCGTGGCGATGTCGTCCCACCCCTTGGACGGATCGATGGCGACGGCGATCGTATGGGCGCGGTCAGACGCGGAGATGCCGGTGGTCACTCCCTCCTTCGCCTCGATCGACACGGTGAAGGCGGTCTGATGCCGGCTCGCGTTCTGGCGCGACATCAGCGGCAGGCCGAGGCGTTCGACCCGTTCGCGGGTCAATGCCAGGCAAACCAGGCCGCGGCCGTAGCGGGCCATGAAGTTGACCTGGTCCGGCGTGGCGAACTGGGCGGGAATGACGAGGTCGCCCTCGTTCTCCCGGTCCTCGTCGTCGACCAGGATGAACATCCGGCCGTTGCGCGCCTCCTCCACCACCTCGCCGATCGAGGAAAGGGCGCTGCGGTAGAGGGTGGCGAGGGCCGCCGCCTGGCTCATCGGGATGTCTCCGGCTCCATCAGCCGCGCGACATAGCGGGCCAGGAGGTCGATTTCGAGATTGACGCGGCTGCCGGCGACGAGCCGGCGGAAGGTCGTCCGCGTCCAGGTGTAGGGGATGATGTTGGCGCCGAACCGACGTCCGTCAACCTCGTTGACGGTAAGGGATGCGCCGTCGACGGCGATCGAGCCCTTGGAGGCGATGAAGCGGGAGAGCTCGGCCGGGGCCTCGAAGAGGATCCGGTGGCTGGCACCCTCCTCGCGGACCGACACCACCCGGCCGACCCCGTCGACATGGCCGGAGACGAGGTGGCCGCCCAGCTCGTCGCCGAGCCTGAGGGCCCGCTCGAGATTGACCTCGGTGCCCTCCTGCCAGTCGCCGAGCGTGGTCACCGAGAGAGTCTCGCCGGAGGCGTCGACAGCGAAGCGGCCAGGGCCCTTCTCGACCACGGTCAAACAGCAGCCCGAGCACGAGATCGAAGCGCCGATGTCGATCCGGCCGGTATCGAACCCGGTCGCGAGCACGAACCGTCGATCGCCGCGATCGGTGGCTGAGGCGACTCGCCCGACATCGGTGACGATCCCTGTGAACATGCGGGATACCTACGCCGTTCGGGCGTAGGTTTCCATCACATCGTCGCCGAGCTCGACCGTGCCGATGCGCCGCCAGCGCGGCGCCTGGGCCAGGCGGTCGACGCCGAACGCGGCCGAGGCGGGAATGCCGTCGCCACCGATGACGATCGGGGCCCGGAACCACACCAGGCGGTCGACGACGGCGACGGCGAGCAGGCTCGCCACCAGCCGGCCGCCACCCTCGACCAGAAGCCGGGTCAGGCCACGCTCGCCGAGGAGCCGCAAGGCCTGTCGGATATCCGGACGACCGACCTCCTCCGACGGGATCTCCAGCACCTCGACACCAAGATCGGCGAGCGCCCGGCACCGGAGGGAATCCGTGTCGGCGAGCGCCAAGACCCAGGTCGGGATCGTCCGCGCGCCGATCACCAGCTTCGAGGTGAGCGGGAGACGAAGCCGGCTGTCGACGACGATGCGGACGGGCGTGCGATCCTCGCTGCCCGGGAACCGACAGGTGAGGCTCGGGTCGTCGGCCAGCACCGTCCCGACGCCGACCATGATCGCATCATGGTCGGCGCGGAGCCGGTGGCCTTCCTGGCGGGCGGCCTCGCCGGAGATCCACTGGCTCTCGCCGGTGTGCGTGGCGAGACGCCCATCGAGGCTGGTCGCGAGCTTGACCGTCACCATCGGGCGGCCCTCGGCGAGCCGGGTGAAGAAGCCGAGATTGATCTCGCGCGCCGCAGCTGCGCCCGCGCCGACCTCGACCGCGATCCCGGCCTCGCGGAGCCTGGCGAAACCCTGGCCGGACACGCGCGGGTCCGGGTCCTCGATCGACGCCACCACCCGGGCGATGCCGGCGGAGATCACCGCATCGGCGCAGGGCGGCGTCTTGCCGTGGTGGGCGCAGGGCTCGAGGGTGACGAAGAGCGTGGCGCCTCGCGCCGCCCCGCCGGCCGCGTCCAGGGCGACGGTCTCGGCATGCGGGCGACCGCCCTTCCGGGTCCAACCCTCGCCGACCACGCGGCCGTCCCTGACCACGACGGCACCGACCGAGGGATTGGGCCAGACCTGACCCAGGCCGCGATATGCCAGGGCGAGGGCCCGCTCCATCCACTCGCGGTCGGAGTCCATCGCCTCGCCTGCTGATTAGTCCTCGGTGTCGGTGTTGATCTTGCCGACGAAGTCGCCGAAGTCCTTGGCCTCGCGGAAGTTCCGGTAGACCGAGGCGAAGCGCACGTAAGCGACCTGGTCCAGATTGGCGAGCGACTCCATCACCAGCTCGCCGATGACGCTGGACGGGATCTCGCTCTCGCCCATGCTTTCGAGCCGGCGGACGATCGAGTTGACGACGCGCTCGAGGCGCTCGGCATCGATCGGCCGCTTGCGGAGTGCAAGCTGCAGCGACCGGGCGAGCTTGTCGCGATCGAAGGGCGCGCGCTTCCCGGTCTTCTTCACCACGACCAGCTCGCGGAGCTGGACGCGTTCGAAGGTGGTGAAGCGCGAACCGCAGGCCGGGCAGAAACGCCGGCGCCGGATCGCGGAGTTATCCTCGGTCGGGCGCGAGTCCTTGACCTGGGTATCCTCGTGGCCACAGAACGGGCACCGCATCTTGTTTCCTCCTCCGACCGCGATTAAAGCGTCTGATAAATGGGAAAGCGCTCGCAGAGCCGCTTCACCTCGGCGCGCGCCTCGACTTCGGCGGCGCCGTTGTCATCCGGATGCCGGGCGAGGCCCTCGAGCACGTCGCCGATGAGCTCGCCCACCCGGCGGAACTCCTGGACGCCGAAGCCGCGGGTCGTCGCCGCCGGCGTGCCCAGGCGAATGCCGGACGTCACCGTCGGCCGCTCCGGATCGAAGGGAACGCCGTTCTTGTTGCAGGTCATGTAGGCGCGCTCGAGCGACGCCTCGGCCGCCTTGCCGGTCAGCTTCTTCGGACGCAGGTCGACCAGCATCAGGTGGCTGTCGGTGCCCCCGGTGACGATGGCGAGGCCGCGCTTGACCAGCACCTCGGCCAATGCCCGGGCGTTGTCGACGACGGAGCGGGCATAGAGCTTGAATTCCGGCTTCAGGGCCTCGCCTAGCATCACCGCCTTAGCGGCGATGACATGCATCAAGGGACCGCCCTGCAGCCCCGGGAAGACCGCCGAGTTGATCTTCTTCCCGATCTCCTCGTCGTTGGCGAGGATCATCCCGCCACGCGGGCCCCGCAGCGTCTTGTGCGTGGTCGTGGTCACGACATGGGCGTGCGGCAGCGGGCTCGGATAGACCCCGCCGGCAACCAGTCCGGCGAAATGCGCCATGTCGACCATCAAGTGGGCGCCAACGGCATCGGCGATCTTGCGAAAGTGCGCGAAGTCGATGATCCGCGGCACGCCCGAGCCGCCGGCAATGATCAGCTTCGGCTTCTCGGCATGGGCCAGACGCTCGACCTCGTCGTAGTCGATCTGGCAGTCCTCGCGGCGGACGCCGTAGGAGACGGCCTTGAACCACTTGCCCGACAGGTTCGGCGCGGCACCGTGCGTCAGGTGTCCGCCGGCCGCCAGCGACATGCCGAGGATGGTGTCGCCGGGCTTCAAGAGGGCGAGGAAGACCGCTTGGTTGGCCTGGGCGCCGGAGTGCGGCTGGACATTGGCGAAACGGCAGTCGAACAGCCGCTTGGCCCGTTCGATCGCCAGCGTCTCGGCCTGGTCGACGAACTCGCAGCCGCCGTAGTAGCGCTTGCCCGGATAGCCTTCCGCATACTTGTTGGTGAGGACCGTGCCGAGCGCCTCGAGCACGGCGCGGCTGACGATGTTCTCGGAGGCGATGAGCTCGACCTGCTCTCGCTGGCGACCGAGCTCGCGGCCGACGGCGGCGGCGACCTCGGGGTCCCGCTCGGCGAGGTCGGCAGCGAAGAAGGCGTCGGGACGAGGGTTAGACCGTGCGGTCATGCGCTTCTCGAATAGGGGCGTCAGGCGAGCTTGGCGACACGTTGGACGTGCCGCCCGCCTTCATACGGGGTTGAGAGGAAGACTTTGAGGCTGGCCTTGGCGGTCTCGACGCCGATCAGCCGCTGACCGACGGCCATGACATTGGCGTCGTTGTGCTGACGAGTGAGCCTGGCGGAGGTCTCGTCGTGCACGACGCCGCAGCGGATCCAGGCGTGCCGGTTGGCGGCCATGCCGATGCCGATGCCGGTGCCACAGATCAGAACGCCGCGCGAGAATTTTCCGGCCTTCATCGCTTCGGCGAGCGCCCGGGCGAAATCCGGGTAGTCGACAGACTTCTCCCCCGACTCCGTCCCCAAGTCGAGCGCCGCGAAGCCGAGACCGCCGAGCTCGGCCTTGAGCGCCGATTTGAGCTCGTAGCCGGCATGGTCGGAGGCAATGCCGATGGTGTCCTTGTCTGCCATTCTTCGTCGGTGAGGTCGCGGAAGGAATCCCGAGACAGCTCTACCATATCTCAGGCTTCGCGGACAATTCGGCACAAGCTATTGGCTGACATCGCCTCCCCCGCGGGATCGGCAATACGTGGGATGACTGCCCTTGGCCAAGTAGCCCAAGGTCGAATTCAACTAAATACGCCATTTGACCATAGGACAATTGACACTTGTTTTGCCTCATGTAAAGACCAGCCTGGGGAGTGCCAAACAACAAGGGTCGGAACTCATGACCGAACGCGCAGAGCCTAAGAAAGCCCAGCACGACGAACTGCTGCGGATGACCACCGACGTGGTTGCGGCCTATCTCTCGCAGAACCGTCTCGGCACGGTCGACCTCCCGCGGGTCATCGACACCGTCTACGCCTCCCTCGCCGGCCTGAACGGGCGGGCTGCTCCCGTCGGCGAGGCGCTGAAGCCGGCGGTCGCCATCAAGCGCTCAGTGACGCCCGACCACATTGTCTGCCTCGAGGACGGCAAGAAGCTGAAGATGCTGAAGCGCCACCTCCGGACCGCCTACGGGCTGAGCCCGGAGGCGTACCGGGCGAAGTGGGGTCTTCCGGCCGACTATCCGATGGTGGCGCCCAACTACTCCGCCCAGCGCTCGGCCTTCGCCAAGAAGATCGGCCTCGGCCGCGGCCGACGGCGCGAGCGGGCCGAATAGCGCACCTGGAAAAGGAAACGGCCCGGCGGTTCTCCGCCGGGCCGTTCCAACGAGCGATTTACCTCAGATGCGACGATCCTTACGGATCGCGCCGGAGGTTACATCTCGTTGTACTTGCCATCCTTGAAGACATACCAGACATAGGCGGCGTCCTTGACGTCGCCCTTGGCGTCCCAAGCGAGCTTCCCGAGCACGGTGTCGACGGACATGCTGCGGAGTTCCGCACCCACCTTCGCCGCATCGGTCGTGCCGGCCTTGGCCACCGCCGCCGCCCACGCCTGGAACGCGGCGTAGGTGTAGAGCGTGTATCCCTCCGGATCCTAGTTGGCGGCCTTGAACTTCTTGACCACGTCCTCGGCGGTCTTGAGCTTCCGCGGATCGGGCGCGAAGGTCATCAGCGTGCCCTGGCCGGCCGGGCCGGTGATCTTCCAGAACTCGTCGGTCACCAGCGCGTCGCCGGAGACGAGCAGCGCATTGAGGCCCTGCTCGCGCGACTGACGGACAAGCAATCCGGCTTCGGTGTGATAGCCGCCGAGATACATGGCGTCGATACCCGCCGCCTTCATCTTCGAGACGAGCGCGGTGAAGTCCTTGTCGCCCTGGGTGATGGCCTCGTACATCGCATCCTGCAGGCCGGCGGCGTTCATCGCCTTCTTGGTCTCGTCCGCGAGGCCCTTACCGTAGGCGGACTTGTCGTGGATGATCGCAACCTTCTTGCCCTTGAACTGGGAGGCCAGGAACTTGCCGGCGACCAAGCCCTGGGCGTCGTCTCGGCCGCAGGTGCGGAAGACGTTCGTCCACTTCTTGTTGGCCGCCTCTTCGGTCAGCGCCGGATTGGTCGAGGCCGGCGTCATCTGCAGGATGCCGCTCTCGTTGTAGATGGCCGAAGCGGGGATCGACGAGGACGAGCAGAAGTGGCCCGCCATGAAGACGATCTTCTTGCCGGCCATCTGGTTGGCGACGGCGACCGCCTGCTTCGGATCGCAGGCGTCGTCACCCACCTCGAGCTTCAGCTTCTTGCCGAGAACGCCGCCCTTGGCATTGATGTCCGCGATGGCCATCTCGGCACCGCGCTTCATCTGCTCGCCGAAGGCCGCGTATTGTCCGGTGATCGGACCGGCGGTCGCGACCACGAGGTCCTGCGCCGAGGCCGGCATCGCGGCGAAAGCCGCGACGGCGACGGCAGCGAGGAGCGACGACGTCAATTTGCGCATGTTGATTTGGCTCCCTGTCGTTGAAAACGCGCATGCCTCTGCAGGCCAATCAAGCCCCGCGGGGTTGCTAGCGGGCCGGCGCATCGGCTCACGGCCGGTCGCTCCCCGAGCGCTCGCGCCAGCCGAGCAGGCCGTCACGCTCGTAGATCCAGGGATATTGTCCGACCATCTTCCGCACCCGGGTCAGGCGGAAGGCAAGGCTGCCGAACCCGACCAGGACCACGAGGGTCGTGAGATAGGGCGTCACGGCGAGCAGCCGCCCTTCGAACAGCAGCACCAGCATCAGCCGGTCGGCAGCAGCCAGCATCAAGCCGTAGGCGACCATATGCCAGTAGGGCCGCCAAGTCTGGGCCAGCACCTGGCCGGTCTGCCAGGCGGCGCCGCCGAACATGACGACGGTGACGACGAAGAACAGGCCGGGAGAAGCGCCGAGCAGATCCTTCATGGGGTCTCCTTCAATGCCCGCCCTCGAGGTAGGCCGCACGGACCTCGCGGTTGGCGAGGAGCTCCTGCCCGGTTCCCTGCAGCACGACCCGGCCGTTCGCTAGAACATAGCCGCGATGGGCGAGCCGAAGCGCGTGGAAGGCATTCTGCTCGACCAGAAAGACGGTCATGCCCTCGCGCTCGTTGATGTCGCGGATGACCGAGAAGATCTGCTTCACGATCATCGGGGCCAGGCCCAGAGACGGCTCGTCGAGCAGGAGAAGCCGGGGTCGGCTCATCAGCGCCCGGCCGATCGACAGCATCTGCTGCTCGCCGCCGGAGAGCGTGCCCGCGCGCTGGGACTTCCGCTGATCGAGAATGGGAAACAGCTTGAAGACGCGATGGCAGTCCGCGTCGAAATGGGCCGGGTCGGCGACTATGGCGCCCATCTGCAGGTTCTCGAGCACGCTCATCCGCGGAAAGACGCGACGTCCCTCCGGCGCCTGGGCGATGCCGAGACGGACGATCTCGAAGGTCGGAAGCTGGGAGATGTCGCGCTCGCCGAATACGATGCGCCCGCCGGTCACGCGCGGCTTGCCGCAGATGGTCATCAGGAGCGTGGTCTTTCCGGCGCCATTGGCGCCGATCAGCGTCACGATCTCGCCCTTGCGGATGTCGATGTCGACGCCGTGCAGCGCCTGGATGTGACCGTAGGAGGTAGAGACGCCCTGGACCGTCAGCATCAGATCCGGCCCTCCTGGTGAAGGTCGCCCGCCACTTCCGGCGGGAGCTGCTCGGTCTCCTCCTCGCCGAGATAGGCCCTGATCACCGCCGGATCGCTCCGGACCTCGCTCGGCGTGCCGTCGGCGATCATGCTGCCGTAGTCGAGCACGATGATATGGTCGGAGATGCCCATGACCACGCTCATGTCGTGCTCGATCAGGAGGATTCCGATGCCGTGCTGGTCGCGGGTCTCCGTCAGCAGCCCCCTCAGCTCCGCCGACTCACGCGGGTTGAGCCCGGCGGCCGGCTCATCGAGGCAAAGCAGCACCGGCTTCGTGCACATGGCGCGCGCGATCTCGAGCCGACGCTGCGACCCATAGGGCAGGTTGCCGGCCTCCCAATCCGATTGTGCGGTGAGCCCGAGCCGGTCGAGCCAGGACCGGGCGAGCTCGAGCGCCTCGTGCTCGGCGACCCGGTATCGGCGGAGGCCCAGAAGGCCGGCTGCCGTGTAGCCGGAGGCCCGCATCAGCACGTTGTGCTGGGCGACGATCAGGTTCTCGAGCACGGTCATGCGCGGGAACAGCCGGATGTTCTGGAAGGTCCGGGCCACGCCCGCCTTCTGGGCGATGCGGAACCCGTCCATGCGCTCGAGCAGAAACTCGCCGCGGCCACCGGTCAGCCGGAGCCGCCCGACCGGCGTGGGGTAAAATCCGGTCAGGCAGTTGAACACCGTCGTCTTGCCGGCGCCGTTCGGCCCGATGATCGCCGTGATCTCGCGGTCGTAGGCGGTGAAGGAGACATCGTCGACCGCGACCAGACCGCCGAACCGCATGGTCAGATGCTCGACCGCAAGGAGCGGCGACCGTGTCACGCGCCGCCTCCGACCGCCTTCGGCAGGTGGATCGACGGATCACGGTGGGCGAGGAGGCCGCGTGGGCGCCAGATCATGATGCCGACCATCGCCGCGCCGAAGGCGAGCATGCGGAACTGCGCGAGCTCACGGAAGAATTCCGGGATTCCGATCAGAAGCACCGCCGCCAGGACGACACCGATCTGGCTGCCCATGCCGTCGAGAACGACGATGGCGAGGATCACCGCGGATTCGAGGAAGCTGAAGCTCTCCGGGCTGATGAAGCCTTGCCGGGTCGCGAAGAATGCGCCGGCGAAGCCTGCGAACATTGCGCCGATGGCGAAGGCCGTGAGCTTGGTATTGGTCGGATTGATGCCGAGCGCGCGGCAGGCAACCTCGTCTTCCCGCAACGCCTCCCAGGCACGGCCGATCGGCAGCTTGCGGATGCGCAGCGTGAAGATGTTGGTGACGAGGGCGAGCGCCAGGATTAGGTAGTAGAGGAAGACGATCCGATGCTCAGGCGCGAAGTCGAGACCGAAGAGCTGGTGGAAGGCCCTGGTGCCTTCCGGCGGGTTCGCCGTGAACGGAAAGCCTAGAAAGGACGGCCGCGGCACGCCGCTGATGCCGTTCGGACCGCCCGAGAAGGACGACCAGTTGAGCAGGATGATGCGGATGATCTCACCGAAGCCGAGCGTCACGATGGCAAGGTAGTCACCGCGTAGGCGCAGCACTGGGAACCCCAGGATCACCCCGAAGAACGCGGCGAAGAGTCCGGCGAGCGGCAGGCAGACCCAGAACGACCAGCCGAATGTCTGGGCGATGATGGCGTAGGAATAGGCGCCGACCGCGTAGAAGGCGACGTAGCCAAGATCGAGCAGCCCGGCGAGGCCCACCACCACGTTCAACCCCCAGCCGAGCATGACGTAGGTCAGGACCAGGATGCCGAGGTCGAGGATATAGCGCGATGTCATCGGTAGGAACGGAAACAGGACGGCGAAAACGACCAGGACCGGCCCGAACCAGCGACCGATGAAGGCCGTGGCGTCGCGGAGATGGTTACCTTCGTCGCGACCGACGACGTCCGCGATGTCGAAGACCAGCCATGCTGCCCTGACCGCGATCACCGCCGTGGCAATCACGGAGAGCCAGGTGATGACCGGGTACGACGTCGTCAGCAACGGCAGTCCGACCGCCAGAGCCGCCGAAAGTACCAGGATCGGCAAGCGCATGGCACGATTCTGAAGGAGGCTGAGCGCGAGGCGGCCGATGAAGACCAGGGCGACGGCAATCGCGACGTCGCCGAAGCGCGTGACGACGGTGATGCCGTGGCTGCCGGAGACATCGATGGTCTGGAATCCAACCATCGGAAAGGCGAGCGCGAAGGCGACGAACGCCGCAAGGCCTGCATCCTTGAGCAAGGCTCTGGCGTCCATCAGACCTTCTCGATGTCCGGTTTGCCGAGCAGGCCTGTCGGCTTGAAGATAAGGGTCAGCACGAGCACGACGAAGACCGCGACGTCCTTGTACTCGACGGTGAAGTAACCCGACCAAAAGGCCTCGATCAGGCCGATCAGGATGCCGCCGAGCATGGCGCCGGGAAGCGAGCCGATGCCGCCGAGGACGGCGGCGGTAAAGGCCTTAACTCCGGCGAGGAATCCGATGAAGAAGTCGATGACGCCGTAGTAGAGCGTCACCAAAAGCCCGGCGACCGCCGCCAGCACCGCGCCCATGACGAAGGTGAGGGAGATCGTGCGATCGACATCGACGCCGACCAGCGCCGCCATCCCCATGTCCTGCTCGCAGGCCCTCTGGGCCCGGCCGAGCGCGGTGCGCTGGATCAGGAGGCTGAATCCCACCATCAGGACGACGGTGAGCACGACGATGATGATCTGGATGTAGCTGAGGCGGACGGTGAAGCTCCCGCCCTGAAAGAACTCGAAGCCGCCGGTCACCACCGGCTGCAGCGGCTTGACCCGCGCCCCTTGCGCGAGCTGGACGTAGTTCTGCAGGAACAGCGACATACCGATGGCCGAGATCAGCGGCGCCATGCGGAAGGACCCGCGGAGCGGCCGGTAGGCGATGCGCTCGACCGTCCAGCCGTAGGCGGCGGTGAACACCATGGCCGAGAGCAGCACGGCCATCAGCGCCAGCGGAATGAAAGTGATACCGAGGATCCCGAAGACGATGAAGGCGATGATCGAGATGAAGGCACCGATCATGTAAACTTCGCCGTGGGCGAAGTTGATCATGCCGATGATGCCGTAGACCATGGTGTAACCGATCGCGATCAGCCCGTAGATCGCACCCAGCGTCACACCGTTGATCAGCTGCTGGAGAAAGTACTCCAACGCCCTTCAGCCCCCCGAGGACCGTCGTCTCAGATCGGTCCCTTGCCTCATCCATGCGGTTCCGGTTGTATTCCCCGGCGGTTCCGCGCCGGCGGACCCTATCGCCGAACAAACGGATGAGGCAAGGGGCAAGTGACAGGATCGAGACCTCCGTCATTGGCTTCGTTTCTTATGCGAATGCGACATTTCTCACCGATGCCTCGCGTCACAGCATTTCCCCGGCGGCCTTGCGCTTCAGCACGAAGATCAGGCGCTTGACCGCCTGGCGCTTCAGCACCTCCGGGGGCGCCGTCGCCGGGCCGACGATCGAGACCTCGGTGCCGGTCTCGGCATCGACGGCGACCACCTTCATATAGGCGCCGACGCGCGACATCTCGAACAGCACTTCCCGCCCGCTCATCGCGCTACGTTCCTGGGCCTTTGAGCCATGTCCCCTGTCGCCCTATAAAGGGCGACGACCGACCGAAAGACAAGGTGCCTCCCATGACCGCGCTTCGTGCCAAGACCGCCGCGACCAAGGCCAGCTTCGACTGGGCCGACCCGTTCCTGCTGGATGCGCAGTTGACCGAGGCCGAGCGGCTGGTGCGCGACTCCACCCGCGACTACTGCCAGGACAAGCTGATGCCGCGCATCCTGGAGGCGAACCGGCACGAGAAGTTCGACCGCGCAATCCTGAACGAGATGGGAGCGCTCGGCCTCCTCGGATCGACCATCGACGGCTACGGCTGCGCCGGGGTCAACTACGTCTCCTACGGCCTGATCGCCCGCGAGGTCGAGCGCGTCGATTCAGGCTACCGCTCGGCCATGAGCGTGCAGTCGAGCCTGGTGATGCACCCGATTCATGCCTACGGTACCGACGCGCAGCGTCAGAAGTACCTGCCGAAGCTCGCGACCGGCGAATGGGTCGGCTGCTTCGGCCTGACCGAGCCCGACCATGGCTCCGACCCCGGCGGGATGAAGGCCCGGGCGAAGAAGACCGCCGACGGCTATCTCCTGACCGGCAACAAGACGTGGATCTCCAACGCGCCCATCGCCGACGTCTTCGTCGTCTGGGCCAAGACCGAGGACGGCGTCATCCGGGGTTTCATCCTGGAGCGCAGAATGAAGGGGCTCTCGACGCCGAAGATCGAGGGCAAGTTCGCGCTCCGCGCCTCGGTCACCGGCGAGATCGTCATGGACGGCGTGCCGGTGCCGGAGGAGAACCTGCTGCCCAACGTCGCCGGCCTTGCAGGGCCGTTCGGCTGCCTCAACAACGCCCGCTACGGCATCTCCTGGGGCGCCCTCGGCGCCGCCGAGTTCTGCTGGCACGCCGCGCGCCGCTACACCCTCGAGCGCAAGCAGTTCGGCCGGCCGCTGGCGGCCAACCAGCTCATCCAGAAGAAGCTCGCCGACATGCAGACCGAGATCACCATCGGCCTCCAGGCCTGCCTTCGCGTCGGGCACCTCAAGGACGAAGGCAAGGCGGCCCCCGAGCTGATCTCGCTGGTCAAGCGGAACGCGTGCGGCAAGGCCCTCGACATCGCCCGGATGGCGCGCGACATGCACGGCGGCAACGGCGTCTCGGACGAGTTCCACGTCATCCGCCACCTGATGAATCTTGAGGCGGTGAACACCTACGAGGGCACCCACGACATCCACGCCCTCATCCTCGGCCGCGCCCAGACCGGCATCCAGGCATTTAGCTAGCGGACGTCAGGGCGTCTTCGACTTCATCATCTCGGCGCAGGCCTGCGCGATGGCGCGCTGGTCGCGGTCGCCGAGCTGCTGGTCGCCGTAGAAGATCTTACCGTCGCGGACCTTGAGCTGAAGGATGTTCGCCTCGGCCTTGTAAAGGCTGCTCGGCGAATTGGTGCCGGCGAGACGCCGGGTCACGTCGATGGTGATCTCCTTCGGCGGCTGGAAGCGCTGGCGGTTGCCGAGATCCGCCGGAGCGACCTGGCGCCCCTGGGCGTCGACGCCAGGGCGATATTTCACATCGGGAGATGGCTGGTGGACCGTGAGGTTCCGGCATTCAGACTCGGCGATCGTCACCTGCGGGGTCTGGGCGAGGGCCGGCACCGCGACGAGCAGCCCGGCAAGGGCGGCGAGGATGCGCATGTCGTCGAGTCTAGCCCGGTGGGCGCCCCCTGGCGAGGGCCCTACCGAGCGCTAGCTGGCGAGCGGTCGTTCGCCGAGGTCCTCCGCCACCATCACCAGATAGCCGTCGGGATCCTGCACGAAGACCTCGCGCTGCCCACCCTCGCGGTCGCCGATCCCCCGCCAGGCTTCGCGCGGCCCCTCATAGATCGGCCAAGCGCGGGCCGAAAGGGCGGAGAGGACGGGGGCGAGCCGGGCGATATAGACCTGAAACATGGCGCCCCGCCCATAGGGCGACTCCAGCGGGCCGGTTTCCCGGTTGCCCATCCGCTGGCAGAGCATGATCTGGGCGCCTTCCGGCCGCTCGAGATAGACGAAGCGCGGCGCGGGCCGGCGATAGGCGATGTCGAATCCCAGCAGATCCCTCCAGAACGACAGGCTGTTATCGACGTCGCGGACGAGCAGCTCGGGCACCATCTTCGCCCATCCGGTCTTGGGCACCGAGCCGAAGGGTTCTTCCATCCGGATCTCCTAGGCGCGTAGCGCCCGCTCGAGGAAGGGCAGGCTCACGTCCATGCGGTAGTCGATCGAGGAGTGGTTGTCCGGAAACTCCTCGTAGGTGTGGCGAACGCCGTGCGCGTCCAGCAGCCGATGCAATCGCCGGGCACCGAAATGGAGGTGGTACTGGTCCTCGCTGCCGCAATCGATGAACAGCCCCTTCAGCTTCTTCAGCTCCGCCGTTCGCGTTGCCGCCAGCACCAGCGGGTCCCACCGGGTCCACAGCGCCCAGCGTTCGGGAATGATCTCGCAAGTCTCGAGATCGACCGGCAGCCGGATCGACAGGAACTGGCGCGGATCAGGATCGTAGGTCGCTGCCATCGCCAGGATCATCAGGGCATGGATGTCCTTGTCCGACGGCTTCTTCTGCGCCTCGAAGTGCCGGATGAAGGCCTCGGTCGACCGGCCGTGCTTTGCCAGCACGTCGAGGGTCGAGGCCATGTCCTGGAGGTAGAGCAGATCGAAGGCCATGTCGCCGGAATGGCAGGCGACCGCGCTCCAGAAATCGGCGTGGAGGAGCCCGTGGACGATGGCGCCGTAGCCGCCGGAGGACTTGCCGAAGACGCCGCGCCGCCCCTGGCCGCCGCAGCCGAAGGTCGACTCGACCTGGGGCACGACCTCCGCGATCAGGAAGTCGGCATAGGCGCCGATGCCGGCGGAGTTGATGTACTGGTTGCCGCCGAGGCGGGTGTAGCAGTCGGGAAAGGCGACGGCTACCGGTCCGATGGTGCCGGTCGCGATCAGCCGGTCGATCCGTTCCGGCAGGTTCTCGGTGAAGGCCTTCCAGTTGGTGTGGGCAAGGCCGGAGCCGGTGAAGCCGGCGAGGTCGACGAGGAGCGGCACCCGGGTCCACGGCTTGTAGGCAGGCGGCAGATAGACGTCGACCGAGCGCTCGTGCGGATCGCCGAGGGCATTGCCGCGAAGCGCGCGGGAATCGACGGTGAGGCGCCGAACCTCGCCTTTCGGGTGGTCCCAGGAGCGGCGGGTCATCGTCGGCGCGCGAAGTCGACGACGGCGTCCAGGAGCCGGTCGAGATCCGCCTTCAGCCGATCGAATTCGGCGCCCCGGGCGATGCGCTTCTCGTCCATGTAGCGGGCGCGGTTGATCTCGATCTGCAGCGCGTGGCGCCCCGCAGCCGGGTCGGAATAGCGCATGATCAGCTCCAGCCCCTTATACGGATCGTTGATCGCGACCGCGTAGCCCAAGTCGGCGAGCACCTCGTGGACCAGCCTCACGAAGGCGGGATCGCAGGTCTTGCCGTCGCGGTCGCCGAGGACGAAGTCCGGCCGCCGTTTGCCCACGTCCGTGTTCATGGACGTGCCGATCGACTTCATCGAATGGCAGTTGATGTGCCAGACCGTACCGAAGCGGCCGTGCAGCTCCTCGTAGGCGCCCCCGACGGCCCGATGGTAGGGGCTGTAGTAGCGGTCGAGTCGTGCTTTTACCTCGGCGACGGTCAGGCGTTTGCCGTGCACCGGGACGCCGGGAACCGCAAGCCGACGGATCAGCCCGAGGCCGAGCCGGCTCTTCTCGGTCGGCTTCAGCGGCTCAGGCCAGGTCTCAGACAGAAGGTCGGGGTCGATGTCGGTCGGTGCCCGATTGGGGTCGATATAGACGCGGGGGAAATGCGCCTCGATCAGGATCGCCCCCTTCGCCGGGCCGGCACCGAACAGCTCGTGGACGAAGGCGTCCTCGCCGGTCCGCAAGAGCTCCATTGGAGCGATCGGCCTGAAGTCATCCGGATAGACGTTGCCGCTGTGCGGCGAGTCGAGCAGCACCGGCGCCGGCGTGCCGGTCGGGTCATGACGCGTCAGCACGCCGGGGATGTGCATGGCTCAGCCGTCGTTGAGGTGGCAGGCGGAGAGCCGCCCGGGCGCAACTTCCTTCAGCGCCGGAACCTCGCGCCGGCACCGCTCCGTCGCGTGCGAACAACGCGGGTGGAAGTGGCAGCCCGGCGGCGGATGCAGCGGCGACGGGATCTCGCCCGTGACCGGCTCGAAGCGGCGGTGCCGCGACTCGATGCGCGGCACGCCGCCGAGCAGCGCCTGGGTGTAGGGATGGTTCGGCGCCCGGAACAGCTCCTCGGTCGCGCCGCTCTCGACCACGCGGCCGAGATACATGATGACCACCCGGTCGCTCAGGTGCTCGACCACCCCGAGGTCGTGGCTGATGAAAAGGTAGGTCAGGTTGAGATCGCGGCGAAGATCCATGAACAGGTTCAGCACCTGCGCCTGGATCGACACGTCGAGGGCCGCGACCGCCTCGTCGCAGATCAGGAACTCCGGCTTGACCGCGAGCGCCCGGGCGATGCCGATGCGCTGGCGCTGACCACCTGAGAACTGGTGCGGGTAGCGCCGCCGGAAGGTGGGGTCGAGACCGACGCGGTGCAACGTCGCCTCGACGTAGCCGCCGAACTCGGCGCGGGTGACGAGGCCGTGCACCAAGGGGGCCTCGCCGATGATGTCCTCGACGCGCTTCCGCGGATTGAGCGAGGCGAACGGGTCCTGAAAGATCATCTGCGTGCCGAGCTGGGCCTTGCCGCCGCGGAGCTTGTCCCCGGTCACGTCCTTGCCACGATAGAACACCCGACCCTCGCTCGGCGGAAGGATGCCGGCGGCGATGCGCCCGAGGGTCGACTTGCCGCAGCCGGACTCGCCGACCAGGCCCACGACCTCGCCGGGACGGATTGCGAGGTCGACGTGGTCGACAGCGTGAACGACCTCCTCCTCCATCCCCGCGCCCAGCACGTTGGCGACCTTGGCCGCGACATCCAGCGGCCTGACGAAGCGCTTGACGATGCCGCGGAGCTCGATCAGGGCCTCGGTCACGCCCGCCCCTCGAGATGCGGGTGGATGCAGCGGGCGGCGCGGCCGGGCAGGTGCTCGACCATGGGCGGCAGGGCGGCGCGGCAATCGCCGTCGGCGCGCGGACAGCGTTCGGCGAAGGGGCAGCCGTCGGGCAGATTGAGCAGCGAGGGCGTCATCCCCGGGATCTGGGCGAGCGGGCTGCCGCGCTTGTTGCGGCTGGGCACGCTGCCGAGGAGCCCTTTGGTGTAGGGATGCATCGGCCGGTCGAGCACGTCGTCGACCGAGCCCGACTCGGCGATCTTGCCCGCATACATCACGCAGACGTGGTCGGCGAGACCGGCGACGACCGAGAGGTCGTGGGTGATCCAGATGAGCGATGTGCCGCCCTCGCGGCACAGCTTCTGCACCTCGTAGAGGATCTGGCCCTGGATGGTGACGTCGAGCGCGGTCGTCGGCTCGTCGGCGATGATGAGCTCCGGGTTGTTGAGGAGCGCGATGGCGATGGCGACGCGCTGGCGCATGCCGCCGGAGAACTGGTGGGGGTAGGCACCGAGCCGCTCGTCCGGCGACGGGATGCCGACCCGGCCGAGCGCGTCGCGGGCCCGCGCCCGCGCCTCTTTAGTGCTCACCGGATGATGCGCCCGCACCGCCTCGATCATCTGCGTGTCGACCCTGAGCACGGGGTTCAGGGTCATCATCGGGTCCTGGAAGATCATCGCGATGCGGTCGCCGCGGATCGCGCGCAGCCGGTCATCCGGCAGGCCGACCAGATTCTCGCCCTTGAAGCGGATCTCGCCCTCGACGATGCGGCCGGGCGGATCGACCAGGCCGAGGATCGAGAAGCCGGTGATGGTCTTGCCTGAGCCGGACTCGCCGACCAACCCCAGGATGCGGCCCTTGCCGATCTCGAAGGAGACGCCGTCGACCGCCTTCACCACGCCGCCGCGGGTGAAGAAGTGGGTCCTCAACCCGCGGACCTCGAGGGTCGGCCCGGCGAAGCCCGAGCTCATCGCTTAAGCCTCGGGTTGAGCACATCGCGCAGCTGGTCGCCGACGAGATTGATCGAGACGATGGTGACGAGCAGCGCGATCCCAGGAAAGAAGCTGATCCAGTACCTGCCGGAGAGCAGGTACTCGAAGCCGTTGGCGATCAAGAGCCCGAGGGACGGCTCGGTGATCGGGAGTCCGATGCCGAGGAAGGACAGCGTCGCCTCGAGCGCGATCGCGCTCGCGACCTGCACGGTGCCGATGACGATCATCGGCGGCATGCAATTCGGCAGAATATGGTTGAAGATGATGCGCGGCTGCGAGAGGCCGAGGCAGACGGCCGCCTCGACATACTCGCGCCGGCGCTCGACCAGCGCCGTGCCGCGGATGGTACGGGCGTAGTAGGCCCACTGCACGATGACCAGCGCCAGGATGATCTTGCCGACGCCCTGGCCGAGCACGGCGAGCAGGATCAGCGCGATGAGGATGGTCGGGAAGCTGAGCTGCAGGTCGACCAGCCGCATGATCAGCGTCTCGGTCCGGCCGCCGAGGTAGGCGGCGACGAGGCCGGCGGCCATGCCCACCGCCATCGCGCAGATGCCGGAGAAGACCCCGACCGCAAGGCTGGTCCTAAGCCCATAGAAGATGCCGGACAACATGTCGCGGCCCTGCCCGTCGGTCCCCAGCCAGAAGGTCATCCCGTCCATGCTCTTCGCGCCCGGCGGCAGCCGGCTTTCGAGGATGTCGAGCTTGGAAAGGTCGTAGGGGTTCTGAGGGGAGATCAGCGGCGCGAAGATCGCGACGAGAAGGATGATCGCGAGGACCACCGCGCCGATCACCGCCAGCGGGTCCTCGACGAACTCCGATGCCAGGCGCCGGAACGGCGTTTCGACCTTGGCCGGGAGATCCGCGGCGATCGGGGCGCTCATCCCTTGACGTCCTGCAGGCGCACGCGCGGATCGATGACCGAATAGAGGATGTCGACTATCAGGTTGATGGCAATGAACAGCAGCACGATCATCATCAGATAGGCGACAATCACCGGGCGATCGAGCTGGTTGATCGAGTCGATGATCAGCTTGCCCATGCCGGGCCAGGCGAAGATCGACTCGGTGACCACGGCAAAGGCGATGAGGCCGCCGATCTCGAGGCCGATCACGGTGACGAGCGGGATCAGGATGTTTCGGAACACGTGGACGCCGACCACGCGCCGGTTGGAAAGCCCCTTGGCACGGGCGAACTTGATGTAGTCCTGGAGCAGCGTCTCGCGGACGCCGGCGCGGGTGAGCCGAATGATCAGCGCGGTGTTGCCGAGGGCAAGGTTGACCGCCGGCAAGATGACGTGGGCAAGGCCGTCCCGGGTGAACAGGCTCGACTTGAGGCCGAGGAAGGTGCCGACCTGGCCGCGCCCGGTCGATGGCAGCCATCCCAGCATCACCGCGAAGACCATGATGAACATCAGCCCCTGCCAGAAGGTCGGCAGGCTGAATCCGACGATCGAGCCCGCCATGATCCCCTTCGAGGTCGCCGCTTGCGGCTTCAAGCCGGCATAGAGGCCGAGCGGGATGCCGACCACGAGCGAGATCACGACCGCGGTGCCGGCGAGCTCCAGCGTCGCCGGCATGCGCTCGAAGATGAGCCTGAGCGCCGGCTCGTTGAAGACGAACGAGCGGCCGAGGTCGCCGCGCGCGGCGTTCACCAGGAAGACGAAGTACTGCTCCCAGATCGGCCGGTCGAGGCCAAGCGCGCGGATGGCGCGCTCGCGCTCGATCTGGTCGGCGTCCGGCGAGATCAGGATGTCGACGGGATTGCCGATGGCGAACACGCCGAGGAACACGATCACCGACATGAGCAGCAGGACGACGACGCTCTGCATCAGGCGTCGAACCATGAAGACGGTCATACGGCCTCTGTTCCCCCGCCCGGCGCCTGCGGCCAGGTCGGATCGACTCTACCGACGGCGTCGCACTGCGTCGAGGTCCCCTCCCCCGTCCGCAACGCGGACGAGGGAGCGGCCGATGTGGACCTCGGACGACCTACTTCGCGGTGGTCACTTCCATCGCCATGGTCTGCTGATCGGCGCGGGCGACGTATTTGAGGCCCTTCTTCATCGCCCAGGTCGACACTTCGTAGTGCAGCGGGATGATGCCGACATCGCGAACGCCGATCTCGCTGGCTTTGGCCAGGAGCTCGCCGCGCTTCTTGTCGTCGACCGTCTTCAACGCCTCGGCCAGCACCTTGTCCAGCTCGGGATTGCTGTAGCGGCCGCGGTTCGCCTGCCCCATGCCCGTGTCCCGGTTGAATGTCGCGAGCAGCGAGCGGAGCGTCGACGACGTCTCGCCGGTGCCCGAACCCCAGCCGACCAGGTAGATCGTGAACTCCTGGTTGGTGGCCTTGGTCGCGAAGGTCGCCCACGGCAGCGCCTCGACCTTCGCCTCGATCCCGATACGGCTCCACATCTGGGCGATGGTCTGGATGATGCGCCCGTCGTTGATGTAGCGGTCGTTCGGGCCGTGGATGGTGATGGCGAAGCCGTTCGGAAAGCCGGCGTCGGCGAGCAGCTTCTTCGCCCCGTCCGGATCGAACTTCTCGGGCCTCAGGTTCGGGCTGGTGCCGAAGAAGCTGTCGGCGAGCAGCTGCCCGGCAGGAACCGCGACGCCCTCCATGACACGCTCGACGATGCCATCGCGGTTGAGCGCCTTCGACAACGCCTGGCGGACCCGCAAGTCCTTGAGCGGATTCTTGGCCAACGGCTTGCCCGACGTGTCGGCGATGAACGGCGTCACTTCCCTCTGGTGATCCATATGCAGGTAGATCAGCCGGTTCGATGCCGCCTGGGCGAGCGTGAGAGCGGCATTGGCCTTCAGCTTCTCGATATCGGCGGTCGGAACCGCCTCGATCATCTGGACGTCGCCGGCGAGCAGCGCGGCGACACGGGCCGCCGGGTTGGTGATCAGCCGGAAGGTGACCTTCTTCCATTCCGGTTTCTTGCCCCAGTAGGCGTCGTTGCGCTCCATGACGATGCGGTCGCCGCGAGCATAGTCGACGAACCTGTAGGGGCCGGTACCGATCGTAGCGGCCAGACGATTGAAGTCCTCGGTCGGCGCTTCGACCATCTTCTTGTTGACGATGAAGAAGTTGCTGAGGTCGTTCGGCATCAGCGGGTACGGGCCGTCGGTCTTGAGCTCGATCGTCAGCGGATCGACGACGACGATGTTCTTGATCGCCTTGGTGTAGATGGTGAAGTTAGATGGGCTGTTCGGCACCCACGGCACCCGCTTGACGCTGGCGATCACGTCTTCGGCCGTAAAGTCAGAGCCGTCGTGGAACTTCACGCCCGGGCGCAGCTTGATCACCCAGGTGTCGTCCTCGCGCGGCGTCCAGGAGACGGCGAGGCCGGGAACGAGGCGCTGGTTCTCGTCCTGCTCGACCAGCGAGTTGAAGACATGCGAGGCGATGTTGTTGTTCGGCCCCAACGCATGGAAATGCGGATCGAGCGAGGTGACGGACGCGCCAAGGCCGATCGTCAGCTCCTGGGCCGAGGTCAACCCTGCCGCCAGGCTCAGCGCGGCGGCGACCGCGACACCTATCGTTCGTTTAGCGATGGTCATGGCGACGTCTCCCTATTCCGTGGCACCCTCAGGGGCACCCTTGTTTCTGCCCTATCGGCTATTAGGGCGCGCCCCAGCGGTCAACTGCAATTACGATCCGACCCAGGCCCGATGACTGAGACCCGCGACACCCTTCTCCCACAGCCGCAGCCGGCCGAAGACCGGACCACCGGGGTCGTCCCCTCGCAGTTCCTCCGTCACATGATCGAGGCGAAGGAGATCACCGCCCGCGAGGAGATAGAGCCCGGACAGATCCAGCCGGCCAGCCTCGACCTCCGCCTCGGCACCGAGGCCTATCGCGTCGTCGCCAGCTTCCTGCCAGGGCCGAGCGCCACAGTCGCCGAGCGGCTGGGGCGGGTCGCCATGCACACTCTCGACCTGACCAAAGGGGCGGTGCTGGAGCGGGACTGCGTCTACATCATCCCGCTGCTGGAAGGCGTCGCCTTCAAGAAGCGGGTCTCGGCGCTGGCCAACCCGAAAAGCTCGACCGGCCGGATCGACGTCTTCGCCCGCGTCATCACCGACCGGGGAACCGAGTTCGACCGCATCCCCGAGCGCTACCATGGGCCGCTCTACGTCGAGGTCTGCCCGCGGGCCTTCAGCGTCAAGGTCCGCAAGGGCAGCCGCCTGGTGCAGATGCGGGTCAAACGCGGCTCACCCTCGCTCAGCGACAAGGCCCTCCGCGAGCTTCAGCGCGAGGTCGGTATCATCGGCATCGAGGCCCGCGACGGCGAGGCCACCGATCCGCAGATCGAGATGTTCGAGGGCCAGATCCTGGACAAGCCCGAGAACATCCGCAGCGGCATCGCCTTCACCGTCGACGTCAAGGGCGACGGGCCGGGGTCGGTGATCGCCTATCGCGCCCGGCGGAACACCGGCGTCATCGACGTGGATCAGGTCGGCGGCTACCTCGCCGAGGATTTCTGGGACGAGGTGCATGCACCGGACGACGGCCGCGGCATCGTCCTCGACCCACACGACTTCTACATCCTGGCGTCCAAGGAGACCGTCCGCATCCCGGCCGGGTACGCCGCCGAGATGCTGGCGTACGACACGCTGGTCGGCGAGTTCCGCGTGCACTACGCCGGTTTCTTCGATCCTGGGTTCGGCGATCCCGATCTCGGCGCCGCCGGCACCCGTGCCGTCCTCGAAGTCCGGGTGCACGAGGTGCCGTTCATGATCGAGGACGGCCAGGTGGTCGGCCGCCTGGTCTACGAACCCCTGATCGCCAAGCCCGACAAGCTCTACGGCCAGGGCATCGGCTCCTCCTACCAGCGCCAGGGGCTGGTGCTCGGCAAGCACTTCCGCCGCAGAGCCGAAGTCCTTTAGGATAGAAAACGCGCGTTTCCCATCCGCAAGACGAGGACGTACCCGTGGACGATGAGGCCTATCCGGTCGAGCTAACGGCGCCGTCGCTCGATCCTTACAAGCACGGCAACACCGGCACCAACTATGTGACGACCTTCGATTCCGGGAAACCGGGGCCGCATGCGATGGTCAACGCGTTGACCCACGGCAACGAAATTTGCGGAGCGATCGCGGTCGACTTCCTGTTCCGCGAGGGTGTGCGACCGACCCGCGGCAAGCTGACGCTGGCGTTCGCCAACGTCGCCGCCTACCGCAGCTTCGATCCGAATAAGCCGGCGGCATCGCGCTTCGTCGACGAGGACTTCAACCGGGTCTGGTCGGAATCGGTGCTCGACGGTCCGAGGAAGTCCTCCGAGATGACCCGCGCGCGTCAACTCCGGCCGCTGATCGACACCGTCGACTTCCTGCTCGACATCCACTCGATGCAGCACAGGACGCCGCCGCTCGGCCTCTCCGGCCCTTTGAAGAAGGGCCAGGACTTCGCGCTCGGCGTCGGCGGGCCCGAGATCGTGGTCGCCGACCAGGGCCACGCCGCCGGAAAGCGGCTCCGCGACTACAGCTTCTTCGGCAAGGAGACCGATTCCCGCAACGCCTACCTCGTCGAGTGCGGGCAGCACTGGGAGAAGACGTCGGCCGATGTCGCCATCGACTGTACGCTCCGGTTCCTCAAGCATGTCGACATCGTCTCTCCCGACTTCCTCGATCGCCACCTGCCGAAGGCGCCGCCGAAGAAGCAACGGGTCATCCAGGTGACCGAGGCGGTGACGGTCGCGAGCGACGACTTCCGCTTCGTCGGCCCCTATCGCGGCATGGAGGAGTTCGAGCGGAAGGGGACGGAGATCGCCAATGACGGCGGCAAGCCGGTGCTCACTCCCTATGACGGGTGCGTCCTGATCATGCCGTCGCGGCGCCTCAGAAAAGGGCTGACCGCCGTCCGTCTCGGCCGCTACATCGCCTGAAACGAGGCCGACGTACCCTAGGAGCCTGGTTGAGGCCATGGCCATTGCTCAGACAGGCTCCTAGCCCGATCTATTCACCATGCGAAGGGATAGCTGGGCTGGGGCGTCGCGGACGAGCGGCATGGTGGCACCCGATTGGCGCGGTTTGATGTCGATGGCTCGGCTGGGGGTTGCGGATCTGGGTTCGACGGGGCACGAGGCCCCTTAG
>SHVZ01000018.1 GCA_009694025.1 Alphaproteobacteria bacterium | reverse complement strand
TAAGGGGCCTCGTGCCCCGTCGAACCCAGATCCGCAACCCCCAGCCGAGCCATCGACATCAAACCGCGCCAATCGGGTGCCACCATGCCGCTCGTCCGCACCGCCCCAGCCCAGCTATCCCTTCGCATGGTGAATAGATCGGGCTAGAGCCCGAGACCGGCCTGGTGACGCGGATCGAAGCGGCGCCGGACAACCGGGTGCGGTTGCATTTTTCCGCCCAGCCGGAAACGCTCGACCCCAAGGGCGAGGCCGAGGCGACCAGCGGCACGCTCCGCCTCCGCCGCGCGGCCGACGGACTCTGGATGGACCGGCCGGACGAAAACCTCTCCTCCCGTCTGGTGCCGCTGGAAGGAGAGGCCGCCGCCGACATCGCCGGCGCTTTTCACAACGCCGAGTACGACGCGACGCTCACCTGCGTCGACCGCGGCGGCGCGCTCTACGGCGCCTTCTCAGGATTCCTCGGGCCCGGCCTGATGCAGCCCCTCTTGCCCGCCGGCCCCGACCTTTGGCGCCTGCCGTGTCCGCGCAGCCTCGATTACTCGCCCCCGGGCGACTGGACGCTGGCCTTCCGCCGCGACGGCTCGGGGCGGATCGCGGGCGCTAAGGTCGGCTGCTGGCTGGCGCGCCGCATCGACTTCCGCCGGGTCTGACGGCATTGCCGCTCCAGACTACGACAGATCGATCGCGTAATTCTTGAGATCGTCGAGCGAACAGAACTCCAGTGCGCCCTCGTGCGTCGCGCGCAGAACGATTCGGGGGGCGTGCCCCGCCTCGAACGCCTGCTGCCAGCGTGGCGCACACAAGCACCATCGATCTCCGGCCTTCAGCCCTGGAAACCCATATTCCGGCATTGGCGTCGAGAGATCGTTGCCGGCCTTCTTGGAGTACATAAGGAACTCTGCCGTGACGACGCAGCACACGGTATGACTGCCGACATCCTCAGGTGCGGTATCGCAGCAGCCGTTGCGGAAGAACCCGGTCATCGGGTCGAGCGAGCAGTCTTCAAGCTTCCCGCCCAGCACATTCTTGGAAACGCCGCGTCTGCCGCCGCTCCAGCCGTGGTCATCTAAAGGCATTGTCTGATTACCGTGCCGTAAATTGAACTCGACCGATCCTAAGCAGCTCGGCTGCCTCTTGTTGCGCCCGGTATGCGATCACCGAATACTAGCCGTGCAACGACCCCGGCAACAATGGGGGTTAGGCCCGCCTGTCGATGGCGGCGTCCGCTGCGATGCACCGATGGACGACTGAGACTGACGCTCATGGAGGAAGATCGATGTCATTCTACCGAGGCATGACCTGCGAGAATGTGACCCTCAACGGCGACAAGGGAACTCCGATTACGGCCTATGTGGCCAAGCCGTCCGATCCGGGCCCCTTTCCGGGCGTCGTGCTTGTCCACCATCTCCCGGGCTGGAGCGAGCTCTACATCGAGACGACGCGTCGGTTCGCGCACCACGGCCATCTCGCGATCTGCGCCAACCTCTATGAGCGTGTGGGCCAGGGCAACCCGGACGACGTCGCCGCCAAGGTGCGTGCCGACGGCGGCATTGCCGACGCCCAGATGGTCGGCGATACCGAGGCCGCCGTGAAGTGGATGCGCGCTGAGTCCAATCACAACGGCAAGGTCGGCATTTTTGGCTCCTGTTCCGGTGGCCGGCACGCCTTCATCTATGCCTGCCAGAGGAAAGACGTCGATGCCTGCGCCGACCTTTGGGGCGGTCGCGTGGTGATGGGCAAGGAGGAACTCAATGCCAAGACGCCCATAGCGCCGGTCGAGATGACGAAGGACCTCTCTTGCCCGCTGCTCGGCATATTCGGCAACGACGACCGCGCACCGAGCCCAGACCAGGTGAATCAGCACGAGGCCGAACTCAAGAAGCACGGCAAGACGTACGAGTTCCACCGCTACGACGGTGCCGGCCACGGCTTCTTCTACTGGCACCGGCCACTCTACCGGCCCGAGCAGGCCATGGATGGCTGGAGCAAGGTGTTCAGCTTTTTCGGCAAGCATCTGGCGAAGTAGGAGGCCCGGACATGTGCACCTCCATTGTCGAGATCGCACGGGCAGAAGGCATGGCAAAGCGCGGGGACGAATGGTTCCCGCTCTCGCAGGCGGTGGTTGCCTATGACCACGCGCGCCATGCGCCGCTGGGCGACGTCATCACGCTCGATTTCATCAACGCCGGTCTCGACCCCGGGGCGCGGGCCGGGATCGAGCTGACGCTGGAGACGGCCAAGGAGCTGCTGGCCGCTCTCGACCGGGCGATTGCCGCCGCCGAGTTCGAGGAGGCGGAAGTGAGGGGCAAGGGCGCCGTGTTCAGCCTCATTCGGACGGCGTAGCACACGAGATGCGTCGGCTGCCGGCTGGCGCGCCGGATCGACGTCCGCCGGGTCCGACCGCCGTACCGTCGTCAGTCCAGATTGAAGCCCTGGGCGCGTACGAAGGCGCCGAAATCAGTGCGCTGCGGCTCGGCATACTGCCGGGCCTTGTCCTCCGACCATCCGTAAAAGGGCACTTCGCCCCAGCGATCGGCGTCGCGCTGGCGGGTGCTTGGCTCAACGGCGGTGCGCCGTCGGTCATACTCCTCCAGTTGAGCTTCCAGCACGCCGTCATCGTAGCGGTCGATATGCACGCGCGCGTCGATCGCGAGGCGCGGCGAGAGGCGTCCCGACGCCATCGGCCAACCGACGCACAGGCCCGCGATCGGCACCACGCGCCCGGGCAGGGCCAGGACATCACGCAGCACCTCGCAGTGATTGCGCACGACGCTGATCGGGCAGCAGCCCAGCCCGACAGCCTCGGCGGCCGCGATGAAGGTGGCCATGACGATGGCGCCGTCGACGGTGGCGTTGAAGAAGGCGTCGAGGTGATCGTTGGGGAACGGCTTGCCGCGCAAGGCGGATATCCGCGGCATGCGCTGGCCATCGCCGCAGAACACGAGGAAGACCGGCGCCTCCTTCATCCAAGGCATGCTGGGGATCAGATCGAAGATCGCCTGGCGCTTGGCGGGATCGGCGACGATCACGATGTCGCCCTGCTGAAGGTCGCTCTTGGACGGCGATGACAGCGCGCAGGCGCAGAGCAGGCGAAGCAAGGCCGGCTCGACCCGCCGATCCAGATATCGGCGGTGCACCCGCCGGCTCGCCATGCGCCGCAGCGTCTCCAACCCACCGATTTCGGAATCGACGGCCATTGTCTCACCGAAACGCGCCGCCAGCGCCTGCTGGATCGCGTCAGCATCCGTAGGATTGGTCAAAGGGCTCTTCCTTCCTGGGGTATTGCTCGACGCGGAGAAGGCGCATCTCGTCGACTTCTCCGCGACTCGTCAGCTTTCAGCCCTTTCCGGGCAAAGGCAACAAGTGTGCGACGCCGTCGGATACGTCCCCGGTCGACAGGTGCCGCCGGGATGGGCGAGTATGCCGGCCTCCCCGAACCCAAACTCCCCAACGGACCATGCCCCATCTGTTCGAGCCGCTCGCGCTCTGCTCCGTCACGCTGCCAAATCGCATCGTGGTCTCGCCGATGTGCCAGTACAGCGCCGTCGACGGCCTCGCCACCGACTGGCACCACGTCCATCTCGGGCGCTACGCCACCGCGGGCCTGGGCCTGATCTTCACCGAGGCGACCCATGTCAGCGCCGTCGGCCGGATCACGCCGGCCTGCCTCGGCCTCTACACCGATGCGCACGAGGCGGCGCTCGCCCGCATCGTCCGCCTGATCAAGGCGACCGGCAACGCCGCCGTCGGCATCCAGATCGCCCATGCCGGCCGCAAGGCCTCGATGCAGCCGCCCTGGAAAGGGGTTGGCAAGCGCGCCGAGGGCGCCGAGGGGTGGATTTCGGTCGGTCCCAGCGCGGTTGCCTTCGACGACGGCTGGCAGATCCCGAGGGCGCTCGACGAAGCCGGCATGGCGACGATCGTCCGGGAGTTCGCCATTGCCGCCACGCGCTCGGCGCGGGCGGGCTTCGACGTCTGCGAGGTGCACAGCGCCCACGGCTATCTGATGCACGAGTTTCTGTCGCCGATCTCCAACAAGCGGAACGACGCCTATGGCGGCGCCTTAGAGAACCGCATGCGCTTCCCGCTCGGTATCGTCGAGGCGGTGCGCGCGGTGTGGCCTAAGGACCGCGTTCTCGCTGTGCGCGTCTCCGCCACCGACTACATGGACGGGGAGGGCTGGTCCCTCGACGACACCATCGCGTTCGCCCATGAGCTCAAAGCCCGCGGCGTCGACATCATCGACGTCTCCGGCGGCGGGTCCTCGCCCAAGCAGAAGATCGACCTCAAGCCGGGCTACCAGGTGCCGCTGGCCGAAGCGATCAAGCGGGCGACCGGCGTTCCGACCATCGCGGTCGGGCTCATCACCCGGCCCGAGCAGGCGGACGCGATCGTCAGAGAGGGCAGGGCGGATGCGGTGGCGCTGGCGCGCGCGCTGCTCCACGATCCGTTCTGGGCCTGGCGCGCCGCCGACGCCCTCGGCGCTGACGTGGCCGTTCCCAATCAGTATCTCCGGGGACGGAAGCTCGCGGTCTAGCGGCGGCTCACGCCTGCCGGCGGATCGCCGCGGTCATCGTCCGTGGCCGGGGCGCGTCCAGCCCATGGCCGATCTCGCCGGCGACCCGGCGAAGGGTGGAGGCGAACTGCGCCTTCCTCGCCGCATCGAGCCGGGCGGCAGGGGCCGAGATCGAGATGCCGGCGATCGGCGCGCCGCCGGGCTCGACGATCGGCACGCCGACGCAGACCGAGCCTTCCTCGTTCTCGCCATTGTCCTCGGCGAAGCCCTGGGTGCGGGCGCGGTCGAGCTCGAGGGCGAGCTGGGCGAGCGAGCGGAGCGTGCGGCCGGTGCGGGCGCGCAGCTTCGGCGGAATGTGACGGAGCCGCTCGTCCTCGGACATCTGCGAGAGGATCGCCTTGCCGATCGCCGTGGTGTAGGCGGGATCGCGGCCGCCGACCTTGGCCTGCATGCGAAGCGCGTGCTGGCTCTCGGCGATCTCGATGTAGACGATCTCGGCGCCGTCGAGGACGCCGAGGTTGACCGTCTCGCCGAAGCGCTCGCGTATCGCCCGCATATGCGGAATGCAGACGTCGCGGAGGTTCCTCAAGCGCGCGTTGGAGCGCCCCCAGGTGATGATCTTGAGGCCGACGCCGTAGACGTCGCGCTCCGGGTCGTAGCTCAACAGGCCGGACTGGACGAGGGTGCGCAGATAGCGGAAGACCGTGGTCTTCGGCAGGGCGACTTCGACCGACACATGCTGCAGGGACAGCGCCTGGTCCGACGAGCAGATGCAGTCCAGCACCAGCATCGCCTTGAGCACGGGCTTCACCAGGTAGTCGTCGCGCATATCCCCTCCCTCAATTTCGCTAAGCGAAATAGCAGATCCTTGACATGAAACGCAAGCTCACGGAAAGTCGCCCGCAACCAGGCATAGGCGAGGAGAAGGCTATGGCCCTCAATACGTTCGAGAAATCCAAGGCGGCCATGGCGAGGGGCGGCAAGATCCTCGCCGGGGGCGTCAACTCGAACTTCCGGGCCGGGGTGACGCCGACGCCGCTGGTGATCGACCGTGGCGAGGGCGCCTACCTCATCGACGTCGATGGCAACAAGATCATCGACTACTACATGGCGATGGGGCCGATCATCCTCGGCCACAACCCGCCGACGGTGATCGAGGCGGCGAAGCGCCAGCTCGACAAGGGCATCATCTTCGCGAGCCAGGTCGAGGCCGAGTTCGAGGCGGCGGAATGGGTGCAGAAGCTGGTGCCCTGCGCCGAGCGCGTGCGCTTCGCCGGATCGGGCACCGAGGTCGTACAGGCGGCGTTCCGCATCGCCCGCGCCGCGACCGGCCGCCAGATCATCGTGAAGTTCGAAGGCCATTACCACGGCTGGCTCGACAACGTGCTGCTGAGCGTCGCGCCGTCGCTCGCCGCCGCCGGTTCCGCGACCGCGCCCAACACCGTCGCCGCCAGTCCGGGCATGGATCCGATGGCGGCAAAGAACATGGTGGTGCTGCCGTGGAACGACTTGGCCACGCTTCAGGCCCGGCTCGCCAAGCGCGACGTCGCCGCCGTCATCATGGAACCGGCGATGTGCAACACCAGCGCCATCCACCCGAAGGCGGGATACCTCGAAGGCGTCCGCAAGGCCTGCACCGAGACCGGCACGGTGCTGATCTTCGATGAGGTGATCACCGGCTTCCGCGTCTCCGCCGGCGGCGCCCAGAAGGTTCTCGGCGTGACGCCCGACCTCGCCTCCTTCGGCAAGGCGATCGCCAACGGCTTTCCGGTCGCGGCCCTGGCCGGCCGCGCCGACCTGATGGATCAGATGGTCCCGGGCAAGGTGGTCCATGGCGGGACCTATAACGGCCATCCCGTCACCATGGCGGCGACCACCGCGACCCTGGTCGAGCTCGCCAAGGGCGATGTCTACCGGAAGATCGAGAAGCAGGGCCGGCGCCTGATGGACGGCATCGGCACGATCCTTAGGGACCACCAGGTGCCGAACCGGGTCCAGGGCTTCCCCGGGATCTTCCACGTGGCGCTTGGTACCTCCGAGCCGATAACCGACTACCGCGACAGCCTCAAGTCCGACAAGGCGCGCTATGTGAAGCTCGCCGGCACCATGGTCGAGCGCGGCGTGCGCGCGCTCGAGCGCGGGGCTTGGTTCCTGTCCGGCGCCCATGACGACGAGGTGATCGACCGCACCCTCGCGGTGGTCGAGGATTCCGTCCGCGAAGGGCTGCGCTAACCTCATCGGCCGAGCCTCGGCCAGCTCGCGGCAGCGGCGATGCGCCGCGCGACCTCGATGTAGCCCGGCTCGATGAGCTGGCCGTCGACCTTCACTTGCGCGCCAGAGGGGGCGGCGCCGACCGCCGACAATACCCGCTTCGACCAGTCGATCTCAGCCGGTGTCGGCCCGAAGGCCGCGTCGGCGATCGGCGCCAGCGCCGGGTCGGAGAGCGCCTTGCCGTCGTAGCCGAGTTCGCGGCTCTCCAGGCAGGCGGCGCGGAAGCCCTCGGGATCGCGGGCGTCGCGGAACGAGCTGTCGATCGCCGCCAGGCCATGGGCGCGGGCGACCAGCACGATGGTCGAGAGCGCCGCCAGCATCGGAAAGCGGAACGGGGCGGCATGGCGGAAGCCGCCCATGCCACGGGAGAGGTCGCCGAGCCCGATCGCGATCCCGGCCATGCGCGGGGTCGAGCCGGCGACCTCGGATGCTGCGAGCACGCCCTTCGGCGTCTCGATCATCGCCCACAGCGTGAGGGAGTCGGGGGCGCCGAGGCCGCCCAAGGCGTCGTCGGCCTCGCGCATCTGGCGGCCGGTCTCGACCTTGGCCAGCATGATGCCGTCGATCGGCGACTTGGCGGCGAACGCCAGGTCGTCCGCGCCCCAGGCCGTGTCCAACCCGTTGACACGGATCAGGCGTTCTTGACCGTTGAAGTTCCCGGCCGCAAGCGCCGCTCCCAGTCGTTTCCGGGCCGTCGCCTTGTCGGCCGGCGCGACCGAGTCCTCGAGATCGAACAGCAGCCCGTCGACCTCGAAGCCGCGGGCGGTCTCGTAGGAGCGGGGATCGTCGCCGAGGCGGTAGAGGACGCTCCGCCTCGGCCGTACCGTGGTCACGACCGCTTCTCGACGTTCCGGAGCACGGGCTCGGCCGCCGTCGCGAGGGCGAGCGACGGCGTCAACGTCAGGGCGAGCAGCAGCAGACGCAGCCGCACCGAGAAACCCTCCGAAGGCGCTCGTTTTCCGATGGGAAATATTAGCCGCCCGCCGTTCATCTGTGAAGCAGATCCTGTCGCTCTTGTGACCAGCGGCCTCCCCGGCCTAGTGTTCCTCAACTCGAAAAAGAACGGAACGAGAGGCCGGATGCATCGACGGAGCTTCGTCGCCGGAGGACTGGCGACGGTCGTTGCGGCGCCCTCGGCTCTTGCCCAGCATCACGGGCCGCCGCCGACGCCGCCGTCGCCCAATCCCTATGCCCGGCTGCAGGGCGGGCAGCCGCATCATCTCACTCCCGATCAGGAGGCACAGCGCGTGATCGACAGCCCGGCGCCGGCCGGTCCGCCGGGGCGCTGGATCGCGCGGGCGGCGCTGCCGATCCCGCGGAGCGAGATGGCCTGGGCCACCGCCTGGGCCGGGCGCATGCACATCATCGGCGGCTACGGCGAGGGCCGCGTCGACCGCGCCTACCATCACGTCTACGACCCCGCCGAGGACCGCTGGTACACGGCGGCACCGCTGCCGCGAGGCGCCAACCACGTTGCCGTCGCCGCCGATGCCGGGCGCGTCTACGCGCTCGGCGGTTTCCTCGAGCAGAACCGCAACCCGGACACCAACGCCTATTTCTATGACGTTGCCGCGGATCGTTGGCAGGCCATCGCACCTCTGGCGCGATCGCGCGGCGTCGGCGCGGCCGTGTTCCTCGATGGCAAGCTGCATCTGATCGGCGGCGCCGCGGCGCCGACCGCCGAGCGCGCCAGCGTCGGCTGGCACGAGGTCTATGACCCCAAGGCCGACGCGTGGGAGATGCGGAAGGCGTTGCCGGGCGCCCGCGACCATGTCGGCTGCGTCGCCCAGGACGGGCGTATCCACGTCGTCGGCGGCCGCTTCAACACCTTCGAGTACAACACCGACCTGCACCACGCCTATATCGCCGCCCGCGACACCTGGGAGGTTCGCGCGCCGCTGCCGACGGCGCGCTCGGGCCATGGTCTGGTGATCTACCGCAACCGCTTCTTCGCCATGGGCGGCGAGGGCGGGATCAACAACGTGCCGGGCCAGCAGCGGGTCTATGGACAGATGGAAAGCTACGACCCGGCGACCGACGCCTGGCAACAGCACGCGCCGATGCCGACGCCGAGGCATGCCGTCGGCGCGGTCACCATCGGGGACTGGGTCTATGTCGCCGGCGGCGGCGCGGTTCTCGGCGGCGGCGTGCAGTCGGCGGTGCACGAAGCGTTCACCCTCGCTTGAGCATGGCTGTCCTCGTCATCGCCCATCGCGGCTTCTCGGCCGCCCACGTCGAGAACTCGCTGGAAGCCTTCGAGGCGGCGATCGCCGCCGGGGCCGATGCGATCGAGACCGATGTGCGGCTCTCGCGCGACGGCGTCCCAGTCTGCAGCCACGATCCCGACCTCAAGCGTCTGCGCGGCCGCAGCGAGAGCGTCGCCGATCTCGACGCCGCCGAGCTCGAGCGGGAAGGGGTTCTCACTCTGTCGACCGTGCTGATGGCGGCGCGCGGCCGCATCAAGGTCATGCTCGACCTCAAGCTGTCGACGGAGGCCGATCTGGAGGCGACCCTCGGGGTGGTGCACGCCCTCGGCATCGGCGCAGACGTCTTCGTCGGCGTCCGCGCCGTCGCCCTCGTGCCGATCGCCCGCCACCTTTGTCCCGAAGCGACAGTGCTCGGCCTGCCTCGCCAGCCAGCCGAGCTGCCGGCATTCTACGCCGCCGGCGGCACGATCGGCCGGCTGTGGGAGGCCGAGGCCACCCGCGCCGGCATCGCCGTCGCCAAGAGCGGCGGCCACACCGTCTGGGTCACCGCCGGCGGCCGCGGCGGCGGCGGCACCGGTGACATCGGCGCGGCTGGCTTGAAGCGCCTGTATGCCGACGGCGCCGACGGCGTCATCGTCAACGATCCGGCCCTGGCCCTGGCGGTGCGGGCGGAGGCGCTCGGGTAAGGTGGCGCGTCTTCGCCATCCGCTTCGGCCCGCACCGTTCAGACCCGGCTCAGCACCGCGATGAGGCGGCGGCGATGTCGAGTTCCCGACGTATATTTCCCCGTCGGAGAATCCGGCCTATCATGCGTGTGTCCCTCGCTTCCGCTCGCTCGGAGTTCCCCATGCCCGATACCCTCCTCCTCCGCGTTCCCTCGATGAAAGACCGGGTCTCGCCCGAGGAGTGGCGGATGCGGGTCGACCTCGCCGCCTGCTATCGCCTCGCCGCCCGCTACGGCTGGGTCGACCTGATCGGGACGCACATCTCCGCCCGCGTGGCGGCGCCGGACGGGCAGCACCATTTCCTGATCAACCCGCATGGACTCCTCTTCCAGCAGGTGACGGCGTCCAACCTGGTCAAGATCGACCAGGACGGCCGCAAGCTCCAGGAGAGCCCTTACGCGGCGAATCCGGCCGGCTTCGTCATCCACTCGGCGATCCACATGCGGCACGAGGAGGCGATCTGCGTCTTCCACTCGCACACGGTCGCCGGCATGGGCGTCTCCATGCAGGAAGAGGGCCTGCTGATGGCGAGCCAGCACGCCGCCTTCTTCTTCGGCAATCTGGGCTACCACGACATCGAGCACATGGAATCCGGCATCGAGGGCCGCGACATCCTGGCCAACGATCTTGGGGTCCACCGGGCGCTGATCATGCGGAACCACGGGCTCCTCACCACCGGGCGCACGGTCGCCGAGGCCTTCCAGATCATGCACACCCTCGAGCGCGCCTGCTCAGCCCAGATCGCTGCCCAGTCCGGCGGATCCCGGGTCCGGCGGATGAGCGACAAGACCTGCGCATGGTTCGGCGAGTTCGCCCGCAAGGCGACGCTCGAACGCTCGGACATGGCCTGGCGGTCGCTGCTGGCGACGCTGGAGGAGAGCGAGCCGGGTTACAAGGACTAGTTAAGCGGAGGCATCGACATCGCCCGACCTCGAGAACGAGGCCGGTTTCGCGCTCGGTGATGTCGATTCAGATGTAGCCGGAGGGCCGCCAATTCACCATGTGGTCGACGACCTCGCGCGCCCCCCGCGCGTTTTCCGCCGCCACCCTGAGGGCGGCGCGCTCCTGCTCGCATTCCACCGGGCCCCACAGATGGACCTCGCCGTCGTCGACGATCACGTTGACGTTCGAGGCGGAGAACGGCATCCGGCGGATCTCGTCGAGGATGGCGGTGCGGATCCTATCGTCGTCGACCGCCCGCGGCTTGCCCCAGGTCTTGGCCGCCACGATCAGGCCGCGGACGATGTCGGCGCGGCTGACGATGCCGACGACCTTGCCGTCCTTTACCACCGGGACGCGCTTGATGCGGCGCGCGTCGAGAAGGCGGGCGATGTCGGTGAGCTCGGTCGATTCCTCGACGACGATGGCCGGTCGGGTCATCACGTCCTTGGCGGTGCGGCCGTGCGTTTTGACGTAGTCCATGGCCAGCGTCTCGTTGCTGGAGAACAGGTCGAGCCACCAGGACCGCCGGTCGGTGCCGAACTCGATCCGGCGCATCAGGTCGCCTTCGCTGACGATGCCGACAACGCGGTTCTCCGTGTCGACGACCGGCAGCGCGCTGATGTTGCGGTCGCAGAGCTTCAACGCGATCTCGTTGATCGGCGTATCCGGTCCGGCCGTGCAGACGTTGATGCTCATGACGTCGACTGCTCGCATGGCGTCCTCCATCGGTGACGTCGCCAGGATGACCGATGCCCGCCCGGTCGTCGTTGATCTGGGTCAAGCGGCGGATTTGATCCATGTCAACGCCCCCCCGGCGGTCATCGGCCATCATAGCGCCATCTGCCGCGAGAGAGCCCGCGCGCGGCGCTCCCGGCGGTATCGCCGCAGACCCGGAACGGCATCCTTTGGGTCAGCGACGACGGGCGCGATCGCCTGGGGGCAGGCGGTCGCGCCCATCATTTCCGCTCCTCGATCCACAGATTGTCCTGGCACCGGATCCGCCACCCCGGCGTATGATGCGGCGCTTTCGAGACACCCTTTTTTGAACCGATGCGGGGTATACCATGGCGCTTTTCGATCTCACGGGACGTGTCGCGATCGTGACCGGCGGCAATGGCGGCATCGGCCTCGGCATGGCTCGGGGCTTCGCTGGCGCCGGGGCCGCCGTCGTCGTGGTCGGCCGTAACGAGAAGAAGAACAAGGAGGCGGTGAAGGAGCTGGAGAAGCTCGGCGTCCCCGTCTCCTCCCAGGTTGTCGACGTCACCAAGGAGGCCGCCTGCCGGAAGATGGCGGCCGCCGCCGCGAAGAAGCACGGACGCATCGATATTCTCGTCAACAATGCGGGAACCAACATCCGAAAGCAGCCCCAGGACTATACGGACGAGGAGTGGCACTTCCTCATCGACACCAATCTGACCAGCGCCTTTCATTGCTCGCGGGCGGTCTACGAGACGATGAAGGCCAAGGGAGGCGGCAAGATCATCAACATCGGCTCGATGATGTCGATCTTCGGCGCCTCCTTCACCGCGCCCTATGCGGCGACCAAGGGGGGGATGGTGCAGATGACCCGCGCCTTCGCCTGTGCCTGGGCCAAGGACAACATCCAGGTGAACGCCGTGCTGCCGGGCTGGATCGACACCGACCTGACGCGCCAGGGACGGGCGCAGATCCCCGGTCTCCACGAGCGGGTCCTTGCCCGCACCCCGGCTGGTCGCTGGGGCACGCCCGACGATCACGCCGGGATCGCCGTATTCCTCGGCGGGCCGGCCTCGGACTTCGTCACCGGCACGGCGATCCCGGTCGACGGCGGATACTCGGTCCAGGGCTGATGGGCGAGCTGACGGCGCTGACGGCGGAGGGTGCCAGCGCCGTCGTCAGCAGCGACGGCGCCGAGCTTCGCTCCTGGCGCCCGGCGGGGGGGCCGGAGCTGCTGTGGCATGGCAACCCCGCCCACTGGCCGTTCTGGGCGCCGCTCCTTTTCCCTATCGTCGGCACGCTCAAGGATGACACCTATCGCTGGAGCGGCCGGACCTACCGGATGTTCCGCCACGGCTTCGCCCGCTTCCTGCCATTCGCGCGGATCATCGCCGGCGCACATCAGGCAACCTATGCGCTGATCGACGATGCTCAGACGCGGGCCGCCTACCCCTTCGCGTTCCGGCTGACGGTCGACTACGAGCTGAGCTCCGCCAGCCTCGACGTCGGCTTCGCCGTCGAGAACCGTGGCAAGGAGCCGATGCCCTACGCGGTCGGGTTCCACCCGGCCTTCCAATGGCCCTTCGCCGGCGGCGCCAAGGAGGACTATCGGGTCGAGTTCGAGAAAGAGGAGGCGGCGGAGGTGCCGGAACTGACTGCAGCCGGCCTCGTCCGCCGCAGCCTGCGCCCATCGCCGCTCGACGGAAGGAGGCTCGACCTCCGGCCGGAGCTGTTCGCCGGCGGCGCCTGGGTGTTCGTGGACGCGAATAGCCGCGAGATGACGTTCGTCGCGAAGGACGGCTCCGCCATCGTGATGATGGTCGAGGAATTCCCGCATCTGGTCGTTTGGACCAAGCCGATGGCCCCGTACATCTCGCTCGAGGCCTGGACCTCGCATTCGGATTTGGTCGACGCCGACGGCGATTTCGCGACCAAGCCCGGCATGCGCCTGCTTCCGCCGGGCGAAACGGCGCACCACTCGGTGCGGCTGGCTTGGCGGGCGGCGCCAGGGTGAGGTAGGCTTCCCCCACACCCTCTCATTCTCGGATCCCATCCCATGATCGATCATCGTTGGCGGCGCGTGCTCATCACGGGCGCCGCCGGGCGCATCGGCTCGACGCTGCGGGCCGGGCTGGCCGGCCGGCACGACGGGTTCCGACTGCTCGACCGCCGGCCGATGGCCGAGCCCCGGGCCGAGGAGGAGACGATCGTCGCCGACATCGCCGACAGAAAGGCGGTCTCCCGGGCAGCCGACGGCGTCGATGCGATGATCCATCTCGCCGGCGCGCCCGACCCCAAGGACTTCGAACAGATGTTCCAGGTCAACGTCCGCGGCCTCTTCGACATCTTCGAGGCGGCACGGAAGGCCAGGGTCCGGCGCATCGTCTTCGCCTCGACCAACCACACCTACGGCATGTACCCGGTCGAGCACGGCATGACCGAGGTCGATCCGCCGCGGCCCGACAGCTTCTACGGCGTCTCCAAGGTCTTCGCCGAGGTGCTGCTCCGCTACTACTTCGACAAGCACGGGATCGAGTCGGTCAGCGTGCGCATCGGCAGCTTCGAGAAGCGACCGAGCCAGCAGCGCCACCTGTCCACCTGGTTCAGCCACACCGACGCGGTCGAGCTGTTCGACCGCGCGCTGAAACAGCCGGACGTGGGGGCTGCGATCGTTTTCGGCATGTCGAACAACCGGCGGCTCCGCATCAAGCATCCGAACTGGGAGGCGATCGGCTTCAAGCCGACCGACGACGCCGAGACCTGGCTCGATCGGCTCAAGAGCGAAGGCGTCGACGTCGACGGTCCGCTCGAATGGAAGCTGCACGGCGGCATGTACGAGCCGCCGGAGTTCTGAGCGGATTCGCGCGGCGGCTGACGCGTCAGCCTGTCGCGAGCAGGAAGCGACGGTTCAACGGCTGGATCGGCCGGGAGTTGTTCGGGAAGAGCTGGGCGAACTGGCGGATCTGCGCTTCCGAGGCCTCGATCGACTCGCGATAGACCGTCCACAGGACGCCCTCGGAGCAGGGCGGCGTGGTCAGCGATCCGTGGTAGCGGAAGTAGGTCGAGTTGGCCGGCAGCAGCCGGTCCGGGTTCAACGACACGCTGGTCCATTTCTCCGGCGCCGCCTTCGCCGGCATCACCGACCACAGCGACTGGAGCGCCGGGTTCGCCTGTCCCGGGCGGATGAAGACGCCGACCACCGCCAGCTCGCCGGCCTTGTTCTTGTGGACGAAATGCAGCTCGAGCTGGAAGCGCTGGCCTGACAGGATGTGCTCGCTCGGGTGATGGAAATGGTACTGGAGGAGATCGTAGGTCTGACCGGCGATCTCGACCTGGCTTCCGGCCGGACAGTTGACCTGGATGGTGTGGCCGTTGTTGAGGATGCGCACGGGCATGCGCTTGTAGGCGAAGGACAGCATCCCGGGCTCGGCCTTGATGCCGTCCTTGAGGTCGATGGGCGTCTGCTCGCGTCCCATCGAGCAGGCTTGGAACTCGGGCGAAAGCTTGCCCCATGCCTGCGGGCCGAGTTCGCCCTGGTATTCCCATTTGACCTCTGCGGCGTCGGCAGAACGGCAAAGGGGGCAGAGCGCCGCGAAACCACCGAAGGCGAGCCGTAGAGCTGATCGTCGATCGTGCATGGTGTCCTCCCGGCGGAATTCTAGCCGACGAACGCTCGCTCGGGCAGGGGCGGACTGCTACATTGTCCTTTCCCCTAACTCCGACGCCGGCAGATCACCCGTGACCGAATCGCACATTCTCGCCTCCTGGGCCGCGAACGCCGCCGCCTGGACCGAGGCCGTCCGCAACCGCGAGATCGAAAGCCGCGTGCGCGCCACCGATGCCGCCGTGCTTGCCGCCGTCGTCGATCGCCGGCCGCGGACCGTCCTCGACCTCGGCTGCGGCGAGGGCTGGCTGGCCAACGAGCTCGCCGGGCGCGGCTTCGAGGTGCTGGGCGTGGATGCGATTGCGGCCCTGATCGAGCGGGCGAGGGGAGGGGGTAAAGCGGCCTTCGAAGTCGCCGGCTACCGGCAGATCGCCGAATCGGGCCTCGGCGGGCGGCGTTTCGACCTTGTCGTCTGCAACTTCGCTCTCTTCGGCGAGGAGAGCGTGCCAAGCCTGATCCGGCGCATCCCAGATCTCCTCTCGCCCGGCGGCGCCTTCGTCGTCCAGACCTTGCATCCGGTCGTAGCATCCGGCGATCAGCCCTATGCCGATGGCTGGCGGAAGGGAAGCTGGGCCGGCTTCTCCGACGCCTTCACCGATCCGGCGCCCTGGTACTTCCGTACCCTCGGCACCTGGGTCGCCATGCTCCGCGACGCAGGGCTCGCGCTGGTGGAGATGCGGGAGCCCGTCGATTCCAAGACCGGCAAACCCGCCTCGGTGATCTTCGTCGCCAAGGTGGCATGAAGGGCCTCCTCCGCGACGACGCGTTCCGGCGCGTCTGGGGCATCGGGGCCTGCGCCGGCATCATGCGCTGGCTCGACATGCTGGCGACCGGCGTCTACGTCTTCGAGGTCACGGCATCGCCGTTGCTGGTCGCGATCATCACGCTGATGCGCCTCATGCCGATGCTGGCCGGGGCCTTCATCGGGGCCTTCGCCGAGCGGCTGCCGATCCGCAGCATGCTGGTTGCCAGCCTGGGGGCGATCACCGGCATCTATGCCGTGCTGACCGTGCTCGCCTTCACCGGCTGGCTCGAGATCTGGCATATCGGGATCGGTGCCATGCTGGTCGGGCTCTACTGGGCCAGCGAGATGTCGGTGCGCCGCACGCTGCTCGGCGAGATCGCCGGCGCCGAGCGCCTGGGATCGGCCATGGGCCTCGACTGGGCGGCGGTCAACTCGACCCGGCTGATCGGGCCGCTGGCTGGCGGTGCCCTCTATGCCGAGGTCGGCGTCGGCGGCACCTATCTCTGCGGCGCGCTGCTGTTCGGCTTGGCGACGTTGCTGGCCGCGGGCCTGACGGCGGGTAGGGAAGCCCGCGGCAAAAGCAGCCGCAACGTGCTCGCGGATATCGCCGACGGCCTTCGTTTCGCCGCAGCGCGGCCGGTGGTCATGGGGATTCTGGCGGTGACCGTGGTGATGAACGCGTTGTCCTTTCCCTACTCCAGCATGGTGCCGGTCATCGGCAAGGACGTGCTCGGCGCCTCGCCGGTCGCCGTCGGGCTCCTGACCTCGGCCGAGGGCGTCGGCGCGCTGGTCGGCTCCTTCATTCTCGCCAACATCGTGCGCCCGGCCTGGTACGGGCGCACCTTCGTCATGGGCTCGGCGGTCTGCCTCTCAGCCGCGCTCGTCTTCGGTCTTTCGTCCAGCTACGTCTTCTCGCTCGCGGTGCTGGTCGGGCTCGGCCTCGGCTCCGCCGCCTTCGCCACCATGCAGTCCACCATGATGCTGACCAATGCGCCTCCGGAGCAGCGCTCGCGGATGATGGGGGTGCTGAGCTCGACCATCGGCACCGGGCAGGTGGGATTGCTGCACATGGGCCTCCTCGCCGATCACCTGGGCGCGCCGGTCGCGGTCGCCGTCAGCATGGCCGAGGGCCTCGTCCTGCTGGCCCTTTGCGTCCGGTTCTGGCCGGCCCTCTGGCGCGGCGACTGAACCGGCGCTATAGCGTCTTGCGATGACGGGACCGCAGAGCCTCTGGCGCCGCTGGGAGCTGCCGACCTGGGCGGTGGCCGCCGCGATCTACGGCGGCTGGTGGGCGCTGACCCTCGGATGGACCGCCGTGCCGACCTGGGTCGCGATACCGGCGATGGCCTTGTTGCTCGCCTGGCACGGCTCGCTGCAGCACGAGACCATCCACGGCCATCCGACCCGGCAGAGCTGGATCAACGCCGCCATCGGCGGCGTGCCGCTGGCGCTCTGGTTCCCTTACGAGCTCTATCGGTCGAGCCACCTCGCCCATCACCGGGACGAGGATCTGACCATCCCCAACATCGATCCCGAGTCCTACTACGTCCCGGTCGACGACTGGGCCCGCGCCGCCGGCGCGACCCGGGCCGTGCTGGTCTTCAACCACACGCTGCTCGGTCGCCTGACGGCGGGGCCGGCGATCGCGCTCTGGCGGTTCTACCGTTCCGAACTGCGCCCGCTCGCCCTCAGCCGACATACGAGCGAGTGGCGTTCCCATCTCGTCTTGTCTTCGATTGTCGCCGCCTGGATCGCCTGGTGCGGCGTCCCGATCTGGGCCTATGCGATCGCGGTCTATCTCTCGATCTCGCTCACCCTTGTCCGCTCCTTCGGCGAGCACAAGGCGTCGAGCGATGCCGCCGGTAGGACCGCGGTGGTCGAGGCGGCGTGGCCGATGGCGCTGCTGTTCCTCTACAACAACCTGCATGCCCGCCATCACGCGCGCCCGGAGCTGCCGTGGTACGAGCTGGCGGCTTTCCACCGCTCCCAGCCGGCGTGGAACGGCCTCGCCTATCGCGGCTACGGCGACATCGTCGGCCGCTTCCTGCTGAAGCCGGTCGACTGGCCCGTCCGCTTCATGGATATCGCCTGAGGTCTAGGCGTGCCCCGCCTCATGGAGCGCCCTACGGCGACGGTCGCCCACCGCCTCGTCTTCCCCTCAGGCTGCGCGCTCGCGCGTCTCCACCACCAGCTCCTGGGCGAGCATGGCGAGCGCGGCCTCGACATAGGAGATCTGGGAGTTGTGGGACAGGTCGAGCAGCCGCCGAACCTCGCTCTCGCCCGCCAGCATGCGGCCCAGGGACACCGTGTTGAACCCACGGTCGATCATCGCCTGATAGAGGGCGAGCTTCGCCGCCGGAAGGGCACGGAGCGCGATGGTGCGCTGGCCGCGCCGTGGTGCGCTCGGCAGCGGGATAGGCTCGCGCTGCTTGATCCGATATTGGAGCGCCACCACGAGCGACTTCTCAGCGTCGACCATCGCCTCGGCAAGGGTCGCGCCGTCGCCGCAGGCCTCGGGCACGTCGGGGAAGGTGACGAGCTGGCGGCTGTCCTCGTCCTTGGCGGCCTTGATCGGGTAGTCGTATCGCATCGTCGTCTCCTATCTGAGGAGTATGGCGGCGGACGGTTTCCGCTGACGCGGCCGCGCAGGTCCGCCTAACGGTAGCGGAGACGCTGGCCCAATCCCATCCGCTTCGCCTTCTCCAGCATCGCCGCGCCGAGCGCGATGTCTGAGAGCGAGAGGCCGCGATGCCAGAACAGGATGGTCTCGTCGTCGCGCTCGCGCCCCGTCTTCGTGCCGACGACGATCTGGCAGAGCTCGCCATGCAGCGTCTTCTCGCTCAGGCGCCCGGCGTCGACATGGGCGCGGAGCGCACCGAAATTGCCGGCACGGGCCTGACCCCAATCGTCGACCACCATCTTGTCCATGATGTCGGTGAGCGTGAGCTCGACCGCGCTCATGGTGCCGTAGGGCATGACCAGCGCGCCCTTCTTGATCCATTCGGTCTTCAGCATCGGCGCCGGCTTCTCCAGGCGCGACGCCTCGACCACGATGTCGGCGCCCTCGACGCAGGTCTGCCAGTCCTCGGTGACGATCACCTGCTTGCCGAGATCCTTGGCCAGGCGCTCACCGAAGGCATCCCGGCTCTCCGGCCGGCGGGAATGGACCCGGATCTCCCGGAAGTCGAACAGCCGGTCCATCAGCCGGACGTTCCAGTAGGCGGTGCCGCGCGCCCCGATATGACCGAGGATGCGGGAGTTCTTGCGGGCGAGGTGCTTGGCGCCGAGCGCGGTCACAGCGCCGGTCCGCATGTCGGTGATGTCGGCGGCGTCGATCACGGCGATCGGTGTGCCGGTGCGCGGGTCGAACAGGTTGAGGAGGGCGAGCTCCGAGGGGAGGTCATGCTTGTAGTTGTCGTGGAAGTCGCCGACGATCTTGACGCCGGCGAGCCCGAGCGGCGCGACATAGCCGCGGAGAACGTTGAAGTGCCCGTTGAAGGCCTTGTCGGGCACCAGATGGGTACGAGGCTCGATCACCGCCTGGCCTGAGCCCTGGGCCCTAAGTCCGCCTTCGACCGCGTCCAGGATCTCCTGATCGGTCAGTGCGAGAGCGGCGACGTCGAGATGGTTCAAATAGTGGAGATGGATCTCAGGCATCGGGGGCTCCCTCGGCCGGGAAGGGGTGTTACGGCCCGGAAAAGCGAAACCCCTCCCCCGCGGCTGCGGGGAAGGGGCGGTAGGCGAAGAACTCAGCCGTTCAGGCTACTTCTTGGTGGCGTTCCACCAGACGACCTTGGTGTTGTCGAGGATGCCTTCGACGTTGTTCCGCCAGGCGGCCTTCTGGAAGAACATGCCGAGCGGGATGTACGGCACCTGCTCGTAGAAGCGCTTCTGGAAGTCGTCCGCGAGCTTCTTCCGCTCCGCCATGTCGGAGATCGAGATGAACTTCTGGCGCATGGTCTCGAGTTGATCGTCGCAGGGCCAGCCGAACCAGTTCTTGCCGTCGCAGGGAGTCGCGGCGGTGTTGTTGGTCAGCGGATCGGCCGAGAGCGGCCCGACGCCCCAGGTGTGGAAGACGTGCCAACCCGACTTGTTGGTCTTGGGATCGTCCTTGACCGTCCGGCGGGTGACCAGCGTGCCCCAGTCCATGTTCTGCATGTCGACGTTGAAGCCGGCGTTCTTGAGCTGCTGGGCGCTCATCACGGTCATCGCCGCGATCACCTGGAACTCGGTCGGGTTCATCAGGACGATCGGCTCGTTGTTGTAGCCGGCTTCCTTTAGCAACGCCTTTGCCTTCTCGAGGTTGCCGGGGCTCGGCCTGCCGAAATCGCCGACGCCGGCGTTGGTCTCGAGCGGGAAGCCGCAGGCGAAGACCGCCCAGCATTCCTTCTCCAGGCTTCGGTTGCCGACCATGGCAGCCAGCGACTCCGACTGGTTCATGGCGAGCAGCATCGCTTGGCGGACCTTTGGGTTATTGGTCGGCGCCACCAGATGGTTGGGCCTCAGGATCGGGGTGAAGCCACCGACGTTGATGATCTTGACGGTGATGTTCTTCTCTTTCTCCAGCACCGGGATCATGTCGGTCGGCACGTATTCATAGAAGTCGACCTCGCCGCGGATCAGCGCCTGCACCGCTGTCGAGGTATCCGGGATATAGGTCCATTCGACGCCGTCGACGTTGACGATCTTGCCGCCGGTGTAGCCGTCCGGCTTCTCCGCACGCGGCACATAGGCCGGATTCTTCTTGTAGGAGACCTTGGCGCCGGGAACCCACTTCTCCTTCTCGAAGATGAAGGGGCCGGAGCCGACGGCCTCGGTGATCTGCGAGAAGGGGTCGGTCGTCGCCTCCTTCTCGCGCATGACGACGAGGGGCTGGGCCGAGGCGCCGAGCATCTCGATCAGCGGCCCGAACTTGTCCTTGAGGCGGATCTCGAAGGTCCGCTCGTCGGTGGCGACGATGTCGGAGACGCGGGTCATCAGGATCTGGCCGGCGGCGATGCGTGCGCCCCAGCGCTTGATCGAGGGCGCCACGTCCTTGGCCGTCACCGGCGTGCCGTCATGGAACTTGAGGCCGGGCCGGAGCACGAAGACCCAGGTGAGGCCGTCGGCGCTGGTCTTCCAGCTCTCGACCATCTGCGGCTTGACGGCGCCCTTGACGTCCTGGGCGAAAAGCTGGTCGTAGATCAGGAAGCCGTGGCCGGCGGTGATCGCCGCGGTGGTCCAGATCGGGTCGAGGGACTTGAGGTCCGACTCGGCCGCGAGCTTGATGACGTTCTGCGCGGACGCGGTGCCCGCGGCGAGGCCCAGGGCCAGTGCCGCCGCGGCGACGCCACGGGTCAGGTCTTTCATACGCATGCTGTTGCTCCTCCGGTTCCCTGCGTTCACTATTGGAAAGCCATTTCGATGACCCAGTCTACCCTGAGAGGTTCGCCGTGCGCATTACCTTAGAAACCGCCGAGCGCGTGGCATTCGCAGAGGGGGCGCCTTTCGGCGATGCCGGACCCTACGAGCGCCTGGCCGGCAAGATCCGGCTCGCCGTCGATCCGGCCGCCGCCCACAACCGCGTGATCGTCGACCTCGACAAGGCGCCACGCGGAGCCGATGGCCTGGTCGAGTGCGTCGCCGACTTTACCATCCTGAAGCCGGTCGACATATCCCGGGGCAACCGCCGGCTGTTCTACGACTGGGGCAACCGCGGCAACATCCGTGCGCTCCAGTTCTTCAACGACGCGGTCCATACCAACACACCCCGGAGCGCCGCCGACGCCGGCAACGGCTTCCTGTTCCGCCGTGGCTATACCATGGCCTGGATCGCCTGGGAGGGCGACTTGCTCCCGGGCGACGGCCGCTTCGTCCTGGACACGCCGGTCGCGACCGACGCCGGCAAGCCGATCGCCGGCCCGGTCAGGGCCGAGTACGTGCTGGACGATCTTGGGGTCAACTGCCTGCCGCTCTCCGGCAGGGCCTCGACCCGGAGCTTCCCGACCGTCTCGCTCGATACCGCCAAGGCGACGTTGACCGTCCGGCGCTATCCGAACGATCCCAGGGTCAAGATCGACCCGTCGCGCTGGCAGTTCGCCCGGCTCGAGGGCGGGGCGGGTCTCGACGGGGCCGGCGGCGAGACCGGCATCGCGCCCTCCGACCGGCACATCTATCTGGCCGACGGCTTCGCGCCCGGCCTCATCTACGAGCTCGTCTACACGGCGAGAGACCCACGCGTGCACGGACTCGGCCACGCCATGCTCAGAGATGCGATCGGCTTCTTCCGCCACGACGCCTCCGAGCGGAACCCGCTCCGCGGCATCGAGAAAGCCTATTGCTGGGGCCGTTCGCAGACCGGCCGCGCCATCCGCGATTTCGTCTATCTCGGATTCAACGACGACGGCCAGGAGCGGAAGGTGTTCGACGGGGTGCTGCCGCACGTCGCCGGCGCGGGCAAACAATGGTTCAACCACCGCTTCTCGCTCCCGGTAACGCCAGCCGGTCAGCAGCACGAAGACCACGACAACCCGGCCGATCGCTTTCCCTTCGCCTATGCCGAGGCCACCGACCACAACACCGGCCAGCGCGACGCCATCCTCAAGCGTCCGAAGACCGATCCCCTGGTCATCCACACCCAGACCGCGACCGAATACTGGCAGCGCCGGGGCTCGCTCGTGCACACGGACACCCAGGGCAACGACTTGGCGCCGCCCCCCGGCGTCCGCGTCTTCCTCTGGGCTTCGTCCCAGCACATGGCCGATCCCCAATTGAAGAAGCCGACCAAGGGGGTATGCCAGAACTACGTCAATGTCGTCTCGACCTCGCCCTTGTTCCGGGCGGCGCTCGACGCCCTCGACCGCTGGGTGACCGATGGGACGCCGCCGCCGGACTCGCGGATGCCGCGCCGGGCCGACGGTACGCTCGTCCCCATGGAGGCTTGGGCGAAGCAGTTCCCGGCGATCCCCGGCGTGATGCGGCCGAAGGGCCCGAGCGAGCTGCGTCTGCTCGACTACGGACCGGACTTCGACAAGGGCATCCTCTCGGTCGAGCCGCCGCGGGTGCTGCACAATCAGACTTATGCGGTGCTGGTGCCGGCGGTGGACGCCGACGGCAATGATCTCGGCGGTGTGCGCATGCCGGTGGTCGACGCGCCGCTCGGCACCTACACCGGCTGGAACTTGCGGGCCCGCGGCGGCGGCCACGGCTCCAACCACAATTTCACTGGCAGCTACATCCCGCTGCCGGAGACCGACGCCGAACAGGCGATGACCGGCGACCCCCGGAAGTCGATCCTCGCCCGCTACAGGGACAAGGCCGGCTACGTCCGCGCCATCGAGGCGGCCGCAAGGAAGCTGGTGGCCGAGCGGCTGATGCTGGAGGAGGACGTGCCTAGGGTCGTCGATGCCGCCCGCGACTGGGGCCGCCCGCGCCACGACGTGCGGACGCTGAGCTGAGGCGGGGGGCAATCTCATCGACCCAACCGGTCGGCGCGGGGACGCGAGCCGAGCCGGCGGTCGCGGGCGGTCGGCGGGGTGCGTAAGCCTCGCAACAATCCCCCTTGCGCGAATAGGAACAAAACGCGAATATCGACGCGATCAAGGGACGGAGATGGAAGTGCATCTCTCACGTTGCCTTCTTCTGACCGCCGTGGCTTTCACCCTTGCTGCTTGCCAGACTACCGGCTCCGGGGGATCGGTGGCGGGCGGCAACCCATTCGTCACGCAGGGTCCGCTCGATAAGAGCTACCACCTGTTCTTCTCGCCCGCTGATCATGTCGACGAGCTGCTGGCGGCCGGGGAGGTCGAGAAGGCAAGCCAGGTCTGGTCCCACCAATCGGCGTACTTTTCCGGCAACGAGCGCGCAGCCGCGCTCAAGGCGACCCGCACGCTCGATGCAGCGCTGTCCGCCCATCTTGCGCCGCGCCTCGATCGGCAGCGCGAGCGGCTTGAGGCGATCGCCTGGCCCGTCCCGCGGCCGAATTGGCCGGCGATCAGATCCGTGATCGCCGATGCCGACGCGCTGAAGGCCGAGCTCGAGGGACACAAGGTCCTCCTGGCCGACGGAGCGCCCGACGAACGCCACCGCCGATTTCTCGCCAAGCTCGATGCGACGGCCGCAAAGATCCGCGCCGGCGCCAAGGCGAGCTTCCGTCACGACGACGAGACGTTCTTCTCTGCCTATCCGGTGCCTCTGGAGCCCATGGCGGTCCTGACGGAGGTGCGCGAGGCGTGGTCGGCGGGGCTTGCGAATGCGACGCCGGCCGCCATCGTCGCGTTCCGCGACCGCTACGAGAAAGCCCTCGACGAAAACGGATTCGAAGCGCTCGGCCGGCTGCACTATCGGGCGTCGCTCGCCGGCGTGCAGGGACGAGGCATCGACGCCATCACGGCCGCGCTGGCCGCGACCAGGTCGGCGAAGCTTCCGCTCAGGGGCGTTACCGAGGATCGCCTTGCCGTCATCGAGATCGCGCAGCGGAGGTCGACCGGCGAGGCACCGGCGACGTTCCCCGTCGGCGCCGCCACCGACCCGCCGTTCGCCATCGAAACGGCAAGTTTAGAGAATGCGCTCGACCGCAAAGCCGATTTCCTCCTCCTCCTCGTCGATGGCGGGCCGGCTTGGAGCGAGCGTCGCGTCACCGGCAGGGAAATGGTCCAGTCGGAGTATCAGAAAAATGTCCGGCACGACGACAACCCGCAGTTCATCATCGCCAGGGCCGATCTGCGCCGCGCCGAGCGCGAGTATCGTGACATCAGTCGTCGCGCCGATCATGCCGAAGCGCGGTGCGGTGGCGGAGTCGGTTGCATTGGTGTCGGCCTCGTTGCGGGGCTCTCCACCTGGCAGGCTGAGGCGGAGGTCGCGGCCGCGCGTGCCCGGCTCGAATCGACGCCCGCCAGGATCCCCGTGCCGACGTATGCGCCCTACAGCTTTGCCAATGCGTCGGTCGACGTCACCCGGTCCGGTACGCTCGGCTACTACCTGATCGACCGGGCCAACCGCGTCTTGGGCCAAGGCACCATCGTGCTGAGCGAAGCGAAGCAGCTCGTCGTCGCCGAGGGGTTGCATGATCACGATCGCTATCGGGTGCTGCATGCCGTGCGGACCGATGGCGAGGATAAGGTCGTTGCCTTCGAGACGAGGCCGATGGAGGTGCAGCTTTCAACGATCCTGGCCGAGTTGTCGTCGCCGAAGACGGACTGGCGGCCGCTGCCGACAGTCGCCGACATCCGCAAGGACATCCTGGCCGACCGAGCCAAGGCCCTAAGCGCCGCTCGCAGCGCGCCGACGCAGACACGAAGCGTTTCAATCCGCGGCAGATAAGACGTTCACCTTACGAGCCAGGGCCTGCTAGGGCAGCCGCGCGAGGCGCTCGGTGAGCCGCCGGAAGAGGGTATCGGCGTCGACCGTATCGAGCACGCGGGCATTGGCCGGGCGCTTCTGGCGTCGCCATTCGACCAAGGTGCGGCCGAGAGAATGGGCGCCCTCGGTTTCTATGTCGACGCGGCACTCCTTGCCGCCCATCAGCTCTGGCCAAAGCAGCCACGCGACGGCGCAGGGATCGTGCAGCGGGCCGCCGTCGCTGCCGAAATGGGTGTGCTTGGGATAGGCATCGAGGATGGCGGCGACCTGGCGCCCGGCCTCGTTGCCGAGCGCGCGGACGGCCCCGATCCGCTCCGAGGTCGCCAGCACCTGATGGGTCAAGTCGAGCGGCACCATGACGATGGGCGCGCCCGAGTTGAAGACGACGGCGGCGGCGTGAGGATCGGCGTAGATGTTGAATTCGGCGGCCGGCGTGGTGTTGCCGAGGCCGATGGCACCCCCCATCAGCACGATCTCGCGCACGCGGCCGGCGATGTCCGGCGCCTGGACCAGGGCGCAGGCGAGGTTGGTCAGCGGGCCGATGGCGACCAGCGTGATCTCGCCGGGCGCGTGAGCGCGTAGCGTGTCGCGGATGTGGTCGACCGCGTGGCCGGCGGCGAGCGGCCGACGCGGCGGCGTCAGCGTCGCTCCGGCGATGCCGGTCTCGCCGTGGATGTGGGCGGCGTGCACGGGCGCGCGGACCAGCGGGCGCGGGCAGCCGGCATGGACCGGGGTGGTCGCCCCGGCGAGCTCGACCACCGCACGCGCGTTCCACTCCGTCCGTTCGAGGCCGACATTGCCGGCGACCGCGGTCAGGCTCAGCAGATCGATCTCCGACGAGGCCAGCGCCAGCAGGATGGCGATGGCGTCGTCCTGGCCGGGATCGCAGTCGAGGATGATCTTGCGTTTGCTCATCGGGCGCGGCGAGGCATCATGGTCGGACGACGAAGGCCGGGGACTTTACTCAATGACGGGCATCGATGCATCCAGCGACTTCCCCGAGGACACGCGGCTCTATTGGCAGGTGCTGGTCCCCAAGGGCCCGCCGCCGGTCAAGCCTCCTTACACCACGTCATACCCGGTCAAGCTGCCCGACGGGCGCTGGCTGGTGCTGCCGCTGCGCTGGCCGCCCAGCCTCGGCGGCCGGAAGGCGACGGCTTCCCTGACCGTCAACCAGGCGAGCTTCGCCGTCGAGGAGGCGCTGATCTCGGCGATGGCCGAGCTGGCGTTTCCCTTCGTCGCCGATGTCGTCGTCGGCCTGCCGACCCTCGGACTCGGCCTCGCCCGGGGTGTCGCCCGCGCCCTCGGCCACCCGCGCTACGTCGCCTTGGGCTATTCACGGAAGTTCTGGTACCGAGAGGATCTCGGCGTGCCCGTCCGCTCGGTTACCTCGCCCGGCGACGAGAAGAAGATGTACATCGATCCGCGGCTGGTGCCGCAGATCGCCGGCCGCCGGGTGCTGGTGATCGACGACGCGGTCTCCGGCGGGGCGACCGCGGCGGCGGCCGTCCCGTTTCTCCAGCGCCTCGGCGCCGAGCCGCTGGCAGTCATCGTCGCCATGCGCCAGAGCCGGCGCTGGGTCCCGGCCTTCGCGCGCCTTGGGCAGGGATGGCCCGAGCGCGTGCTCGGAGTCTTCGACACGCCCCTGTTCGGGCCCGTCGAGGGCGGTTGGGCGCCGCTCGCGGAGGAGGCGCTGTGATCCTCTCGGGCCGAGATGACACTGGCACGGGCGGTCATGTCGGGGTACTGAGCGGCATGGTCATCAGCGTCGCCTTGGCTAGGCAGCTCATGACGGTCGGCGCGGAGATGCGCTTCAACGGCCGGGCGATCACGCTCAGCCGCTATCTCCTGCGCTTCAGCCTGCCGATGCTCCAGCATGCGGCGCGCGAGGTGGGTTACGACTTCCGATATGCGCCGACGGCCGCCGAGGCGTCTGAGGACCCGACCGTGCCCATGGTCAGCCGCGTCTTTTTCCGCATGCTCGGGTTCTCGGCGGTGACCGAGCTCGAGTATTTTGAGGCAGGCGACGGCATCTATCGCCTCGACCTCAACGACCCGCGGACGCCGGACGACCTAGTCGGCGTCGCCGACGTCGTGTTCGACCTCGGCACCAGCGAGCACATATTCCATACTCCGAACGTGATGTCGCACATCAACCGGTTCCTCAAGGTCGGCGGCGCCGTGGTCCACCACACGCCTAGCAACAACCACATGAACCATGGTTTCTACCAGTTCGCGCCGACCTTCTATTTCGACCGCTACGCGGCCAACGGCTTCGCCGTCGAGAAGTACCAGGTCAACATGTTCAAGGACTGGGCCGATCCCGTGCAGGCGTTCATCCCGATGGATGCCGATCAGGCGGGGCGGGAGTTCCATTCCATGCAGCCGAACGACTTCGCGATGAATCTCTTCGTCGCCAGGAAGACCGCGACGTCGAAGATCGGCGCAATCCCCCAGCAGCGGATGTATCTCGGGCGGCCGAACAGCTAGCCGATCACCGCACCGGCAGGATGCCGCCGAGCACCAGCGAGAAGGCGGCGAGCGCGCTCGCGATCCGGACCTCGCCGTTGCGGATGGCGGCGATTGCTTCCTCCCGTGTCAGATAGACCAACTCCTGCTCCTCGAGGTCGCCGGAATCGGGCTCGGCCACTTGGCGCGCACCCGAGGCGTGGAAGATGTGGCCGACGCAACAGCGCTGGTTCGCGTGCGTCACCACCTCGACCAGCTTGGTCCAGCCGCTTGCCTCGTGGCCGGTCTCCTCCAAGAGCTCGCGCTTGGCCGCCTTCAGCGGATCCTCGCCCGGATTGAGGCCGCCGGCGGGCGAGGTCAGGCTGACATCGCGGAGCCCGTGCTTGTATTGGCGGATCAGGATGAAGCGGCCGTCCTCGCGTTCGACGACCATGGAGGCGTAGTCCACCAGCTCGACCTGGTGGAAGCCCGAGATCACCTGGCCGGTCGGCAGCCGCACGGTCTCTGCGTGGATGCGCAGCCGCGGCGGATCGGCATAGACCTCCTTGCGATCGATCACCGTCCATCTGTCCATGGCTGCATCCTCGGGCCGGCCGGAAGGGCCGCGATCCTAGCCAGAGTTTCCGCCGCCGGCCATCCGCGTGTAGGATGCGCCTCTTTCCGGTCCTATCCTCCTTCGAGCCCAAATGAGCACCCTCGCCACCACCGTTCGCCGCGACTCCCTGGTCATCGGGCTGATCGGGGCCGCCCATTTCATGTCGCACTTCTTCCAGCTCGCCCTGGCGCCGGTGTTTCCGCTGCTGAAGGACGAGTTCGATGTCAGCTGGACCGCCCTCGGCGGCGTCGTCACCACCTTCTACGCCTTCTCCGGCGTCTGCCAGGCGCTGGTCGGGGTCTGGTGCGACCGCTACGGCGCCGCGCGCGTCCTGTACATGGGCCTCGCGCTTCTCGCCCTTTCGATCGCCGCGGCCGGCCTGGTCCCGGTCTTCTGGCTCCTCTATCCGCTGGCGGCGCTGGCCGGCATGGGCAACAGCGTCTTCCATCCGGCCGACCTCTCGATCCTCTCGACCCGCGTGAGCCAGGGCCGCCTGGGGCGCGCCTATTCGGTGCATGGGCTCTCCGGCACGCTGGGTTACGCGACCTCGCCGATGGTGATCGGCACCATGGCTTTCACCATCGGCTGGCGGCCGGCGCTGGTGATCGCCGGTGTCGTCGGGTTGGTTGCCCTGGCGCTGATCTCGCGCTTCGACCACGCGCTCGGCGGCGCCGGAACCGACAGCGGCAAGGGTCGAGACGATCACCGCTACGGCGCACTGATCCGTCAGCCCGGCATCGTCTCCGGCTTCGCCTTCTTCGCGCTTACGGCGATGGCCGGCATCGGCTTTCAGAGCTTCGGTGTGCCGGCACTCCTCTCTATCCACCAAGTGCCGCTGGCGCTGGCGACCACCGCGCTCACCGTCTACCTGCTGGCACAGGCCTCCGGCATCTTCGCTGGCGGCTGGATCGTCGACTGGACCCGCCGTCATGACCTGATCGCCATTGTCGGCATGGGGCTGGCTGGGCTCGCGATGGCGGTTGCCGGCGGCGCGGCGTTGCCGTTCACGGTGGTGCTCGCCCTTATTGCGGCCTCGGGGTTCTCGGCGGGTACCGTCGGGCCGGCCCGCGATATGCTGATCCGCGCTGCCGCGCCCGCGGGCGCCACCGGCAAGGTCTTCGGCTTCGTCTATTCGGGGCTCGACATCGGCTCCTGCGTCGGCCCGATCGCCTTCGGCTGGCTGATGGACAACGACGCCCCCCGGCTGGTCTTCGCCACCATCGCCGTGACCATGGCGCTGACGCTTCCGATGGTCATCACCGTCCGCCGCAGCGCCAAGCCGGCCAGCCAGCATGCCGACTGAAGCTTGGTCCCAGGGTTCGATGGTTTGGATCACGGGTGAAGCGGGCTGACTCCGCTGAGCAGTTCTTGCAGATGTACTCGTAGGGAGTGGGGCTCTTAAGGGTCTTGAGCCGGGGGGCCGAGTTGGAGGCCGCCGGTTTGCCTGGAGCAGCTCCGAGGCGTATCGTGTCGCCGGAAATCGACGGTCATCGGGGGAATGTCGGTCTATCAGTGTATCGGCGATAGGCAGCACTGGAGCGGCGACCGTCGCTCATGCTTCCTCGGGGGGCCAATGGGCAAGAAGAACAAAAAGAACAAGAAAGCCAAGAAGGGGCCGCTGGTGGCGGCGACCGGCCAGGTCCATGGCGAGATTGCACGCAACGTCAGGGAAAAGGCCAAGGTCGAAGAGGCCTGGAAGGTCACCGGCCGTCCCAAGCTGCGCAGGCCCCCGAAAAATTACAAGTACGTCGATGAACTCGCCCATTTGCAGTTCGAGCTGATCAAGCTGCAGGAGTGGGTTCGCATCCGGGGCCTGAAGGTGGCCATCCTCTTCGAGGGTCGCGACGCCGCTGGCAAAGGCGGCGTGATCAGGCGCATCGGCGAGTCTCTCAACCCGCGTATCTGCCGCATCGTCGCCCTGGGAACGCCAACCGAGCGCGAGCGCGGCCAGTGGTATTTCCAGCGCTACGTCGCGCAGCTGCCGGGCAAGGGCGAGATCGTCCTGTTCGATCGCAGCTGGTACAACCGGGCCGGTGTCGAACGGGTCATGGGGTTCTGCACAGACGACGAATACGAGGATTTCCTGCGCTCGTGTCCGATGTTCGAGGAGATGCTGATCCGGTCGGGCACTCATCTCATCAAGTACTGGTTCTCCGTCAACGACGGCGAGCAGGAAAAGCGCTTCCGCGAGCGCGTGCGCAATCCCATCAAGCGCTGGAAGCTCAGCCCGATGGATCTGGAGTCGCGCAAGCGTTGGGTCGAATACTCCAAGGCCAAAGACGTCATGCTCAAGCACACGGACACCAAGCGGAGTCCGTGGTGGGTTGTCGACGCCGACGACAAGAAGCGCGCGCGGCTGAACTGCATCGTGCATCTGCTTCAGCAGATTCCCTACCGCGACATGATGCCGGTCGAAATTGAATTGCCGCCGCGCCAGTCCGACACGGGATACAAGAGGCCTCGCAAGTCGACCCAGAAGTTCGTGCCGAAGTTCTACTAGCAGGTTGTTGAAATAGATTATCGAAGGAGACTAGTCAGCAACATGGTTTCGCCGCTCGGATTTTTTTGCTCTCGCCCGGTGCACCATTTTAGCTCGCCGGAGTGACGATAGAGGTTCGTCCAGCGCGTCGACTGCGTCCGCTGCCGGGTCGAGACCGGGTCCCGGGCGTGCGAGCAGACCGCTCCGCCTCAGCGTTCTTCAAGAAAACGCAACTCGGTATCCGCGGCGCGCAGGCGCCGGGAGATCGTCAGCGCGAGCTGCTCGAACAGGCGTCCGCCCAGCGCCGGATTGGCCTTGACCATGGCGTCGAAGTTGTCGCGTGACACCACGTAAAGCTCGCTCGGCGTAGCCGCCTCGACGTCGGCGGAACGCCGCTCGCGGTCGAGAAAGGCCATCTCGCCGAAAAAATCGCCTTGGCAGAAAGTGGCCAGATGATGCCGCTTGCCGCCTTCGAGCGGCAGGAGCACGCGCACCCGGCCGCGTCGCAGCAAGAACATCTCGTTGCCGTCCTCTCCCCAGGAACAGATGCGGCCTCCCGCAGGAACCGAAAGTTCGCGCGCCACCTTACGAAGTTCGACCAGAGATGCGTCATCGAGCTCGCTCAAGAGCTCGATCTCCCCCAGATCCAGAGCGCGCGTGTCCTCCTGCGGCATCACTCCGGCTGCCTCGAGCACGCGATCCTCCATCCATTCGATGGCGCTGTCGCGTGTGTCGAACACCCGGATTCCGCGACTTGCGTTCGCTATGCCAAAGTCCGCCATGTAGCGCGCGAAGTCGGGGCGCGTGGGCAGACTCGAGGGCATGCCGCTGAACAGCAACTCGCCGCCGCGCTCCTGCAGCCGTTGCCGCATCTGCTCGAACAGGTGCGCCGCGGTATAGTCCATCGACCGCACCCGGCGCAGATCAAGCAGCAGATAACGCAGGTGCGTAAGATCAGGTTCAAGTTGCGAGACGAGCTGGTCGGTGGTGCCAAAAAACAGATTGCCCTGCAATTGCACCACCGCCGCCTGCGCGCCGCCCACCTTGAGCACGTCGCGCTCGTCTTCGAGGCGTCTGCGTTTAGAATGCGCGGTGCGCAAATCCCGTTTGGCGAGGAGCACCGTGCCACGAACCTGGTCGAGAATGAAAAGCAGGACGGCAAGGCAAATTCCGACCGCGGCGGCCGCGATCAACCCGATCTGGGCGACGGCGACGACGGTCGCGATGACGATGAAATCGACGCGGGTTGCGCGGTGCAGCAGCAGGCGGAACACACGCCGATCGAACATGCGAAACGCTACCACCAGCAGGATGCCGGCCAGAGCGCCGATCGGCACCCAAGCAATCAGCGGGCCGAGCAGCACGAAGGTGGCGATCACCAGCACGCCTTCGATCACACCCGACCGGTACGATCGGCCACCGCTGGCGAAATTCACCAGGGTCGCTCCCATGGTGCCGGCGCCGGGCATGCCGCCAACCAAGAACGCGGCAAAGTTGGCCGTACCTTGTGCGAGCAACTCACGATTTGAGTCGTGGCGTCGGCGTGTCATCGCATCCAGCACCACCCCGGTCTTGAGCGTGTCGACGGAGAGCAGAACCGATAACGTCAACGCGGAAACCAGCACCATGGCCACGTCGTCGGGGCGAACCCGGAGCACCGAAGTCGCCCGCTCATTGACGACGTCGACAAGAGAGCCAGGGACCTCGATCGGTCCGATCACCAGGAGGTTGGGGGAGAGCTGCAGCAGCTCAGGATTGAGCAGCGACGCCGCAAAATACGTGGCGATGCCCACGGCCAGACCTAGGATGGCTCCGGGCACCTTTAGGGTGATGCGAGAAGCGCCCGCCATCGCTACGATCGTCGCCAGCCCTACGCCGATTCCGGTCCAGTTCCATGACTGCGGCGCGAGCAGCCCGTGCGCGAGGCTCATGTCCTTGGGCAATCCAAGCAGCTTAGGCAATTGCCCGACGGCGATGATCAGCGCCACTCCGGACAGATAGCCGGTCACTACTTGGTAAGGTATGAACTTGATCAGCCGTCCGGCACGCAGCAGGCCTAAGATGAGTTGGAACAGCGCCGCCAGCAGCGCGGTAAGCGCCAGCAACGACAGCAGGCGCTCGACAGACATATCGCCATGTGCCGCCAGTTCGACGGCCATCGCGGAGAGCACGGCCGCGGCCGGCGCGCAAGGCGCCGTGATGATTCCGCCGTTGCCGCCGATGAGCGGCGCAACGATACCCAGTGCCGCAGCGCCAAGGATGCCGGCGAGGGCGCCAGCGCCGGCGTATTCCGGTCCGAGCGCGCCATAGACCAGCACGCCGAATGCGATCGCCGAGGGTAGCGCGACCAACATCGAGGCGAGGCCGCCCCAACAATCTCCGGCGAGTCCACCGCCACCGATGTTCGCGGTGTTGGTCATTTTCAAATGCGTCGCCTTGAAGCAGTCATTCAGCGCCCGCGGCGAAAGCAAGAACACCGATTGCGTCCCGAATGCGGATAGGCGCGGAGAAGATGGCCACAGGCATTCTGGCTCTCGGTTGGCTCGTGTCGGCGCGCTCGACTTCCGCCGGACGCGATTGGGGCTTGATTGACCGACCTATCGAGCGGCTCCAGTGGAATGTTAGTTCAGGGTCGCTCCGGGCACCAGCGCGAGCGCGCCCGACGAAGCTGGCTCAGGTTGCGCAGTTGGACGTGGGAGGGACGAAGATCTCCGATGCCGGAGGCCGCTCTCCGAGCGATGAACGCGGATAGATCGTGTTGCAGTGTCGTTGCCATGCTTCGATCGCGATTTTAGCCACCTTTCGCGCGTAGAAGCTCTGGCGTCGAGCAGCTCGTCATAGAGCTTGCCGTTGAAGCTCTTGCGGCAGCCATCCTCCCCGGGGCTGCCCGGCTCGATGTGGCGGGCCTCGCACCGACGGCGGCGATCCGGTCTCGGAAGGCCCGGGCGACGAACGCGAGCAGGTCGCACTCCGGTCCCGACGCGCTACGGCACCAGGCGGCGATAGATCTCCGGCGTCAGCCGGTCCGACGGCGGCAGTCCTTCCCTTGCCAGATAGGCCCGGAGCGCGGCGCGCGTCCGCGGGCCGACGACGCCGTCGGCCGGTCCCGGATTGAAGCCGAGCCGCGCCAGGGCCGTCTGGGCCTGGGCGATCTCGGGCTTGCCAGGGCCGGCGCCGGCGGTCGACGAACCGGCGGCGGCGCGCGGCGGCGCCGTGGCCGCCCCGGAGGACGCCGCGCCCTGGCCGGAGAACGGCGTCATCTGCTGATAGACGCCGGGGAGGCAGCCGCCGTTCTGGATGCCACAGTCCCAACGGAACGCCTGGGGGATGCCCGAGAGAAGCCCGCCGGTCATCCGGCAGACGCAGATGTTGCCGGAGCGGCAGACCCGCTCGTTCGCATTGTTGGGCGAACAGCCCGGCAGATCCTGGGCCGAGACGGGGGTTGCGAGGAAGACGAGAAGGGCGGGAAGAGCGGCCTTGAGAACGCGGCGCATGGGATACCTCGAGCGGGTAGCCGCGCGTCTCACCCCAGCCGCCGGCCAGCGCCAAGACTAGCAGATCGGAGGGGCGCTGCCAGGGGGCGGCCTAGTCCGCGTAGGAGCCGGCCTCCCGGGCCCTGACCTTCACCAGGGCCGAGAGGAGGTCGAGGGTCGGGGTGGGCACGCCCTTGAGGCGGGCGAACTCGACCGGCGCGCCGAAAAGCGCGTCGAACTCCATCAGGCGGCCCTTCAGGAGATCGAGGATGATGCTGGAGACGTGCGTCTGGTTGCGCTGTACGGAAAGAAGCTTCTCGGCATCGACCTCGGTCGGGAAGCCCATGGCCCGAGCGACGGCGCCGACCTCCGCCACCAGCCGGCGGACGCCGTCGGCGCAGGCGGGGTCGGCATAGGTGGCCTTCGGTGTCGTTCCGCTCAGGCAGCCGAGCAGGCCTGAGCAGATGTTCTGCTGCACCTTCGACCAGATGGTCGTCCGGATCTCTGGCGTGACCTCGACCTTGAGATCCGGCGCCTGCAGCGCCGCCGCCAATGCCTCGACTTCCGGTATCGACCGGCCGTCGGGCGTTCCCAGGATCAGCCGGCCCTTCGGCGTCTCGACCCCGATCACGCCGGGCTCCAGCACTTCGCTTCCGCTATAGACGACGCCGCCGACCACGCGCTCGATGTCGATGGCGCGGCGGAGCGCGTCGCCCGGATCGATCCGCTCCAGACGGCGGCCCTCGTGCTCGCCGCCGTGGCGAAGGAAATACCACCAGGGAATGCCGTTCATGGCGAAGACGACGAAGGTCTTCGGGCCCAGCAGCGGGCCGATGCCGGCTGCGACTGCCGGCAGCGCCAGCGCCTTGACCGTGACGATGACCGTATCCTGGCGGCCGAGCACGGCCGGATCGTCGCTGGCCCGCACGGTCGCCTTGATCTCCTCGATCGTCGTCCGGACGGTGAGGCCGTGCCGGCGGATCGCGTCCAGCATGGCGCCGCGGGCGATCGCCGAGACCTCGGCGCCGCCCTTGAACAGTCGGCCGGCGAGCGCGCCGCCGACCGCGCCGGTGCCGTAGATGCAGACCTTCATGTGTTCGGCCTCACGTCGGGTTGTCGCTCTGCCGCGTTCCATACAGCATCGTGACGTTGATGCGGCGATTGAGGTAGCCGTCGCGGAAGCGGATGTCGCCGGTGCGATGGAACAGGTCGGAGTTGAAGATGACCGCTCGATTCTGCCGGTGCGGTACGACGATGCTGCGCGATCCGGTCCGGTCGAGATGTTCGCGAATTGCTGCGAGGTCGCTGTTGAAGGCGGCGAAGTTCCAGGCGGCCGGCGCCGCGACGTCGAAGACTTCGAGGCCGCCGCTGGTTGCGTCGAGATTGGCCTCGTCCTGGGTGATCCAGAAATTGACGTTGACGCGCGCGGCGTCGGCATGAAGAGCGATGCCGGAAAAGTCGCTGGCGTATTTGAATGCCCAGAGATGCTGGAGGCCGGCGCTGCCGATGACGCCCGGAAGCAGCGTCTTCAGCTCTTCTGCGATCTGGAACAGGATGGGGGCGGCGAAGCCGTCGCCCATCTGCGCCCCGACATAGCCGCCCGAATAGTCGCCGGCAAACCACACGGTCGAGTCCTGGCAGAAGCGGAGGACGGCGGCCAGCGCCTCGGGCGCCAGCAGGTTGTCGACCACCGCCATCTGCGGCCGAGTCTCGACATAGGCGCGCTCGATCTCCTTCGCATCGAGAGCGGGGTTCAACGCCGGGCCGTCGAGCACGGCGCCCGGATCGCAGTGGAGGAGGTGATTGTAGGTGGGTGCCAGCCGCCGACGGGCCTCGCCCTCGAGCACCACGGCGGGATTGCCGTCCCGCGGCAGCTTGCCGAGAATCTCGCGATAGGCGGTGGCCGTCTCGACCATGGCTGGAGCGAGGCGCCCCGTCCGGACCAGATGCTCGATCTGTTCGGCGTCGTGAGCCAGCTTGGCGAAGGAGGTCCGCGGCTCCGGTCGCGCCTCAGGGCCGTGCCGGCGCCGGGTCGCGGCCTGGAACAGCGGCAATGCCTCCCGCCAACGGCCGGAGGCGACCAGCGCCGCGCCGAGCAGTGAGTCCGCCTCTCCGTTTGGATTGCAGGCGAGCGAGCGCCGCCCGCAGGCGATCGCGGTCTCCGGCCTCGCGGCATCATAGGCGAGGCGGGTAAGGCAAAACCAGGGCTCGCCATGAGCGGGAGCGAGCGCGGCCGCTCGACGGAAGGACGCCGCTGCTTGGCGGAGCCGGCCATCGGCTTCGTGGCCGAAGCCGAGCTGAAGATGTGGATGGTTTTCGTCGGGCGCCGTCGCGGTCGCGAGGAGCGAGCCGGCATCGACGCTCGGCATGCTCAGTAGCCCAGCAACACCAGGAGCTCGGGCGGGTCCGGCATGGTCTGGCGGGTCAGCACGACGTGAGGCGTCGGGCTGCGCCTGACCGAGTAGTGGCCGGACAGAGCCGAGATGAAGTGTTCCAGCCGGTGCGGACCGAAGAAGTGCATGGGGATCACCATGCGCGGGCGGATGTTCCTGACGACATCGGCCATCTCGAACTGGGTCATGGTCACGCCGCCGTCGACCGGCACCATCAGCACGTCGACCTCGCCGATGACGCCGAGATCCTCGCGGGTCAGCTCGTGGTGCAGGTGGCCGAGATGGACGAGGCAGAGGTCGGCGACCTCGAAGATGAAGATCGAGTTGCCGTTGATGCGCGTGCCGCCTTCCCAGCTCCGGATGTTGGTCGGGACGTTGCGGACGAAGACGTCGCGCTCGGCGAGCTCGTGGCGGGCCGGTGCCGCGCCCGTCGGGTTCCAGCCACGGAGCACGTGCTTGATCCGGGGATCGGGGGCGGCGCTGTAGTGGGTGGTGTGCGCGACGTTCATGGTGGCGATGGTCGGCGGGAACTTCGGGCGGACGTAGTCGTTGTAGTCGGTGACGATGGTGACGCCCTGCGGGCTCTCGATCAGAAAGCTGGAATGGCCGATGAAGGTGAGGCCGATCTCGCCCTGCGCCAACGCCTGCGGTGAGAGCGATGCAAGTTGGGGCAGGGACGTCGGCCGTGAAGCGATGGCTTGGCAGGTGGCGGCGGCGTCGCGGGCGAAGGCCGCGGCGAGAACAACGGCGAGAGCACGGACCAGCAGGCACATGGGTCACCTCCGGCGGCGATGGTGCCCGGCGCCTTCGGCCTTGCCAAGCCCGGCTGCGCTCGGAAGGTCAGGAACCCGCCTTCCTCGAACGGGCCGCCGCCGGTGCGCGAGGCGCCCGCGTGGCCTTGCCGGCCGCGAGCCAGAAGCCCGGGCCCGCATACCAGACCCGATCTTTCTTGTCCGCCGGCGGCTTGCCGAGATGGAGTGAGCGGATTGGGACCGGCTTGCCGCGAAGCCCAGCGATCGCCTTCTGCAGCCGCTTGGCGGCCTTCGGGTCGCGGCCGCCGACGCAGTGGAAGATCCCGACGCCGCCCAGGGATTCGGCCCGGAAGCCGGACGGAGTACGGGTCGTCTTGAGGATGAAGCCCCACCAGTTGTCGCCGGTCAACGCCATCAGCAGGCGCCCACCCGGCTTGAGGCGGTCGAGCCAATGCGGGGCGGGGTGGGTGGCGCCGGCGAAGGCGACGATGACATCGACCTTGCCCGGGTCATAGGTCGTGCCGTCGCCGGTGACGACCTCGACCTGCGGCCAGGGTGCCACGTTGTCCTCGGCGCGCTCGGCCAGGTCCCGATCGTGCTCGACGGCGACAACGGTACCCTCGGCGCCGACCATCTCGGCCAGGATCGCCGTGTAATAGCCGGTGCCGGCGCCGATCTGCAGCACCCGCTCGCCACGCTTGAGGTCGAGCTGATCGAGCAGCCGCGCCCACAGGCTCGGCTGGCCGTTGTTGAGACGACGCTTCGCGTCGATGACGACGAGGACATCGTGATAGAGCCAGCTCGGATCGTCGTCGGGCGTCAGGTAGGCGTCGTCCGGCCTCGTCGACGGCAGCAGGCGCCAGGGCCCTGGGCCGAGGAAGCGTTCGCGCGGGACCACGGCGAATGCGTCGATGACAGCCTCGTTCCGCCGCACGGGCGAGGTCACTCTCAGCTCTTCGGCATACCAGCGCCGGGACTGGGACAGGGTCGTCTGCTGCCTCATGGTTCGTTCATCCCACTACGAAGATAGACCTCAACCGTAGGGAAAGACGACGCCTGGGTCGGCCTTCGGCGGACGGCGGTCCTTGCTCATGCTTTGATGCGCTCGCCTTTCGGATCGTACAGCGGCGCCAAATGAAGCCTGGTCGCAACGCGTTCAGTCGCCACTTCCAGCTCATAGCTGCCTGAGAGAAGGAAGTCGTCGGATACGCCGTCGGCCCGCCGGACATAGCCGTAGCCTATGGAACGGCCGACAGTGTAGCCGAAGCCGCCCGAGGTGAGCCAGCCGACGCGCTCGCCGTTGCGGTAGATGGTCTCGCGGCCAAGGAGGACGATCTGGGGATCGGCCGTGAAGCCGGCGAGCCGCTTCTTCAGCGGCCCCGACTTCTGCGCCGCGATCGCGTCCCGTCCGAGGAAGGGGATCGGCTTCGACAGCTTCACCGCCCAGCCGAGGCCCGCCTCCAGCGGCGTGTGGTCGGGGCCGACGTCGCTGCCCCAGGCGCGGTAGCCTTTCTCCAGGCGGAGGGATTCGATCGCCCGATAGCCGCCGTTGACGAGGCCGTGCGGGCGGCCGGCCTCGGTCAGACGCTCGAAGACGGCCAGCGCCCCCTCGACCGGCAGGTGCAGCTCCCAGCCGAGCTCGCCGACGTAGGTGACGCGAAGCGCGCGAACGGCGACGCCGGCGACGTTGACCTCCCGCCACTGGCCGAAGGGGAAGGAGAGGTCGTCGCGGGTCACCGCCTGCAATACGTCGCGCGCGCGCGGACCCATCAGCGCCAGCACGGCGTAGGCGGAGGTCACGTCGATCAGGCGTGCGTCCAGCCCCACGGGAATGTTGCGGCGGATCCAGGCGAAGTCGTGGGTGGCGAAGCCGGTGCCGGTGACGATATAGAATGCGTCGTCGGCCAAGCGCGCGACCGTCAGGTCGCATGCGATGCCGCCCTTCTTGTCGAGCATCTGGGTGTAGGTGAGACGGCCCGGCGGCTTGGCAACGTCGTTGGCGCAGATCCATTGGAGCGCGTTCTCGGCGTCGCGCCCGACAAGCTCGAACTTGGCGAAGGAGGTCTGGTCGAATAGTGCCGCAGTCTCCCGGCACGCCCGGTGCTCGGAGCCCACGTGGGCGAACCAGTTCTGACGGCCGTAGGAGTAGACATCCTTGGCCTCGATACCCGGCGGCGCGAACCAGCTCGGCCGTTCCCAGCCGAGCTTCTCGCCGAAGACCGCGCCTTCGTCCTTGAGGCGGAGGTAGAGCGGCGAGACCCGGGTCGGCCGTGCCGACCTCATCTCCTCGAACGGCCAAGCCATGGTGTAGTGCTTGGCATAGGCTTCGAGCGTGCGCGTGCGGACCCAGCCGGCGTCGCGATGCGGCCGGCCGAAGCGGCGGATGTCGACCGGCCAGAGATCCATCGGCGGCTCGCCTCCGGCGATCCACTCGGCAAGCGCCTTGCCGGCGCCGCCGGCTGATGCGATGCCGAAGGCGTTGAAGCCGGCACCGACATAGAAGCCCTCGACCTCCGGCGCCTCGCCCAGGATGAAGTTGCCGTCTGGCGTGAAGCTCTCGGGACCGTTGAGGAGCTGCTTGATCCCGGCGGTCTCCAGGCCCGGCACCCGTGCCAAGGCTTCCGCCATCAGCGGCTCGAAGTGATCCCAGTCCGGATTGAGGAGGGTGAAGTGGAAGCCCTCCGGGATACCGTTCTCGGCCCAGGGGATCGGGTTCGGCTCGTAGCCGCCCATGACCAGGCCGCCGACCTCTTCCTTGAAGTAGATCAGGCGATCGGGATCGCGGAGCGTCGGCAGATCGCGGGGCGCGCCCATCGGCTCGGTGATCAGGTACTGGTGCTGGACCGAGACCAGGGGCACGGAGACGCCGGCGAGCCGGCCGATCTCGCGCGCCCACTGACCGGCGCAGTTGACCACGGCATCGCAGGCGACGTCGCCGAGCGGCGTCGAGACGCCGACGGCGCGGCCGTCCTTCACTTTAATTGACGTCACCGGCACGTCCTCGACGATGGTGACGCCGTTCATGCGCGCGCCCTTGGCGAGCGCCTGCGTCAGGTCGGAGGGGCTGGCCTGACCATCGGTCGGCAGGAAGGCAGCGCCGACCAGGTCGCCGATGTCCATCAGCGGCCACAGCTTCTTCGCCTCCGCCGGCGTCAGCAGGTGCATCTCCAGGCCGAAGGAGCGGGCCGTGGTCGCCTGACGCTTGATCTCGGTCAGCCGTTCCCGGTTGCAGGCGAGACGGAGCCCGCCGTTCCGCTTCCAGCCGGTCGCCTGGCCGGTCTCCGCTTCGATCGAGTGGTAGAGCTCGACCGAGTACTTGAGGAGCTGGGTGATGTTGGCGGACGTGCGGAGCTGACCGATGAGCCCGGCGGCATGGAAGGACGAGCCGCTGGTCAGCTTGTGGCGCTCGAGCAGCAGAACCTCGCGGTAACCCAGCTTCCCCAGGTGGTAGGCGACCGAGCAGCCGATGATGCCGCCGCCGATGACGACGGCTCGGGCATGGCGGGGAAACGCGGTCATCCGTGCTCCTCGAGGAAGGCGCGATGGGCGATCGAGAAGCGGGCGAGATGCTCCGCCGCATAGGCGTCGAAGTCGACAGCGACCCGGCGATGGCGCTTGGCAACGCGCGCCCATAGGGACTCGCGCAGGATCGAGGCGACCCGCATGGCGCCAGCGCGGCGAAGGAGACCGGCATCGGCCGGCCGGCCGTGGTAGGCGGCCAGCAGGTCGCGCCAGGCAGCCTCGTCGAGCTGCGAGTTGCCGGCGAGGTTGCCGAGATCGAAGAGCGGCGAGCCGTAGCCGGCATACTCCCAGTCGATCAGCCAGAGCCGGCTTCCGTCGTCGATGATGTTGGCCGGAAGGAGGTCGTTGTGGCCGAAGACCACGTCGATCCGACCGACCGCCTGCTCAAGGCCGGCGGCGGCCGTCATCAAGCGGTCGAGATCGCGGCCGTCGGCGGTATCCTGGAGCTGGGCGGCGTAGTCTCGGAGCGCGTGGAAGACCCAGAACATGACCGCCGGGCCGCGCAGGTGCCGGCCGATCTCCCGGTGCGCGCGTCCGAGGAGATCGACGATGCGGAGGCGGGTCGAGGCGTCCCGGACATCGGCTTCGGTCAGCGTCCGTCCGCCGACGAAGCGGATGATGAGGATGTCGGCCTCGGCGTATCGCAGCTCCGGCGCGATCCCGGCGGCGGCGGCGGCACGGCTCGCGGCGATGTCGTTGGCCCGGACGATGCCATGCTCCGGCACCTCGCCGGCGATCCGGACGACCCAGTCGCCCTCGGCGTCGCGAGCGCGGTAGTTGCGGTTGCTCAAGCCCCCGCCGAGAGGCTCGAAGCTGACGCTTCCCCGCCAGCACGGAAGGCGGCGGACGCGGTCGAGATCAGGGTCGGACGCGGCAATCTTCATCATCGCCCTGCAACATAGGCGAAGCGCCGTCCGCTTGCCGAGCGCGATTGCGCGTTCCTAGGCCCGCGCCCGCCAGTGCCTGCCGGGAATGGAGTCGAGCAGCGCCCGCGTATAGGGATGGGTCGGGTGGCGGAACAGCTCGCCGGTCGATCCCTGCTCGACGATCTCCCCCTGGTACATCACTGCGACCCGGTCGCAGACCTGGGCGGCGACTCGGAGATCGTGGGTGATGAACAGCATGGAGAGATTGAGGCGACGCTTGATGTCGGCGAGCAGATCGAGAACCTGCGCCTGGACCGAGACGTCGAGGGCGGACACCGGCTCGTCGGCGATCAGGAGATCGGGCTGGAGAGCGAGGGCGCGGGCGATGCCGATGCGCTGGCGCTGGCCGCCGGAGAACTCGTGCGGATAGCGGTCGACGACCGTAGGGTCGAGGCCGACGAGCTGCAGCAATTCCTGCGCCCGCTTCATCGCCTCGGTCTTCGACGTACCGAAGGCGATGGGGCCGGCGGAGATGATCTCGCCGACCCTGTGGCGCGGGTTCAGCGAGCCGAAAGGATCCTGGAAGATCATCTGCACGCGCTTGCGATAGGGCCGAAGCGCGCGGCCGCGAAAAGCGTTGAGATCGACCCCGTGGAAGTCGATACGGCCGGCATCGGAATCGATCAGGCGGATGATGCAGCGGCCGACCGTGGTCTTGCCGGATCCGGACTCGCCGACCAGACCCAGGGTCTCGCCTTTCCGGATCGAGAGCGTCACGTTCTTCGCCGCGGCGACCACCCGGCGCGGGCGGAAGAGGCCGCCCTGGGTCCGGTAGGTCTTGCCGAGGCCCTTGACCGACAGCACGGTCTGCACCCGGTCGAGCGGGCGGCGCTCCGGCGGATCGAGCGTCGGCACCGCCCGGATCAGCCGCTGGGTGTAGTCGTGCCGCGGGTGCTCCAGCACCTGGTCCTTGGTTCCGAGCTCGACGATGCGGCCATGCTGCATGACCGCGACCCGATCGGCGATCTCGGCGACGACGCCGAAATCGTGGGTGATGAAGAGGACGCCCATCTGGCGTTCGGACTGCAGCTGGCGGATCAGCGCCAGGATCTGCGCCTGGGTGGTGACGTCGAGCGCGGTGGTTGGTTCGTCGGCGATCAGGATGGTCGGCCGGAGCGCCAGCGCGATCGCGATCATCACCCGCTGGCGCTGGCCGCCCGAGAGGTGGTGCGGGTAGGCCGATTTGAGATGCTCGGGGTCGGGCAGGTTGACCGCGTTTAGCAGCTCCATCACCCGCTCGGGTCCGCCGGGCTCGCCATGGGCCTCCAGCACCTCGAGGATCTGATTGGAGACCCGCATCACCGGGTTGAGCGCGGTCATCGGCTCTTGAAAGATCATGCCGAAGCGCCGGCCGCGGAGCGTCCGCCATTCGTCCTCGTCGAGCTCCAGTAGGTTCCGTCCCTCGAACAGGAGCTGTCCGGCCGACGGCCTGACCGAGGGCTGCGGCAGGAGGCCCATCACCGCGGCCGCGGTCAGCGACTTGCCGGAACCGGACTCGCCGACCAGGCAGAGGATCTCGTTCTCGAAGAGGTCGAAGCTGATGTCCTCGACCGCATGCGGCCGATCCGAGCCCGGCGGCAGGTCGATGGTCAGGCCGCGGACCGAAAGAAGCGCCTCGGTCATGTGCGGCCCTTTCGCGCAAGGCGTGGATTCATCGCGTCGGAAAGGCCCTCGCCGACCAGGTTGAGGGCTAGGACCGTCAGGAAGATGGCGATGCCCGGGAACGTCGACATCCACCAGGCCTGGCGCATGACGCTGCGGGACGCGCCGATCATGTAGCCCCAGCTCATCAGGTTGGGATCGCCGAGACCGAGGAAGCTCAAGGCGCTCTCCAGCAGGATCGCTGAAGCGATCATCAGGGACGCCATGACGATCACCGGCGACAGCGCATTGGGTAGGATCTGGCCGAGGATGATGCGGAGATGGCTCTCGCCGACGACGACGGCCGCCTGCACGAACTCGCGCCGGCGGAGCGAAAGGAACTCGCCGCGAACCAGGCGCGCGACCGGCGGCCAGCTGACGATGGCGATGGCGGCGACGATCGAGGCGATCGAGGGGCGAAAGATGGCGACCAGCACGATGGCGAAGACGAAGGACGGAATGGTCTGGAAGAACTCGGTGAAGCGCATGAGCGCGTCGTCGATGACCCCGCCGAAATATCCGGCGAGCGCGCCGAGGGCGAGGCCGAGGGTAACGGCGACGAAGGTCGAGACTACACCGACCATCAGCGAGACGCGCGCGCCGTGGACGATGCCGGCAAGCACGTTGCGCCCGAGCATGTCCGTACCAAGTAGAAATTCGCCGAACGGTCGCTGGAACGGCGCTCCCGCCATCTCCCAGGGGCTCGCCGGAAAGAGGAGCGGTGCGATCCCGGCGAGGACGACGATGAACGCCAGGACCGTGAGGCCGACGACGGCGCCCTTATTGCGGCGGTAGCGCTGCCAGAGCTCCGTCACGAGCCCACCTCGATGCGCGGGTCGACCAGAGAGTAGACGAGGTCGGTCACCAGGTTGAAGGCGATGACCATCACCGAGGTCAGGAAGAAGACGCCGAGCAGCAGATTGTAGTCACGTTGCAGCAGCGCCTCGAAGGCGAGCCGGCCGATGCCGGGCCAGGCGAAGACCGTCTCGATCACGATCGAGCCGCCGACCAGCTGGCCCGCCTGAATGCCGGCGAAGGTGATGACGGGCAGGATCGCGTTCCGGAGCGTGTGGGCGCGGAGGATGCGGGCGGGCGCGAGACCCTTGGCCCGCGCAGTGCGGACGAAGTCCATATCCTGCACCTCCAGCATGGACGCGCGCGTCAGGCGGGCGTAGATGGCGACGAAGAAGACCGCCAGCGTCAGCGCCGGCAAGATCAGGTGGTGGGCGACATCGAGCACGCGCGCGGCGCCGGTCATCTGGACGCCGAGGGTCTGCATGCCGAAGGCCGGAACCCAGCCGAGATTGACGGAGAAGAGAAGGATCGCCATCAGCCCGACCCAAAAGAGCGGCGTCGCATAGAACCCGAGCGCCGCCACCGTGACCAGGCTGTCTGCCCATGTGCCGACCCTGGTGGCGGCGAGCACGCCGAGCCCGACCCCGACCCCGAGCGCCAGCATGAAGGCGGTGACGGTCAGGAGCAGCGTCGCCGGCAGCCGCTCGCCGACCATGTCGGCGACCGAACGTTGGTTGCGGTAGGACCACCCGAGGTCGAACCTGACGACGCCGCCGACATAGATGGCGAGCTGGGTCGTCAACGGCTTGTCGAGGCCGAATTGCTCGCGAAGCTGGGATATGAACTTTTCATCGGCGGCGCCCGCCTCGCCGGCGATCACGCTCGCGGGATCGCCCGGCGCCAGCCGGATCAAGAGGAAGTTCATGACGACTATGGCCAGCAGGATCGCCACGCTTTTCAGCAGTCGCCTGGCGACGAAGTCGAGACGGCCCACGGATTCCACACTCTGTCGGTTGTTCGCTAAGCCAAGTTTAGATCGGGGAGGGGCAGATGGCGATGGCAAGCTCAAGCGGCGAAACGGGCGCGCCTCATCCCTCAGAAGCGTGCCGATACCGGCATTTGCAAGGGATTTCCCCCACCCGAAGACGAAATGCGCCTTGACGCGGCACAGGGAACGGCGCTTCCTTTTGGCTGAGGCGGCAACCGGACTGGATGAGATGGGAGAGGTGGTCCCGGTTCCTGAGACAGGGGGCTAAGGTGGATCTGACGACGAGAAGGAAGATCCCCGATGAAGACGCGCAGACGGTTTACGGCCGAGTTCAAGGCGAAGGTGGCGCTCGAGGCGATCCAGGGTCAGCGGACGATCGCG